>DATEIS010000464.1:0-12664 GCA_035278765.1 Pyrinomonadaceae bacterium | reverse complement strand
CGGGCAGGCTGTCGGTGACAAGATTGGAATCGGACGGGTCCGAGTCGTGCGGGACGCAGGAGAACTTCATCAAGTCGAAAATGATGATGTCCTCGTGGCCCGACTCACAGATCCCGATTGGGAACCCGTGATGCGACGAGTTGCCGCCATCGTCACAGATCAGGGCGGACGAACCGCCCACGCTGCGATTGTGTCTCGTGAGTTTGGCATCCCGTGCATCGTCGGCACTGGAAACGCGACGGAAGTGCTGCGAACTGGCGACGAAGTCACAGTTGCCTGTTCGGAAGGATCCGAGGGCCATGTTTATGCCGGACGTGTGGGGTTTGAGGTGGACAGGATCCTCGCTGCGGGAATTCCGCGAACACGCACACAGGTCATGTTAACGATCGGCGATCCCGCGCGCGCATTTCAAGTGTCATTCATTCCCAACGACGGCGTGGGGTTGGCGCGGACGGAATTCATAGTTACCAACCACATTGGCATTCATCCGATGGCCCTGGCTCGTTATCCAGATTTGAAAGATGCGGGCGTGGTCCAGGAGATCGCGTCGCGCCTTGGTGATGAAGCGCCACGTGACTTTTTTGTCCGTCGCTTCAGCGAAGGTGTGGGTCGCATTGCGGCCGCGTTCTATCCGAAACCCGTGATTGTCAGGACGAGCGATTTTAAGACCAATGAGTACGCTCGTCTTCTCGGAGGCAAAGAGTTTGAGCCGGAAGAAGAAAACCCGATGCTCGGTTTCAGAGGCGCTTCTCGTTATTACGATCCTCGTTATGCCGGCGGCTTCGCGCTTGAGTGTGCGGCATTGCTACGCGCGCGCAAAGAAATGGGATTGACGAATATCAAGATCATGATCCCGTTTGTGCGCACAGTCTCCGAGGCAAAGCGCGTGATTGAGGTAATGTCCCGATATGGCTTGAAACAAGGCGACGACGGACTCGAGATCTACGCAATGTGTGAGCTGCCTGCCAATGTCGCGATGGCTGAGGAGTTTTTGAAAGTCTTTGACGGTTACTCAATTGGCTCGAACGATTTAACCCAACTCGTCCTCGGAATCGACCGCGACTCAGGCACTGTGTCACATCTATTCGATGAAAACGATCGCGCTGTCCTAAGCATGATCGCAGATGTAATCGACGAAGCGCAGCGAGTTGGGAAACCCATTGGTATTTGTGGCCAGGCACCTTCGGACTTTCCCGAGTTCGCTCGCTGGCTGGTTGAACAGGGCATCGCGTCGATCTCGCTCAATCCGGACACGGCTATCAAGACAGCCCTCGTCATTGCTGACGAGGAAAGAAAATTACTGAAGCAAAAAGCATCGGCCGCGTGAACTAACGCAAGCCTGACGCTAAGGAAGAACCGAAATGAAAATAAATCCACTTACAAAAGCAGCGATCGGTTTGACTGCCGCCGGTGCAGCTTACGTTCTCGTGCAAAAAGGAAGACACGCACGATCCAGGGCGGCTTCAACTGGCACCGAGATTCACGGCTTTGTGAACAGTGGTTACGAGGCAGTACGCGAAGCCTTTGCCGAGAACTTCGCGCGCCGGCGCGAAATTGGTGCGGCGTGTTGTGTGTACCACAAAGGTGAAAAGGTCGTTGATCTCTGGGGCGGTATGCGAAATAAGACGACCGGCGAGCCCTGGGAACAAAACACAATGGCGTTGGTCTACTCAGCTACGAAAGGCCTTTCAGCTATGACTTTGGCGGTGGCACATTCGAGAGGCTGGCTGAATTACGATGAGCTGGTATGCACGTACTGGCCCGAGTTTGCGCAGAATGGAAAAGAGAAAATCACCGTGCGGCAACTCCTGGCCCACCAGGCCGGGCTGTTCGCGCTCGATCAACCGCTTAATAAAACTTTAGTCGCCGATTTGGGCCAGCTCGGAGAGATTCTGGCGCGGCAGAAACCCGCGTGGAAGCCGGGAACACGGCAGGCTTATCATGCCATCACGTTGGGATTTTACGAGGGCGAGCTGCTCCGCCGGATTGATCCACAGCATCGCACTCTTGGTCAAATCTTTCAGGATGAAATAGCCACGCCGTTGGGGCTGGACTTCTACATCCGCCTGCCGCAATCGATTCCTGACTCAAGACTCGCGCCGCTTGTCGATCCGAGTTTCGCCGAGATGGTGTTGGGTTTCCCTTTCAAGATGGCGTTGGCCGTTTGGAACCCTCGTTCGAATATCCGCAGAGCGCTGATGGGATCCGAGTTGGCCCATGACGAGCAATGCATCTATCCGCGCAATCTCGAGATTCCGGCCGGAGGCGGAGTCGGTACGGCACGCGCCATCGCAAAAGCCTACAGTGTGTTCGCCACCGGAGGAACAGAATTAAGGCTGCGCAAGGAGACCATGCAGGAGTTAACCGCACCTGCGGTTCCCGCAACGCATGGTTTTTTTGACGAGTGCATTAGAGGTGAGGCGGAGTTTTCACTCGGGTTTATGAAACCAAATGCGGGATTCCCATTCGGAAGCGCTAGTTCGTTTGGCCATCCTGGCGCCGGAGGTTCGCTCGGTTTTGCCGATCCGGAAACACAAATCGGATACGCGTATGTGCCAAACCGCAAAAGCACCACGATGGGAGGCGATCCACGCGACGTCGCACTCCGACGCGCGTTGTTTTCTGCGACACCAGCGGCGCGAAATTAGTTCGAGATGAACGACCGCAGTTCAAGAGAGATTCGAAACAAATTTAGTTTCATCGCAGCCAATTCCGCCCAAAAATAGCAAGATCGGCCAACTCAAGTAAGTTGACATTCAGGGCGTTTGGCATAGGGTTAGGGGTCATTGCGGCTTAATGATTTGCCCCGATTCCTAAAACTCCCCCGGGCATTTCGGGTCAGCGCTTTGCACTGTTTGCGCCAGCAATCAGGGGGCGCAAAGCAGTCTGTTTTACGTTCATTTCACGCACCGCTTCTGCAAGCGAATCATTTCTAAGGTTCACCAACCCAATCCTTGGCCGGACTAGTCTGTGCCAAGCAGTCTCAAAGGAGAGATCCCTATGGCCTACATCTCGAAAAGAAACAGAAGGCGCGAGAGGGAGATCAAGAATGCCGCGAAGAACAGGCGCGAGATCATCGCAGCGCGTTTGAGTCGTCGTGACATGATCAAGGCTGGTCTTCTAACAAGCGCCGGTTACCTGATTCAGAAAAACGGTTTGAGCGCACGCGCCCAGTTCAGCGGCGACTGCGATAATAGATGGCGCGACGGATCAGGCGGAAACGGGACGCCCGTGAGTCCGCCAACTACCCCGTTCGTCGAACCACTACCCATTCCTCCGATTGCTCAACCAGTTCCGTCACTCAGCCCGGCCCCGACAGTGGCTCCAAACACTGCCGCCGGCGAGGCGCGAACACGCAATCACCAGGCCTTGACCACGCTTCCACCGGTGAAGTTTTACGAGGTGCATCAGAGAGAGGCGCTAATCAGTATGCACCCGGATTACCCCTTACAGAGACTTTGGACTTTTAACGGTACAGTTCCTGGCCAGACTTATGTCGCACGTTACGGTGAGCCGATTCTCGTTCGGAACTTCAATGATTTACCAAACGACAACGGCGGCTTCGGAATACAATCCGTTTCCACTCACTTGCACAACGGGCACACCCCGTCAGAATCAGACGGCTTCCCGTGCGACTTTTTCGCTCAGGGAAAATTTTACGACCAGCATTACCCAAACGTACTTGCCGGCTTTGCTTCAAGCCATCCACCTACCGGTGACATACGCGAGTCGATGAGCACGCTTTGGTATCACGACCATCGAGTCGATTTCACCGCTCAAAACGTTTACAAAGGCCTCGCTGGTTTCTATCTCCTCTTCAATGACTTTGACACTGGCAACGAGAACACCGGGTTTAAGCTGCCAACCTTTCCAGACTTCGACATCCCGATGATGTTCAACGATAAGAATTTCGATGAGGACGAAATTCTCACCTTCGATCTTGCCAATCGAGATGGGATATTGGGCGACAAGTTTCTGGTGAACGGAAAAATCCAGCCGTTTTTCGAAGTGAAGCGACGGCGTTATCGTTTTCGCTGGCTAAACGGTGGACCATCACGGTTCTATCGGTTCTATCTCACCAAGTCGAACCTGACCAACCATCCGTTCTGGATCATTTCCAACGACGGCAATCTGTTGAAGAATCCAGTGCAGACAACGACTGGGCTCATGATAGCTGTGGCCGAGCGCATGGACGTGATTGTCGACTTCTCGTCTTTCGCTCCGGGAAGCATCATTCACCTGGAGAATCGTCTGGAGCAATGCGATGGCACGGGACCGACGAACAATATCTTTCCTGCCGGCCAGGGGATGAAGGTACTCGAGTTTCGCGTGGTGTCTGACACAGTGACAGACAACAGCGTCAACCCGGCCACCAATCCCACGTTCTACCAGGTGCCAACGCGCGTGACGGAACGAATTACCCGGTGCTTCGACTTCGACCGAGACAATGGTCAATGGGTAATTAACGGCGAACTGTTCGACTGCAATGATGTTCGCTTCAGAGTGAAGCGCAACACGGCTGAGATCTGGGAGCTTTCGGGCGGACGCGATTGGTCGCATCCGATCCACATTCACTTCGAGGAACACCAAGTTCTCGAACGCAATAGAAACCAACCGACGCTCATCGAGCGCGGACGCAAGGACGTTATCCGACTTGGCGAGGGAGACGACGTTAGGATCTACTTCCGTTTCCGCGACTTTGTCGGACGCTATCCGATGCACTGTCACAACACAATCCACGAAGATCACGCCATGATGTTGAGGTTTGACATTGATGACGTGGGTAACGATAACGAGGATTGTGGTAGCCACCACTGACGTGCGGCCAATGCGAGGAACGTCAGAGTTAATTAACCGCTATGGAAGGAGATAAAAAGTATGTCTCGGCTAAGCAGAAGGACGATGCTGACGACATTGGCGGTAGCGCCCGTTGCTATTGGGGCGGTGGCGCAGTCAGTCAGTTCGGGTAGCGATAAGAAGGTATTCACGACTTCGGAGTCACCACGTGAAAAGCTACAGAAGCGGTATTTCCCAAACTTCGAGCTGACCACGCACGAAGGTAAGAAAGTCCACTTCTATGATGACTTAATCAAAGACAAGATCGTCGTGATCAACTTCATGTATGTAAAATGTGAAGGTATTTGCATGCCGATCACTATGAATCTACAGAGAGTGCAAAAGCTGTTAGGAGATCACATCGGGCGCGACATCTTCATGTATTCGATCACTCTCAAACCTGAAGAAGATACGCCCGCCAAGTTGAAACAGTATGTGAAGGAGCATCACATCAAACCGGGCTGGACCTTCCTGACTGGAAAACCCGATGAGATCAATACGCTCCGGCGCAGTCTTGGCTTTAAGGATGCGAAGGCCAAGCTTGATCAGGACCTGACGAACCATACGGGCATGGTCAAGTATGGCAACGAGGCTCGGCTCTGGTGGGCCATGTTTCCCGGCAGGGCCAATGCTCCGTGGATCGCCGAGTGCATCCAATGGATGTATGGTCCGGATGGCAAGCCAATCCCTCGTGCAGAACTGGATAAGGCAATGAGTGGAGAGTCAGGCCACAAGCATTCGAAAACGTAGCAGGCGAAAACGTCAAGACCAGGGAGGACAGAAGTGAAAGAAAAAGCGTTTGCAAGACGTGGGGCGTTACGGCTTCTGTCCTCTTTGGTATTTGCCATGATGGTTTCGAGTGTTTGCACCGCACAGTCACAGGCAGACACGACGAAACAAGCGCAAGCTACGGTGACTCAAAAGACCGAGTTTGCGGTTGGCAGAAATCCAGATGCCATCGTGTTTGACGGTGCAAACATTTGGGTCGCAAACCAACTTGGCGACACTGTAATGAAGCTTAGCCCGAGCGACGGGTCAAACCTGGGAACATTTCCCACAGGCAGCAAGCCCGTCGCTCTCGCTTATGACGGTGAGAACATTTGGGTCGCAAATAAGTTCAGTCATAACGTAATGAAGCTCCGCGCAAGCGACGGCAGTTTGGTAGAAACGATAAAAGTAGGTCGGAGTCCCGAAGCATTACTCTTCGATGGCAATAGCATCTGGGTCGCAAACGGTGAGGACGGCACTGTATCTAAGCTGCGTCTGAGTGATGGGGCGAGTTGCACATTCCGAGTAGGCACGCGTCCCGTGGCGCTTGCTTACGATGGCAACCATATCTGGGTCGCCAACAACAACAGCGGCAGCGTGACGAAGCTCCGTGCGGACGATGGCGCCAATCTTGGAACATTTAGCGCAGGACGAGAACCGACAGGCATTGCGTTCGATGGCGTGAATGTGTGGGTGGCTAACTTTTATAGCAAGAGCGTACTGCGATTAAACGCAGACGGATCTGTCAGGGACAGGATTGCGGTAGAGGATGGACCAGCAGGCATTGCCTTTTTCGGCGGTTACGTCCTGGTCGCAAACTATGGCAGCCGGTCCGTTTCACAGATCGATCCACAGACCGGCAAGGTGCTTAAAACTTTTACGGTAGGCCGCAGTCCGGTTGGGCTTGCCTTTGACGGCGCTCACATCTGGGTCGCTAATGGGGGCAGCAATTCAGTTTCAAAAGTGAAAAGTTCCCTCGGTGCCACTCCTTAAAAATCCAGCCTGCAACCGTTGGGCAACTGCCGACTTTTGAGGCAAAGCTTCGTTGAAAGTACACAGCCGATCGCGACCGTTGAAGTTGCTTTTTACTTGTATGCGCCGATTGTGATCGTGACAATGGACGGTGTCGTAGCACTCTGGCTGTATGTCACCCAGAAGCGTTCCGCATCGTTCATCACCATCTTAAACACAGTTCCATCAGGTCGTTGCAGCAACATTCCCTCACCGACAACGGTTCTGTAATCGGGCGCACCGACACCGCCGCCGGCATAATCCGTCGAAATAGTCATCACTTTTTGCGCCGCGTTGTAAGCAATCTGGGCTGTTTCATTTGCCGAGATAACAAAGAAATCCTGTTCGTCGCTTTTCAACGCCGGCTCGCCGAGTTTCGCTCTCACTTCCGCCGCCGTCATGGCGAGACGCACACCGCGATATTCTCTGTAAAGCGGCTGCTGGACTTGCGCCTGAGACTTGAGACTTCTTGTTCCCGAAGCTTCGCTTTGACCAGTGGCAATGCGCGCCAAAGCAAGTAATAAGAGCATGCCCATTAGCAGGAAAATCACTTCGCCAATACTAATTCTGGATTTATCTACACTGTTTCTCATTTCAGTCACCTCCTTCGACGACCAGGGTGATCACTTCACCCTCTCTGCCAAAACTCTTGCCGGTAGCCCAAAGCTGTCCGCCGGCGCGCACCTGTAAAATGATTGAATCGAGCGGCCGACGCGGTGGACCAAACATCACGTAGCCCATGCGGGCATCGAATGTCCCCCGGTGACAGGGACATTTCAGACATCTACTCGACGGATCGAAATCCACGGAACATCCCGCGTGAGAACATCTGCGACTGTACGCGTTGTATTCGCTATCACTCGTTCGTACGAGCACAGCCGGATCGTTTCTGGTGGGATAGTTGAAGTAGAGACAGGATCCAGGCAGCAATGTCTCTGCACCTTCGATCCTCCTCGGCGGGTATGCAATCGACTCTTGCGCGACTGCCGCTTTGGTTGGTTTAGAGGACGCCAACAATAGCCCTGCAGAACTCAACATTAATTGAGTGCAAAAAGTGCGTCGAGTGTTGTCTGACAGTTCGCAGGTATCAGCTTCGTCGAAATCACTCATTGCACACGCTCCTGTAAACGCTTTCGACCGAGGGTCGAGAAAGATCACAGTCTCGCAATCGCAACGTACGTGCCGAGCAGGTCTTAAGAAATGTGGAAGAAACTAAGGTCTGGACTCGAGTCGATTGCGGAAAGTTCACCAACCAAAGCGCGAAAGCCCGCACTGGATTGGTTATTCCGTTGGTTTAGCTTAACTCTGCTAACCAACCTGGCGGTGCCTGGATTGCTTACGTAGTTTTTGGATGTGGCTCAAGCAATGGGTGGCCCCTGTTAAATGTTCGCATCCGTGAGTTTCAGGCACACTCAGATCTGAAACTCTCATATCGAAAAGGTTATCAACTCAACGTGACTATGTTATCCGCAGGCACAAACCCGATCCGCCAGACTGGACGCATGGAACACGAGCATTCACCGGATGCGATTCGGCGACGTCTGGAGAGTGGGCCAAAACACAATTATCTTCGCGATTGGATCTATGGTGGTATCGATGGGGCGGTGACTACGCTGGCTGTTGTGACGGGAGTTGCCGGCGCCCAGCTTTCAAACTGGATAATCCTGGCGCTGGGATTTGCGAATCTGTTTGCTGATGGATTCTCGATGGCGGCCAGCAACTATCTCGGTACTAAATCGGAACATGACGATTGGCGACGATTACGGGATATCGAGAATCGTCACATCGACCTCGCGCCGGAAGGTGAGCGAGAAGAAGTCAGGCAGATTTTTGCACGAAAGGGATTTGAAGGCGAGGAACTTGAGCGGATTGTCGAACTTATAACGGCCGATCGTGGGCGTTGGGTCCAAACGATGCTGATGGACGAATATGGATTACCTCATGCGGTACGTTCACCATGGATTGCGGCGCTCTGCACGTTTACTGCGTTTCTGATTTGCGGGTTGTCTCCGTTGGTACCTTACCTATTTAGCACCGAACACTCGTTTACATCGTCCGTACTTTTGACAGGAATCGTTTTCTTTGTGATCGGCTCAATCAAGAGCAGATGGTCCACTTCGTCGTGGTGGCATTCCGGTTTTACAACATTGCTCGTTGGCGGTATCGCTGCCTCGCTTGCTTACCTTACAGGTGTCATTATCAAGCGGTTACTGGGTTGAAATAGTTTTTTTGTGACTTGTGTGCCTTTTTGTGGCTTAGCTGGCGAGTTTGTGAATGGTCGAGACGATCCAGTAGGAGACGGCGGCGACGAGGGCAGCGGCGGGGATGGTTAGGATCCAGGCCCAGACGATGCGGCCAGCGACGCCCCACTTAACTGCCGACAATCTGCGCGTGGCGCCCACGCCGACGATCGAACCCGTGATCGTGTGAGTGGTTGAAACAGGCGTGCCGGTGAGCGTGACGTACGCGAGCGTCAGCGCCGCCGCACTCTCAGCGCAAAAACCGCCGACCGGTTTGAGTTTCGTGATGCGTGTGCCCATCGTGCGGACGATACGCCAGCCGCCGGACAACGTACCCAAAGCGATCGCTGCGTGTGCTGACAGAACGACAGCTGTGGGTATCTTCGGCAAGCTTCCATCCGGTCCATACGCCAGGTCCCAAACGCCACCCGCGGTGAGCACGGCAGTGATGATGCCCATCGTCTTCTGCGCGTCGTTACCACCATGGCCCAACGAAAAAGCTGCGGCCGAAAAAAGTTGACCGCGACGAAAGATCTTGTCAACGCGCGACGCCGAAAACCGTCGAAAGATCCAGTAGACCAGCACCATCAACGTGAATCCCAACAACATGCCGATCAGCGGCGAGAGCACGATGAACTTCAGAGTGCGCAGCCACACGTCAGTCTTTAACAGACCACTGACGCCACCGTACGCAGCAACACCGGCCCCGGCGTAACCGCCGAGCAGCGCGTGCGAGCTCGAGGTCGGCAGTCCCAAATACCAGGTAATGAGATTCCAGACAATCGCCCCGAGCAAAGCGGCGAGCAGCACGTAAAGTCGCAGCTCGGGCGTGATGAGATCCATGCGCACGCCGTCGCCAATCGACTTAGCCACGCGCGTGCCGAAAATTGCGAACGCGATGAAGTTGAAGAACGCGGCCCAGATTACGGCGAGACCGGGCGAGAGCACGCGCGTCGAGACAACGGTGGCGATTGAATTCGCGGCATCATGAAAGCCGTTGATGTAGTCGAAGACAAGCGCCAGGAAGACGAGAATGATGACGAAGGCCAGAGTTGCGGTCATGTGAGATGGCTACTAAGTATGCTTAATAATCACACTCTCAATAATATTAGCCACGTTCTCGCAACGATCGACCGCGGCTTCGAGCTTCTCGTACACCTCTTTCCACTTCAGCACCGTTAAAGCGTCCGGCGGATCGTGAAACAGTTCGGCGATCGCGGCATGATAAATATCGTCGCCTTCATTTTCGAGGCGATGAATCTCGACCAGCCGCTGCGTCACATTTTTCGGCCGCTTCAGTGTAGAAACAATTTCCTTGAGCTGCTCCGCCATGCGCTCCAGCACATCGGCGAAATCACGCGCGTAATCGGTAGTTTCCTTGACGTCGAAGATGATGATGGCGCGGGCTGCATCATCAATCAGATCTACGATGTCGTCGAGCGCCGTCGACATCATGTAGATGTCTTCACGATCGAACGGCGTGATGAACGACTTGTTCAGGCGCGTGGAGATATTATGTGTAAGCTCGTCGCAGGCGTGCTCGAGACCCTTGATGCGTTTCGCATACTCGCCATAGGCCTGATTCCTGTCGGCCAGCATCTCCTTCAGCTCGCGCGCGGCCGCGGAGATGTAGAGCGTCATCTGCGTGAACAGGTCGAAGTATTGATCTTCTTTGGGAAGCAGACTTATGAGACCCATGGCACACCCAATCTTGTCTGAACTCCATCTGAACGAATGCCGGACTATAACTTACCAGTCGCCGACTTGCCAAATGTAACGCTCGTCGTATATCAAAGGCGCCAATGACCCAAGACCACCTGAGTGATATTCAGCAACTACTGCGGATCGAATCGGAGGCAATCGCGCAAACGGCCACGCGCCTGGACGGCGGGCAGGTGCAGCAAGTGGTCGAATTGCTGGCGAACTGCAAAGGGAAGGTCGTGATCCTGGGGGTAGGGAAGTCGGGAATTATCGGTCAAAAGATCGCGGCAACGATGACCAGCACGGGAACGGCGGCGCTTTACCTGCACCCCTCCGATGCGCTGCACGGCAGTCTCGGGATTCTTCAGGCCGACGACGTGGTGATGGTGTTGAGTAACAGCGGTGAGACTGACGAACTGGTCGCGATGTTGCCGTATTTGAAGAACCGCGGGGTGCCGATCGTCGCGATTGTAGGAAACCTGAACTCGACACTGGCGCGCCGCGCCGATGCGGTGCTTGATGCTTCAGTCGATCAGGAGGCGTGTCCTTTAAATCTCGCGCCGACGACGAGCACGACGGTGGCGCTCGCGATTGGCGATGCACTCGCGATGACGGTGATGAAAGTAAAAGGACTGACGTCCGCTGACTTTGCGGTGAATCATCCGGCCGGAAGACTAGGAAAGCGACTGACGTTGCGCGTGGCTGACTTGATGCATTGCGACGGCGAGAACCCGACGATCGCGAGCGGAGCGTCATGGTTCGATGTGGTGCGAGCGATCAGCAAGGGCGGATTGGGAGCAGTGTGTGTCGTCGACGCTGACGGAAGTTTGGCGGGGATCATTACGGACGGCGATCTGCGCCGGGCGATTGAGCAGACGAGTCATGAGTCGTTGTCGAAGCTGACTGGCGATGACTTCATGACGCGGAAGCCGGTGGTGGCGACCCCGGAACTGCTGGCGTTTGATGCGTTGCGATTAATGGAAGACAGGCCGCGGCAGATTTCGGTGTTACCGGTGGTTGATGGAGCCGGGAAGTCTGTGGGGTTAATTCGCGTGCACGATATTGTGAGGAGCGGATTGTAAATTAGCCGCTGATTCACGCGGATAAACGCGGATTACATGTCTACGATGTCCCAAGCGGATCGGACACGCAGCAGCTTCGACATCAAACCCGCGTGCATGATGTGCCCGCTGCGTTCCGCGACAACCTTCCCGAGAATCGGCATGCCGAGCAGCGCGAGATCGCCGATGATGTCGAGAATCTTGTGACGCACAAACTCATCCCGAAAACGCAAACCCGTTTCGTTCAACATTCCATCAGGCGTCAACACGATCGCATTCTCGAGTGAGCCGCCGCGAATCAGGTTCGCGCGTCGCAGCGCTTCAATCTCGTTGGTGAATCCAAACGTCCGCGCCGCTGCGATGTCGCGACTAAACGCGCCGTTATTAAGTTCCACAAACAAACTCTGCACGCCGATCATCGGATGTGAGAAATCGATTAAACAATCGATCTGGTACGTGTCAGCCGGTTCGACACTGATGCGGCGATTGCCCTGTTCAAACGAAACTTTCTCACGCACCAGCAACGCGCGACGCGCGAGCGGCTGCTCGACGACGCCGGCGCGTTCAATGATCTCGGCGAAGTTCTCCGCCGAGCCGTCCATGATCGGAATTTCGAGGTTGTCGACTTCGATAAAGACGTTGTCGACGTTCAGTCCCCGCAGCGCTGCGAGCAGGTGCTCGACAGTTGAGAGCATCACGCCGGTGCGCATGAGCGTGGTGGCGTAACCGCAGTGCGCCACCGACTCGACCGTCGCCGGAATTTCGAAGCCGCCGAGATCGGTGCGACGAAAAACGTATCCAGTGTCAGGTGGTGCGGGAACGAGACGGATATGGACGGGAACAGCAGTGTGCAGCCCTGTTCCGCTAGTCTCAACGGCACTCCCCAGCGTGGTCTGTTTGATCAAATGTCGGGAACCTTATCTCAGAGATCGCTTCATGTTTCGCGTTGACCGGAGCAACCGATGTGCCGACTAAAACCTCAGGTTTTCCGCAGTTGGGTGTTGCACGGGAGCCACAGGAAGCTCGATCCGTGAAGATCTTCCGCCA
>DATEIS010000463.1:0-11814 GCA_035278765.1 Pyrinomonadaceae bacterium | reverse complement strand
CAGTGCTCAGAAGGGCATCTTCGTCTATTTGCCGACTAACGGACGGTTGATGAAACCGGATGTGATCGATCGTCTCGGCGACGCCGGCCTCGCGACAGTCAACCTCGCAGTGGATTCAGTGAAGGAGAGAAAGTCTCTACCCAAAGCGCTCGATCCGATCCGGCCGTACTTCGAGTACCTCGTCAAGAAGCAGAAGATCTACGGCTACACCGTGATGTTCAACATCAACATCTGCCATAACAATATGGACGATGTGAAAGAGTTGACTGAGATTGCTCACGACCACGGGATCGCGACCGATTACCACATCAACGAGACGCCGATGACCGAGCAGGATCACTTCAAGCATCTTTCGGAGAATGAGACATACCTGACACCCGACGATTGGAAGAAAGTAGATGATCTGCTGGATTACCTGAACGACAAGCGTAAAAACCATGGCTACAAGATGGTGAATCCGATCCAGCACATGGAAGACATGAAGATGTTGATGCGCGGTAAGGTTCCACCCTGGCAGTGCCGCGCCGGTCAGAATTCACTGATTATCCGCACCGATGGCAGTCTCGCTCCGTGTTTCCCAATGTATTCGGCCACACACGATTGGGGCGTTGTCGGCAATCACAAGTTTGACGCGAAGCAGCTCGACGAAATGAAGGTCGAGTGCACGAAGCATTGTCTGTCGACTTGTAACTACATCTTGGGCTATTGCTACGACACCGCGCGCGTCCTCGGTTGGATCGCGAAGACCGCCAAGGGTGGGTTCAGAGGTGTTGAGAGTTTCTGATCGATCTGGATTCACAACTCGAATACTGGAATACTGAAGGTCCACAGAAAGCCTTTGCTCATCCGCTGAATATTCGGCGGATGACGCATTGGTTGTCGCTGGACAGCGTCATTATCGACTTCGGCTGTGGCTATGGTCGTAGCCTCGGAGAGTTGGCCGAACAAGGTTACGACAATCTTATTGGTCTCGATTTCTCACCGGCAATGATCGAGGCCGCCCGCGAGCGATTTCCCGAAATCACTTTTGAACCGATTGGGTCTGTGAAGATTCCGCTTCCGGATGAGTCTGTGGATGGCGCGCTTTTGTTCAGTGTCCTCACGTGTGTCCCGACGGATGAGGGGCAACGAGCGATCGTTAAAGAATTGCATCGCGTATTGCGGCGTGGCGGACTGTTGTATATCAGCGATCTGTGGTTACAGGACGATGAGAGAAACAGGACCCGCTATCAGCGTGACGAGTCGAAGTATGGAATGTATGGAGTGTTTGACTTGCCGGAAGGCGTGACAGTCAGACACCACGATCCCAAATGGATCGAAACCCTCACGAGCGAGTTTTATAACGTGGCCCTCGACGACGTCGATGTAGTGACGATGAACGGAAACCCCGCCAAAGCCTTCCAGTGGTTTGGACTAAAACCAGCTTAGCTGATTGATGAGCTATTGTTGACAGATTACGCTGGCGTGCCGTGCAACCAGACGCCACCTGCCACTTCTTTTCATCCAGATGTTTGTGTAGCGGCGGTTAATGGTCTTGCCTGCATCGGGAGAATTTCCCTTAGGCACAACTATCTCCCGTCCCATAACGATGACGGTATCCCCGTGAATTAACACTGTCTCAGGCTCACGGATAAAGGAAGAATAAGTCACGGCGCCGGTGCGGATTCGATCGGCTCTATCAACTTGATTAAAGGGATTGTTGACTTTGAAATCTTCCGTCCAAAGTTTGTCCAGTGCTGCCAAATCGCCACGCAGAATCGCATCGGCATGGGCGAGATCGAGTCTCCTGATCTCCTGTTCGACCTTTGACTTTTGTTTCGCGCTCTGGGCCGAGACGGGGCCCGGTATGAAAACCGCAAATATTACTGCAAGGTAAATCAAGCGCATAGTTTCTCCTGCAACTTATCACGTCGAATTTTTACAGAGTGCCCTATTCGATATAGTGTTGACTCAATTGCGCCTTGAGTTCCGGAGGAACGGATTGCCAGGGGGCAGTGCTCAAGTTATGCAAACTCCAATCGGAAGCGTCGACGCGCGCTACGTGCCACTTGGCAAGGTGTTCTTCATAATGCCAGCGGTACATCGGGCCATGACTACGCTGGCTATAGAACACATTGTCTTCAATTGGACCTTTATCCAACCGGATGAATATGCGCAGTCCGTTCATTCGTTAAGACTTCCGGCTCTTCTTAGAAGTTTGACGACGCGGGGCAGTTTTATCGTTTGCAAGAAACAAAATGTCGCCAGGTTGGCATTTTAAGGCACGACACATTTTCTCCAGAGTTTCAAAATTAATTCCCACAGCCTTGCCCTTTTTTAGCCGCCACAGAGTTGTATGGCTGATACCGGTCTCCTTTGCCAGCCAGTAGAAGGTGTGCTTTTCCTTAGCCAAAACTTTATCGAGCCTGGGAACAATCATGATCGGGGTCATGTTTACCACATCTAAAATATGTTGTCGACTTGAAATATATTCTGTAGTTGAAATATAGAACTCTTTCTCATGAGCTTGCAACTGATCCCTTAATGAGGCATCATAGGCACTGTTAATGCCTCGAACTGTCGAGAGGATTGCGAAATGAAACTAAAAAACGACGGCGAGGCCACACCGACGCGCCAGAAGCTCCAGATTAATTGGACCAATGGGAACTGGGGCACCGCAATTTTCCTCGTTATCTCTCATCTCGCTGCTATTGCAGCGCTTTTTTTCTGGAGTTGGCCCGCCATAATCACCGCCGTTGTCTTTTACTGGATCGCCTGCAGTCTTGGTGTCGGCATGGGCTATCACCGGTTATTGACCCACCGCGGTTACAAAGTGCCAAAAATTGTCGAATACTTTTTGGTGACTTGCGCCACGTTGTCGCTGGAAGGTGGTCCGATTCAATGGGTAGTGACGCACCGCATACATCATGCGCACACCGATCGCGAGGGCGATCCCCATACGCCACGTGATGGGGGCTGGTGGGCGCACATTGGTTGGATATTGTGGGGCACAGCACAAAATCATACTGACGCCACCATTGCACGCTATGCGCCCGACATAATGAACGACCGCTATTATCGCTGGCTGGCGCGCCGCTACTGGGTTCCTCTTTTAGTGGTAGGAGTGTTGCTGTTGATCTTTGGCGGGTGGGGCGTGTTGCTCTGGGGAGTTTTCCTCCGGCTGACACTCGCGCTGCATGCCACCTGGCTCGTCAATTCGGCGACGCATCTGTGGGGGAGAACAAGATTCGAAACGGGTGACGATTCGCGTAATAGTTGGTGGGTGGCTTTGCTGACATTCGGCGAAGGATGGCATAACAACCATCACGCTCATCCTACCTCGGCGCGGCATGGTCTGCGTTGGTATGAGATTGATTTGAACTGGTTAGGTATTAAGGTCCTGGAATATCTCGGGTTGGCCCATGGCATAAAGCGCGTTCGCTTCAATCGCGTGGCTTCTGCCTGGCAACCGGTTGCGGCGCAGGTTAAGTCCGAACGGTCTAAACGCCAGCCGGCAAATCGTTGTGACCACGGTTAGTTTATACGACATTTAATAAGGAGAAATCATGGAAGAGAAGACAGTTTTCAAGATCGGAGATCGGGTCGACCAAATGTGCGCCACCTGTAAGGAAGAGCGCGGTCATGTCGTGGTTTTAGTGACTGCGGCAGGCAGGATCACGCGTGTCAGTTGCCCAATGTGTCAATCACGCGTCACCTATCGTGCCGGCGGAACGCGTCGCGCGTCCACCGAACTCGTGGCGCCATATGATCGGGCGCGAACGTATCGTAAAGGACAGATGCTGACGCACCCCATGTTTGGCGAGGGTGAGGTAACTGCGATCATTGAACCACAGAAGATGGATGTTTTATTTGCCGATCGTGTACGGCGAATGATCCATGCTCATCCGTAAGCGATTAATTTCAGTCTTTTGCTCGCTTTTTCCACTGCCACAACCCGCCTGTTACCTCGATTGGTAATCGATGCCCGAGTTGTCGCGCCAGCATGCACAATTGACCGCGATGATGTGCTTCGTGTGCGACGAAGTAATTCAAGAAGTGGATAATGTCCGTGGGGAAGTTTTGCCACGCTGCCGGTGGTATCGATCCACCGCGTGCTATTGCAAGCTCGATCAAATCAATCATTCCCCGACTACTGCGTGGGAAAGCACGCAACAATTCTGCCGGCTTTACTAATCGGCCCGCGACGGATTTAGGGACCACGACACCGTGACGACCTCCGATCGCCTTGATCCACCAGCATCGGGTGTTGTGAATGTGGGCCGCGATAGTCCCGACGGTGCGCCGAGGCATACCGGGAACCTTCATGAACCACAGCTCAGGTGGTAGATTCTCGATAAGAAACATCGTCACGCGGTTGTTTGTTTCCCACGCTGCGATCAATGCCCGGTCGTCTGCGAGATCCTTTGGCACGTCTACGCCATCACTTCCTTAAACACTGAAAGAAACTGCGTCATTTGCGGACCCGTTCCAATCGTGACGCGCATAAAATTTGGCAGGGCAGGAAAGAGACGCCCAACTTCCACTCCACGACCGCGCATTGCATCAATGACTGGCCTCACCTCGCGACGCAGATCGATCATCATGAAGTTTGCATGCGACGGAATGTAGCGATACCCGAGTGTGTCGAGCTCAGCACAGATTTTCTTCTTCACTTCGGTGTTCAGCGCGCGTCCCCGATTGACGTGATCCGGATCTTTCACACTAGCGAGTGCCGCTACGAGGGCCATGATATTTACGCTGTCCCATATCTGATGCGCTCTCATCGACCCGATATTCGCGCGTTGCGTGACGCAATAGCCGCAACGTAGTCCGGCCATGCCATAGATCTTTGAGAAGGTACGCGCAACGATCAGATTTGGATATTGCTTTACGAGCGGAATCACACTCTCGTAGTCTTTGCTCTCGACGTAGTGGTGATACGCCTCGTCAACAAGAACGATTGTCGTCGGCGAAAGCTTTGCAAGAAACTGCGCGATTTCGTTCTTGGGCGTGATACTGGCTGTCGGATTGTTGGGATTGCAGATATAAACAAGCCCTGCGCCATTCGCGGCCGCAAGCATCTTCTGAAGATCGTGCCGGTAGTCTGAAGTAAGGTCGATCTTCACGACTTCTGCCTGCGCCACCGCAGCATGACGTGCGACAGCTTCAAAAGTCGGATTGGGAATGACGAGTTTTCGATCCTTCCCGGTAAACGACGCGGCGCTAAGCTTCAGGATCTCTCCCGACCCGTCACCCAGAAGGATTTGATCGAGAGGAACACCGTGCAATCGCGACAGTTCCTCTGCCAGCATGTCGGCATACTCATCCGGGTAACGCCAGGCGAGACTAAAACCATCGGTCATGGCTTTCAACGCTGCGGGCGCCGGCCCATAGGGATTCTCGTTTGAGCTAAGACGCACGATTGTCGAGCTCATTGACGATGCTTGGGCCTTTTGGAGCGGTTGCAATGCGGTAAACGCCACGCTAATTCCAATTAACTTCGAGAAACTGCGACGCGAAAGAGTTGGTGTGTTCATAGGCGTGCCTCTACCGGAAATTTGCGTTGAGCTATAAGCCATTTCACTCATGCAGAGCAAGGGGAAAGCTGGGGGATGTAAAATATCCGCGCGTTCATCCGAACCTAAACTCCTTTCTACGGGTCATATAAATGCATGGCCGATGAAGCGGCATCGCAGCGTGAAAGCTTGTGGGTGTTGCAGGCACAGTCCGGCAGCCACGAAGCTTTGAATGAGCTCTTCAAGCGGGTTCAGGAGCCGCTGTTTCGCTACATCGTGACCCTTGTACGGGACCAGCATCTGGCCGAAGACATTTTGCAGGAAGTCTTTATCCGGATTTATCGCAAGTTGCGCTGGTTGCGTGAGCCCGAGGCCTTTCGTGCCTGGACTTATCAGATCGCTTCGCGAGAAGCGTTTAGATATATGAATCGTGAACGACGCTGGAGCGAGCAGGTCAGAGATGAAACTACTCTGGCCACACTGCCGGCGAGCGAACCGAGAGAATTTCCACGGGAGCTGATTGAAAGCTTGCCGCAGTTAGTGGAGAGTCTTTCGCCTGCGAGTCGCGCAGTCGTGGTCCTGTTTTATCTGCACGAACTGTCGCTGGTTGAGACGGCGGCGGTATTGGACATTCCGCTGGGTACGGCGAAGTCCAGACTCGCATATGGTCGCGAGAAGCTGCGTCGAACTCTTGAAGGAAAGGAAAACTAAAATGCAGAACAGCCTGGAAGATTCTGTAAAGTCAAAGCGACAACTCAAGCGGGTTGTGATTGTTTTTGCAATCGTCGAATTTATCGTAATGGTCTTTGTAATGATTTACGCAACACAGAAATGAGGAGGAAACTGCAATGGCGCAGAACGTAAATCTTGATACCGTCAGAGCCGCTGCGTTGGCGCGAATCGATCGCAGCCAGCGAAACTTTAGACTCGCTTTCATCGGCGCCTTTGTCGTGGAGAGTTTGTTCCTGGGGACTTTTCTCTTACTTGCAGACTTCTCAAATAAAGTTCATATGCTACTGCTGATCTCGACGGTGAGTTGCTACACGATAGTCGTGCTTGGACTCGTTGCCCTCGGAGCCCACATCAACCATGGCATCGCGCGCGTTTTGAAAGCTGTGGAGTTGTTTCCTAATAATTAGCCACGGATTTACACGGATGTTCACAGATTAGAAATAATCCGTGTTCATCCGTGAAATCTGTGGCTAAGTGAACTTTTATGCTTTGCGGCGAATTGAGTAGAGCTTGTGTTCGGTTCGTATCAACAAACGCTCGCCGACGAGGGCGGGCGATGCCTGAGTAAAGTCATCCAGTTGATTCACGTGTGATAACTTGAACTCATCGCCGGTGGTGACGACAAACGTTTGGCCTTCTTCACTGAGACAGAACAGCATACCGTTGTAGGCCCACGGCGAGGTCGTGAAGGCAGTGGCTGCCGGATCGATCCTCGTCTTGTAAGTTTGCTTTCCAGTCTTTGCTTCGAAGCGATTAAGAATGCCGGTTTCAGTCAGCGTGTAAATGTAACCCTGATAAGCTAGTGACGATGGCAGGTACGTGCCACCACGTGGTTGCGACCACACGATGTGTGCATTTGACGTTTCACCTTCCTTCAGCGAAATGTCACCCGCAGCGGTAGGACGAATTGCATACAACGCACGACCGCGTCCGCCATTAACGTAGAGTAAACCTTCGTAAGCAAACGGCGTTGGCACAGGCGTACCGGAAAGTCCCTTCAGTCGCCACAACTCTTTCCCAGCCATGTCATAACTAACAGCGACTTCTGGTCCAACTGCGACAATCTCGGTTCGTTGCGGATGCTTCCAAACAAACGGTGTGGCCCAACCGGAGCGCTGCACAGGCTGTGTCGAACCACCGAGATCGCGATCGGTGCGCCAAACCTGTTTGCCCGTTTTCTTGTCGAAGGCGGCGATGTACTGCTGCTTTTGATTGTCGTTCAGAATAACTACCAGATTCCCGGCCAGTGCAGGCGAGCTGCCTGCTCCGAGATCGAGGTAGATCGGAAGCGGCTCAATCGGAGTGTTCCAAACGGCGTTCCCTTTCAGGTCGAAAGCATATAAACCGAGATTGGTCACATAGACGTAGATAAACTTCCCGTCGGTGACCGGAGTCTCAGAAACAAAAGAGTTTTTGCGATGACGGCCGCTCGCCGGCTGACCCTTGTGAAACTCCTTGGCCCATTCCAGCTTGCCGCTCTTCAGGTCGAGGCAATAAAGGAAGTAGTGAACGTTTACCTCGCTTGGCAGTTCGATGTCGCGCTCAGTTACGCGCTTTATGATCTCCTGCATCGAGAGCCCTTGCTTTTGCATTTCCGCGACGTACTCGTTGCTGTATTCAGTTCCCGTCTGCGGCGGCTTCGATTTTCCGTCTGTTGTCACTGACGTCAGATAGACTTTGCCGCCAGTGACGATTGGCGACGACCATCCGCGTCCTGGAATCTCCTGCGTCCACTCCACGTTTTCAGTTTTGGACCAGCGCTCTGCCAGCTTCGCATGTGTTCCCACGGGGTTTGATTCAGGCCCGCGGAACTGTGGCCACGCCGAATCCTGCGCGTGAACTGATGTTCCGAACAGCGCGCACAGTAGAAACAGTTGAATGGTTACGGTTCGCTTGCGTGGTGGTTTGGGAGAAAGTGTAGGCATCATCTTTTTGGATTTTTATTCTGAATTGTGTAGCTAGATCTGGAAATCGAAACTGTCGGGGCATACTACGCGCGAGCGGAAGAAGTTGTTTCGCGATCATGCACAGATTACACAGAAGTTTTTGTCATCTGTGTAATCTGTGGATTGCCTAAGAGATCTCGCGGAACGGCGTACCGCCGCACGAAACAATCAACGTCTCCACTCGTCGTCATTCGTTGCGCCGGTGCGCCGTCGCGTGAGACCACTCCTGCAAACATGGGTCAGGTACCGAGGTACCTGCCTTTGCGGAGCTTTAGGGTACGCGGGGCGAGATTTTGTGGGGTCCGCATACCGGGCAGGAATTCACTTTTGTAAGCAAGATCCAGGAGAGCCCCACTCGATTCGGGGGGTTGAGGCTCTCCCAAAGCCGCAGCGCTATCAAGCAGGTAATGGTGTCGCTGCGACGAGACAGCCTTCTTATTTGTGTCACCGTTCGGAATTTTGCTGTCTCCACTTATAAATGCGAGGTTTCTGGACGAAAACCACCAACGCACTAATAAATATTTGAGAAATATTTGAGCCAATTATAAAAACAGATTGAAAGCTGCTTAATTTCCATGTTATCTGTGGCCCAAATGTACCCACACAAACGGACCCCTGCGATTCTTGCACTCGTTTTTCTACTTTCAACCACCTGCTTTGCTCAGGAGCCCTTCGAGAAGAAGATCGAGGAGTACCTGCACACGCAAATGCAGGCACAGCAGATTCCCGGCGTTGCCCTCGCAGTTGTCAGAGATGGAAAAATCGTGCTCGCGCGCGGTTATGGGCTCGCAAATGTCGAGCACCAGATACCGGTTAAGCCCGAGACGATCTTCCAGTCAGGATCGACTGGCAAGCAGTTCACCGCAACGGCCGTGATGATGCTGGTCGAGGAAGGGAAGTTGAATCTTGAAGACAAGATCACTAAGTACTTTACTGATGCGCCCGAGTCGTGGAGCAATATCACTGTGCGGCATCTTCTCACGCACACTAGTGGGATGACTGATTATCCACGCGACTTCGATCTGCGACGTGACTACACTGAAGACGATCTGTTACAGCGCATCAAGACGATCCCGCTCGCGTTTAAGCCTGGTGAAAAATGGAGCTATAGCAATCTCGCGTACGTCACGCTTGGCATTCTGATTCACAAAGTCAGCGGCAAGTTCTATGGTGACTTTCTACAGGAGCGAGTTTTCAAGCCTTTGGACATGTCTACTGCGCGCATCATCAGTGAAGCCGATATTATTCCGAATCGTGCGGCAGGTTATCGCGTCGCCAATGGTCAGCTAAAGAATCAGGATTGGGTTTCACCGTCATTGAACACGACTGCCGATGGCGCTCTGTATCTCACGGTTTACGACATGGCGAAGTGGGACGCGGCACTCTACACTGAGAAGTTGCTCAAGCGATCGTCTCTCGAGCAGATGTGGACCAAAGTGAAGTTGAACGATGGTAAGAGTATTGCCTACGGGTTTGGTTGGGGAATAGGTGAAGTTCGCGGCCATCGCATTATCGAACACGGCGGCGCGTGGCAGGGTTTCAAAGCGCAGATCTCGCGTTATGTGGACGACAAGCTGACGATAATCCTCTTCGCTAACCAAACGCGTGCAAATCAGACCAAACTCGTGCGCGACATCGCGGGGATTATCAATCCTGAACTTGCTCCTGTTGCGAAATAACCATGCGGGCTAAACTCATCTTATCCGTAGTCGCTGCCTCTATGCTTTATCTTGCAGGCCCGCTCTATGCCGGCCTGTTCGGAATCGGCGATCGCGAAGGCCCTCAGATCTACTCGAGGGAATATCACACGGTCCTGTATGTCATTAGTTATGAAATGGTCCGAGATGAAAAGCCTCGTGTGAGTATCGAGAGTACTGAGTTGAATCGTCCGATCTTTTACGGATTCCCGCGAACTCAGCGATCAAGGTAGCCGTGGCTAATTCATTTAAATCCCCATTTGCGCAGCGCTCGATCACGCCGGCAAACTGACAACTCCCGCGCTTGTGCACTTTCAATCGCTATTATTTGGCGCTCCGATCGGTTTACACGCACGCGGAGACATGCGCAACCATAGCCATAATGCCCGTTAGTTTCGACCCATTGTTTCGCTGAAAAAGCAGGCCAGTCTCCCTCGGCCTGATATCCACCCTGAACACCGATGATCCACTCACCAGCATTATCGAACAGCGACGCATTCGCCGGCGTGGGATTGCTAAACCACCCGCACCGCATCTCCGATTTCTCGAGTGTGGGAGAAGCGGTTGAACTAGGATAAGCGCTGACTAGAACCATCGCGACTAACAAGACAGCGAACAAGATTCGATAGTTTTGTGGTTTATGCATGGTCCGGCGATTATAGCGCGTCGACTCTAGTTCTTAGGGCCTGCACATGGTTGACGAGAAGATTGTGAAAGTCCGATTTTTCCTGCGCTGTAGTAACACACGTTGGGTTTGATACTGGTTCCTCAATACTACTGAATTCACTTACCCAGTAACGGAGCGTGATCTGATTCGCGTTATCGCATTCATAGGTCCAATCCCCCGGCTTGTGACCATTAGGGTTACTGCCATGTGAGTGATAAATAAACTTCAACCCAGCATCTTCGCCAATACAGGCCAGGAACAGTTGGGCGAGTTCAGGGAGCGCTACCTGAGCATCAGCATATTTTCCGCGAACCATGTTGCCGAAGTCAGAACGCCTATACTCAGGCCGCAATGAATCACTGTTATCTTGCTTTAAATTCTTCATAAATCTCACGCTCATGCCTGGTGGCCAATCGAGCGCTGATAAGTCGAATCACATTGTCGTCTTCAGTATACGACACAACCAGAAGTCTATGCCTTCTTGACCTACAGAGAGTAATGAAACGCTGTTCTTCAACTGAGTGATCGGGATCGAAATCTGTCACAGAAAAAGGATCAAAAAGAGCAGTAATAGCCTCTAAGAAGGAAACTCCATGCTTCCAAAGATTTGACTTTGCCTTAATCGGATCCCAATCAAAAGTCATTGCCGTCGTGAGGTAACAGCCGTTACGAAAATTTTGTGGCTCAGTATACCAGAGCGTCCCAGTCCGCCGAATGGGCACTCATAATTCGAGATCGTTCTTCACTGAGCGCGAAATGAAACTACCGTAGCAGAACTTGAGATGCCAATTTGGCACCTCAAAATCGTTGAGTACTGCCTGTGCTCTTTCTTTGAGAGCATTCATGATTGTGTTGGTTCGTGATGTTCGATGTACGTGAGGAATTTCGCGCACGGTTGCGCTACTATCATTAGCCATGATTGTCATCCTTTCTATGGAAGGTTGATGGTCAAGGGTCGGCGTTGTGTTCTAGCACAATGTCGGCCCGCTTCGTTTTTTTAGTGGGTAATACTGACCATAGCACAAATCTTTTCGCTCTTGTGAATTTCTTTTAGGATCAATTAGCATTCACTTGCGCTTAGTGACAAACAGGTAACGGTTGCTTCTCTCGTTTCCACCAACAGCAACTCCACATCTTTGGAGGTTTCCTCAGTTTGAAAAAATCGTTGTTCCGTCAACCATGGCTGATCCCCGCAATATTGGCTGCGATTTTTTTTGTCGGCGGGGTGTCAAGTAACCTGGTTGCGAGCGACCTTGAAATAATTCTCAAGCCTTATC
>DATEIS010000462.1:0-2448 GCA_035278765.1 Pyrinomonadaceae bacterium | reverse complement strand
GTGCCCGTGGTTCTCTGAGATCGCCGCTTATTCGCGCGCCCACCCGGAGGCCGACCTGGGATTACACCTCACGCTGACGAGCGAGTGGAAGTTCTTCCGCTGGGGGCCGGTCCTCTCCAGAGATCGCGTGACGACCTTGCTCGACCGCGAGGGCTACCTGCACCCGAACGAGGCCGAAGCCGCCTCGCGCGCCGACGTGCGCGAGGTCGAAGCGGAGATACGCGCGCAGATCGAGCGCGCCAAAGCTTTCGGCATTCAGCCCACCCACCTCGATTCTCACATGGGCACGCTCTACCAGAGCAAAGAGTTGTTTGAAGTATTCCTGCGCGTCGCACGCAGTCAGAAGTTGCCGGTGAGAGTGGCGAAGGCGTGGGCGGCTCGAGCGGATTACATGTCGTTAGCGTTGAATCCGGACGACGTTTACATTGACCGCATGCTGGATATCACTCCGGCAGTTGCACCCCAGGACTGGGGCAAGTTCTACTCTGACGCGCTGAAGAAACTAGAACCCGGTGTGACGGAAGTCGTCATTCACCTCGCGTACGACGATGCCGAGATGAAGGGCATCACCGTCAATCATCCTGACTGGGGAGCCGCCTGGCGGCAACGCGACTTCGAATACTTCACCAGCGACGCATTCCGTAAAGTCCTTCAGGAAAACCAGATAAAGCTCATCACCTGGCGCGAGTTAGGCAAGCTAATCAAATAATAGCCACGGATTACACGGATACACACGGATAAACTGAATGATTTATCTGTGAAAATCCGTGTAAACCAGTGGCTAAAAAACTCTTGGACAAGTGGCCCTCTCCGCTCTTCTTTCGCGCGTTATTCGAGTGACGGCAGCAATCGGGCTTGCCGATATTCGCAAGTGCCTTGAAGGAGAGCACCATGAAATACATGCAACGAGCAATCGCGCTATCTGGTCTACTGTTACTGTTGACGTTCTCATCTGCTTTTGGACAATCTGACCGGCAGACCATCATACATATACCCTTTAATTTTACCGTCGGTGAGAAAACATTGCCGGCAGGCGAGTACGTCATCGAGCAAAACAGGAAAGACTCAGACTTGGTGTGGGTGATCAGGCACAAGGACGATGTCGGCAACGCTCTGGTTTTGACTACTCCGGTTCGTGCAAACGAGACCGTTAAGCGAACCAAACTGGTCTTCCACCAGTACGACGATCTTTATTTTCTGGCTGAGTTCTGGACGAGGGGCAACAACACCGGACGCGCGATTCAAACCTCCAGTCGCGAGAAGGCGTTGGAAAGAGTTATAGCTGAAAAGCGCCAGGATCATGTCTTGATTGATCGTGGCAACTAATTCAAACGGGGGCGCACACACTGTAACCGCGAGGCCCTGACGAAAGTCAGGGCCTTGCTTTTTGTCACAAACTCGACTAGGAAGAATCGGCCTGTTGTTAAATTCTGTCGATTCGAGGAGTCGCCGGTGACACTTGATAAGGTTTCACGCCGCCAGTTTATGCAAGCTGGCGGCATTGGTTTGCTCGGAGCATTCGCCACACGTGCCGATGCATGGTCCAACCAGGACCGCAAGTCATTTTTCTACGTCGGCACTTACACCACTTCAGGAAAAAGCGAAGGCATCTATGGTTATCAGATGGATGGTGCTGGTGCGCTGACACGTTTCACTTCCATCATGTCCGTTAACCCATCGTTCCTCACAATCGATCGCAGCAAACGTTTTCTTTATGCAGTGAATGAGGTCGGCGAGTTCATGCAGAAGCCGGGCGGTGCTGTTAGTGCTTTTGCGATCGATCCGGTGACACGCAATCTGCGATTGTTGAATCAACAAGCCACTAACGGCGCCGATCCGTGCCATCTCAGTGTCGATAACAGGAAGGGTACGCTTCTGGTTGCAAACTACACTGGCGGCAACCTGAGCGTGTTTCCACTTCGTTCGGACGGAACACTTGGAATGGTCGCGGAAGTGAAGCAACACGAAGGCTCAGGGCCTAAAGACCAGCAAAAAGGACCACACGCACATTGCATCATCTTCGATCGCTCTGAACGCCACGCGCTCGCGGCTGATCTCGGGATCGATAAGGTGATGATCTATCGATTCGATCGTGCAAGTGGAAAGTTGAACCCAGCCAATCAACCATTCGCAGAACTTAAGGCCGGAGCCGGACCACGCCATCTGTCGCTCCACCCGACGGGCAAGTATCTATACGTCATCAACGAACTCGATTCGACGATGTCGGCCTTTAAGTACAACGAGCGTGAAGGAACGCTCACGACAATCGAGACTGTCTCGACGTTGCCGAGCGACTTCAGCGGAACGAGCTTTTGCGCTGATGTACACGTGTCTCCGTCAGGCAAGTTTCTCTACGGCTCGAATCGTGGCCACAACAGTATCGTCGTTTTCGCAATCGATCAGCGAACGGGCAAACTAACGCTCGTCGAACATGTTTCAACCGAAGGC
>DATEIS010000461.1:0-10221 GCA_035278765.1 Pyrinomonadaceae bacterium | reverse complement strand
CTATTTCCTAGAAAAATAAGAGTTGACAATCGGTCCAAGAACATCTTCCAACAAAACCAAATAGGACTGCACATTCTGACAAACGCTTCGAGTAGTAGAAATGATTTGCCACGCACTATCTTGGTGTAAGAAGTTTGGCATTGCCGCTCGTCGCTCGCGGGCCTCTTGCGTCATATGCCTACGCCGTTCGAGAGTAAAAGGAAGGGCGTGGTCGTAGATAATCACGAAAGACGTCCTGCGACAGCCCTGAACATCCAAGTTAAGAGAAGCAGGGCGCGCATTGATTTAATACGAGCCCGCGTTTTCCAATCTGCGCTCATCCGATTTAGTTTCTTACACTTTCCTGACTCGATCATTCGTAACCTTCTTGTTTCTGAACTTTTTAATTCGGAACAGGCATTGCCACTCACTTGGCATGGCAGCAGAGCTAACCGTCCCCAAACCATCGATGCACCGGGAAATTACGCGACACGTCTATATTCAGGAAGAACGGTTTTTAGGGCTGCGCCACTTTTGGTTTTTTTGCAAACTCGCAGCTGTATTGTTGGTTATTAGCTCCTTAGTGGCGAGTTACTTTGTTTATACCTCATACCGGAGTTTCGCCGAACTTGTCGATCGGCAAATCGCAGGTGGTTACTTGCGTAGTCGTGCCGGCATCTATGCGTCTCCCCGCGTGGTGGAAAAAGGCGCTAAGCTTTCAAAAGACCATCTGATCGTATCTCTGCAGCGGGCGGGTTATGTGTCGGAAGTCAGCAGTAACATTTGGAGTGGTAGTTTTAGTCAAATTGGCGACTCGATCCGAATATCACCCCGGCAGGGCACAGAGCGATTTACCTGGGTAGATATTAATTTTGATAAATCGGCTCACGTAGCTTCTATGGCGACCAGTGATGGTTTGGAAATTCCTTTTTATGCGTTAGAGCCAGAGCTGTTGACTGCTGATGCGAATTTTAAAATCGGAGAACAGAAAACTATTACCTTTCGGGACCTCCCACCGGCTCTGGTTAATGCAATACTCGCAATCGAAGATCGTCGGTTCTTTCAACATTCTGGCCTGGATGTACGCGGAATCGGACGCGCCTTTCTTAGTTGGATCAGTGATGAACGCTTGAAGTTTCGCCAGGGCGGATCCACGATTACGCAGCAGTTAGTAAAGAACACTTATCTCACTCCTGAAAAAACGATACGCCGCAAATTCAATGAAGCCCTGATCGCGGTGGCCCTGGAGCAAAGACTTTCCAAGGAAGACATCTTCGCACTGTATTGCAATGAGATATATTTGGGCCAACGTGATGGCGTTGGCATCCGAGGAATGGCCCAAGCCGCGCGGATCTTTTTTGGCAAAGACCTGAATGAACTGACCGTGGATGAGGCAGCCACCATTGCGGGCATGATTCAAAGTCCGTCCCGCTACGCACCTGACAGGCATCCCGAAGCCGCGAGGGAGCGCCGCAACCAAGTGCTTGCGGCGATGGCGAACATCGGTTTGATTGACCAGCAGGAAGCTCAAGTTAGAACAGCGCTGCCGATGCGGATTGCACCCAGCCAATATGGTAACAATCAATTCGCTCCTTATTACGTCGATGCCGTTAATCGCGCCGTCGAGAATGCGCAACCGGTAGTCGAAACGGGTAACGAGCAAAATATGCGCGTACAAACCACCATCGATCCGGATCTTCAGGCTGCAGCAGAAAGCTCATTGCGTAATCAGCTGGCACGCTTAGAGAAGGCGCGGAAGCAGGCTCCCGAAGGCGCTTTGGTAGCCATCGACGTCCATACCGGCCATGTGCTGGCAATGGTTGGAGGGCGAAATTACTCTGAGTCGCAATTGAACCGGGCGACTGACGCAAAACGACAACCCGGATCGGTCTACAAACCGTTTGTATACGCGACCGCCTTGGAAGCGGGTCTTTCTCCGGTTTCGCTGTTCCGCGATGAACCGCAAATTTTTGCCTACGGCGCTGCAACCTACTCACCGAGGAATTACGGCAGATCGTATTCAATGAAACCAGTGATGATGCGCGATGCGCTCGTACGTTCATTGAATACAATCACTGTCGACGTCGCGATGCGCGTTGGCCCGGCACGAATCGCCTCCACTGCAAAACGATTTGGTTTAACTCCACCGCAAATCGCGTATCCATCTCTGGCACTTGGCACCACCGAAGTTACACCGCTAAAGATGGCTGCTGCTTACGCTGCATTTGCAAACGGCGGAACCATGATCGAACCGATGCTAATTACTGGCGCAGAGGACACGAACGGCAAACACTTTCTCGATGCGAGCCCGGCTCAAGGCAATGTCATAAAAGCAACGACAGCGTACATGATTACCGACATGCTGAAGGACGTGATCGCTAGGGGCACTGCTCGTAAAGCGAGAGGTAGTATCAAGGATGTTGCCATAGCGGGAAAGACAGGGACGTCACGCGACGGTTGGTTTGTCGGTTACACTCCAAATCTCGTTTGTGCTGTTTGGATCGGATTTGATGATAACGAACAGTTGGGGTTGACTGGCGCAGAAGCGGCGCTACCCGCATGGATTGACTTCGTAACGGAAGCCGTGGCTCTTCGTCCCAGCCTGGGTGGTTCAGTGTTTCCCAAGCCCGGTGGGTTAGTCACTGTCAAGATTGATCCCGAGAGTGGATTTTTGGCTGGAGCCAACTGTCCTTATGCACAAACGTTGACTGTGGCGGCGCGGTTTGCACCAGTTGCTGAGTGCTACATACATGCAGTCCAATACGAAATCGAGGAAGACACGGCGAGTGAGTTGGGAACTGCAGAAGAGGAACAACTAATTGAGAGCAGCGATGGTGAGCCCATCGCAATGGACACTCGACCGAGTACCGAAGAAGCACCACCGACTGAAGAACCTACCCGCTCTGTGATTGGTCCAAAATCAGAATCGAAGTCCATTCAGCCTGTCGCTGATCAAAACTCTCACAAGCCATCGAAACTGCTACAACCACTTCGTTCCGCACCCTAACAGTAAACATTCTGCAATGATGCTATGCGGTTGCGCGCTGGTTACAAGACCGCGTCCGTCTCCTAAAGTGATCGAACTGGTTGAATAATCAATTGTCCTCTGCTCAAATAGGAGCCGGAGTCACCCTGATGCGATCAGAAGAAACTTCCAGGTCCGCATTCAAGATAGGCGAATGGCTGGTTCAGCCGTCACTCAACGAAATTTCGAACTCAAGCCGCTCGCTGCGGGTCGAGCCGAAAGTCATGGAAGTCCTCCTTTGTCTGAAAAATCACGCGAGCGAAGTCGTCTCGAAGGAAATGTTGATTCACACGGTCTGGGCCGATCGGTTCGTAAGTGACGACGTGATTACGACGGCGATCTGGCAGTTGCGCCAGGCGCTCGGCGATGAGGCGAAAAATCCGCGTTTTATTCAGACAATCCCACGCAAGGGTTATCGCTTGATCGCGTCAGTCGTCGTTCACGAACCATCACCTGCAGAAGCAGAACCCACACTCAGCCTTCCTCACAAACATGCATCACCTGCACGCGAGCACCGTTTCCTGAAGGCGGGGATCTGCACGCTCTGTGCGCTGCTTTTGCCGCTCCTACTTTGGCAAGCTGTCAGATGGCGTAATCAGCCGCGATTTGAACACACCATAGCACCGATCAGCTCCGTAGCCGTGCTGCCCTTTCGCAATCTTTCAGGGGATCCAAGCAAAGAATATCTGGCAGAAGCGATGACCGAATCACTCATTACGGATCTTGCCAGATCGACGCAGCTGCGTGTAGTTCCGCGAGCATCAGTGATGCAGTACCGGACTCTAAACAAAGCTGCGCCCGACATTGCGCGAGAGCTTGGCGTTGATGCGGTGATCGAAGGCTCCGTGGTGGCCTCTGGCGAGCGAGCGCGCATCTCGGTTCAGCTTATTCACGCTGCCACCGATCAACACCTCTGGACTGAAAGCTATGAACGCGAGCTGCGCGATGTGGTGGTGTGGCAAAGCGAGATGTCCCGGTTGATCGCTGTCGCGATCGGGACAGGTCTCACGTTGCAAGCACAGGCTGGACCCGTTGCCGCCGCGCAAACTCCAGCAGCGGCACGCGATGCTTATCTCAGAGGCCGTGAATTATGGAAACGGCGGACGGAGGAAGACACGACGATGGCACTGGCGCAATTCGAGCGCGCAGTGCAACTGGCTCCCGAGTATGCGCCAGCCTGGGCGGGACTGGCCGATGCGCAAATACAGCTGGTGATGCTGGATACAGTGCGCCCGGAGGAAGGTTTTCCTAAAGCGAAGGCGGCCGTGCTGCGCGCTTTGCAGTTGAATGACGCGCTGAGCGAAGCGCACGCTTCCCTGGCGATGATCAAACTCTCTTTCGATTGGGACTGGGTGGGAGCGGAAACAGAATTCCAACGTGCGCTCGCGCTCGATCCCACTTATGCCACGGCTTCGAATTGGTATAGCCAGTACCTATGGGCTGCGGGTCGCGCTGATGAAGCGCTACGAGAAGCCGCTAAAGCCCAGGACCTGGATCCACAATCCATCGCGATCCTACTCAACGCCGGCAATCTCTTTTTACTTAGACGTCAGTCCGATCAGGCTATCACGTCTTTCCGCCGGATACTCGAACTGGATCCGAAATATGTTGTTGCGTGGAAGGCGCTAAGCCGAGCTTACGATCAGCAGTCCAAGCCGCGCGAAGCAGAAGCGGCTTATCTAAAATTCAGAGAGCTGACTAATGCTCCTTCAGTCGCGCGCATGAAAGAGGACTTCGCTACCTGGAGCCGGAAGCGCGATCCGCGATACCTCGTCCAGAAACTCAGCTTCGCCTGGAAACGAAAGTATGTTAGAGCTACCTACATCGCGCGGTTGTACGCCGATCTCGGTGATCGCGAACGCGCATTTGAATGGCTGGAAAAGGCTTACACCGAACGTGACAGCAATTTGCTTTTTCTGAAAACCGACGGCAGTTGGGATTCATTGCGTGCCGATCCGCGCTTCGCTTCGCTGACTCATCGCGTCGGGTTGGCGTCTTAATGCGGTCTTCATCCCTTTGCTCACGTAATCCTCAGCAAATCCTGATCCCGCCCTCAAGACTTCTTAGTGCCCTACTGATAGCCTGCGCAGGTTCAACTCATGCTCCGTCAAACGAAAGGGTTTTGGATGAAGACATTGATCTGCGTCTGCGTTCTAATCGCGCTTTGGTCGATCCCCTTCGCGCAAAACGATTCCACGGCTTTGGATAACGAAATCAATGAATTGCTTAAAATGCACAAGCAGGGTCGGGAGGCACATTTTAGGACGAACGTTGACCTGCTGCTTTCGAACCACCCGGAAGCCGGGTTTATCTCCGTTACCCAGGGAAAGATTTCCCAAGTCTCGAAAGACCAGAGCCGTCAGAGATTCGCAGCCTACTTCAAAGACGCACAGTATTACGAATGGGACGATCTGGAGCCCCCCATTGTCCGCGTGTCAAAGGATGGCACTCTTGCCTGGATGATCACGCGGCTTAAAGTCAGACGCACACAAAAGGATTCAGCAGGCACGGTGAAAGAGGAGAAGTTTGTCTATGCCGGGATCATGACTTATGAAAAGAAAGACGGGAAATGGATCAAGACTGCCAATGTCTCAACCTTCGAATGAAGAGGGGCGCATCATGAAGCACATGCTCGCCGTGATTTTGATGTTGCTGTCCGGCTGTTCAGTTACTTGTTTTGCCGGCGTGCTGGTCGTCTCGCGCAATGGCGAGAATCAAGCGCTCCTGGTAGATGCGGCAAATTATCAACTGATTGCTACGCTGCCGACGGGCAAAGGACCGCACGAGATCGCTACCTCGCGGGATGGCCGCTTTGCTTACATCGCGATTTCAGGTAACAGCCAGGAGCCTGGCCGGACAATCACAGTGCTGGATCTGGTGCAGCATACAGTTAAGGCGACTTTTGATCTCGGTGATTACCGCCAACCGCACGATCTACGCGTGAGCCGCAACGGCGCGTTGCTCTGGGTAACCTGCGCGCCGTCAAAAGCAATTCTGGAAATAGACACGAGCAATGGAAACATCCTCAAGAGTTATAAGCTCGATCAAGATGGTGCCTGGATGTTGGTGGTAACGCCCGATGAACGAAAGCTTTACACCGCCAACATCGAAGGCAAAAGCGTGAGCATCATTGATCGCCAGGCCAATACAGTGCGCTCCATCGCTTTCGACAGTGGCCAGTATGGAATTGATGTTTCACCCGACGGCCGCGAGGCGTGGGTATATCATATAGGTAAAGGACAAATCTCGATCATCGATGTGGCGACCGATAAAGTTGTGGCCACCTTGCCGAGTGGTGGCCAAGGTTCGGGCCGGATGAAATTCACAGCTGATGGCAAGTATGTTTTGGTAGCGCACAATGACAGCAAGAATTTGGTCATGTTTGAGGCCGCACGCCGCCGCCTGATTCACATTATCCCGCTCTCAGTAACACCCAAAGTGCTTGAGGTCTCGCCCGACGGCAAACGCGCTTTCATTACCAGCCCCTCAACCGACAAAGCGATGGTCATTGATCTGGTAGCTTTGAAGGAAGTGAGCACCTTCCCAACCGGTAAAACGCCAGATGGCATTGCCTGGGCCGCCACCGCGCAAAACCAGATCGGGCCATAAGCTGTTAGCGCAACTTTGTGTTTGCAGTGACAGCAGCGCAAGCGCTATCGGAAACCTCTGGCAATAATCGATCGCTCCACAGACCAACCTTCAACCAGACGTACTCTATTCCATGTCGAGCACACTGGTTAAGCACCACGGTAAAGCTCGAACCAGTAATTTCGCGACCGACTCGAATGGCTAATACTGGGTGGCCAACGCTGTTTCTGGAAATTATTGATTTTCCCGGCGGGCACGCCTATTATCTTTGCGGCTAGAAATCGATCCGCAAGTCAATAGTACGCAAACCCAGACCCCGTTAACCTCTCGGTTAGAAACATCCATTTTCGACAGGTGATGAAATGAAAAGCCTCCCACTATCCCTAATTGTATTGATCTTTACTCTGTTCGCAACGACCGCTTCGGCCCAGGTTGCTTCAGAACAAGCCCGCAATTTCCAGATAGACGCGACCCACACGGGTGCAATTACTACGCAGCACGTGATACCGCCTCTGAGACAACGATGGGTCGTTGATTTCGGACAAAAAATTTCCTATCCGCTGATCGCCGATGGCAAGGTCTTTGTCACTGTCCGGAACGCGAATTCCGGAACGACGCTCTTTGCACTCGAATCGCAGTTTGGCGGACTTCTCTGGTCCTTTGAGCTCGGCGGATTCTCACAATGGTCGGGAAGCTGCTACGAGAGTGGACGCGTCTTTGCCGTGAATGGCAGTGGTCTGTTACGCGCCTTTGATGGCGCGACGGGCGACGTTATCTGGAACGTCCAGCTTCCCAATCAGCATGTGTTTTCTGCGCCGCCGACAGTGTCCGACGGTGTGATCTACGTGAGTGGTGCTGGATCAGGTGGAACTGTTTACGCCGTCAACGCAGGTTCTGGTTCCATTTTATGGACCAGGCAAGTCGCGAATGGAGACAAGAGTTCTCCAGCCGTGACCGGCGACGGAGTTTACGTTTCGTATACCTGCCCGAACGTTTACAAACTGAATCCCGCAACAGGCACACCGATCTGGCAATTCTCTACCGGTTGTTCGGGAGGTGGTGGTAAAACTCCCGCGCTGTACAACGGGCGCCTGTATGTCCGCGATTTTTCGGACGTTATCTTTGACAGCCTGACAGGAACGATTGTCGGCAACTTCAATGCGAAGAATACGCCTGCCTTTTCCGGTAACAGGGGCTTCTTTCTAAATGGTCCAAAGTTTTTCGGATCGTTTGGAACACTCGAAGCTCGCGACGTAAACACCAATTCAGTCCTCTGGAGCTTCTCGGGAGATGGGTCTTTGCAGTCTGCCGTGCTCGCCGTCAATGACTATGTTTACGTCGGTTCGGCGCAGGGAAATTTGTATGCGGTTAACGCCGCAACCGGGCAACAGGTCTGGGTCACGAATACCGGCGACAGCATACCTTTTGTTGACGAGCTGAATGTGTCGCAGCCTCTGACCAGCCTTGCCGCAGGCGAGGGTTTATTAGTCGTACCTACGAACACAAAGCTGATCGCGTACGAAGGCGACACAACGCCGCCCACGCTGACATTCGGCGCGCGAACACCAGCACCGAACAGCGCCGGCTGGAACAACACGCCCGTCGATATACCATTCACGACAGCTGACGATTTGTCGGGAGTGCAATCGTCTAATCCGGCGAGTCCGTTGCACTTCACAGCAGAAGGAGCGAATCAGACTCAGCAGGTGACAGTCACTGATAAGGCGGGAAACACGGCCACGTTCACCTCGCCCGCAGTCAACATTGACCTTACTAAACCATCCAGCATCGCTGTGATTCCGGGCGCTAGCCAGGACCAGGAATGGTTTAGCGGGCCCGTCACGGTGACATTGAGTGCTACGGACAATCTTTCGGGAGTGAAGCCAGGCAGTCACTTCAGACTTGATGGAGGCGGTCCATTCTTAATCTTCGGCCCGTTTTTTATCACTAACGCCGGCACTCACACTCTCCAATACGCGAGCGAGGATCGCGCCGGCAACGTAGAAGCGTTTAAAACGCGGATCATTAACATTGATCCCACGGCTCCCGTAACTCAGGCGGCTGCTTCGGGCAACCTCGGAACGAACGGCTGGTATCGCAGCGCAGTGCAGGTTTCGCTGAGCGCTACTGACAATCTCAACGCGGTGGTGGGAACGTTCTACCGAATCGATGGCGGTGTGACACAGACTTACGCCGGTCCTTTCGGTTTCTCGACGCCGGGCGTGCATACGATTGAGTACTGGAGTATCGACCACGTCCACATTGAGGCGACGAAAACGCTGTTGGTGAAGATCGATACTGTCGCTCCGATTGTCACTGCGGCGGCGAATCCATCGACTGCGCCGAAAGGTCCGAAACCGGTCAATGTCACGATCTCCGGAAGTGTGACGGACGGGGTCAGCGGAATTAGCAGTGCCAGCTTCAACGTGATTGATGAATATGGTACGACGCAGCCGAGTGGACCAGTTACCGTGCAAGCAAACGGGAGCTACTCGTTTACCCTCGCGCTGCCCGCGAATCGACCTGGTAACGACAGGGACGGTCACCTGTACACCATCGTTGTGAGTGGCTTGGACCAGGCGGGAAATTCAACAACCTCGACAACAACTCTGCGGATTAATTAAAAGACGGGGCGCCAACGGGGCAACTGTAGGGGCGGCCCTCCGTAGCCGCCCCTACAATCGCATCCGGTAAATCAGTTTGTTCCGCTGTCGGGTGCGCGATATATCTCATCTTGTTGACGTCTGACGTCTAGTCTGCGGCTCCAGCCCAACCTTAAATGGTTAGCCGGCCTTCGAAAACAATTACGGCTTGACCGTGAATCTGCAACTTGCCCTCTTTCAATTCCACTTCCATGAAACCGGTTCGCTTTGACGCTTGAAAAGACCTCATTCTTGTTTTCCCCAGTCGCGACGACCAATATTTTGCCAGGAAGGTGTGAGTGCCTCCAGTCACCGGGTCTTCATTGGTTCCGCTCCACGGCCAGAAGTACCGTGAATGAAAATCATATCCGCCTGAACCAGATGGTGCAGTTACTAAAACGCCATTAATTGAGTGATGAGACCGAAGTAGGGCTGTAAAATCGGGTTCCAATCCAGCCACCTCATCGGCGCTTGTTAATTCCAGCAATAGAATTTGGGTTTCTTCATTGTAGGCAACGTTCTTGACCGCCTTAACTCCCAACGCCGCGAGCAGGGCTGGTGGCGCATCGGCGGGCCGTGTCTCGAAAATCGGAAACTCCATAACTATTTGGCTGTTCGACGCTTGGGCGGACAATTCGAGACTCTGAGTAGTCAGGAAGTGCACCTCGTTAAGTCCCCGAGTCGAGAAAATCACTTTGGCGGAGGCTAAGGTCGCATGACCACACAGGGGGATTTCCATCTTGGGTGAGAAATATCGAATGGAATAGGTTCCGCGCTTCTCCAGTGGCCAAAGAAAAGCGGTTTCAGAAAGGTTCAACTCCTGCGCGATTTCCAACATTCGTTGATCCCCCAAGGGCGGGTCAACCATACAAACACCCGCGGGATTCCCCTTAAATGGTGTGTCTGTGAAAGCATCGACTATGAAGGTTTTCATTCTATGAACCTCCGTCCTGGACTTGAGGACTTTCTAATGCTTTGGAGTGCGAC
>DATEIS010000460.1:0-10379 GCA_035278765.1 Pyrinomonadaceae bacterium | reverse complement strand
ACTGTTCTCGATTGGTTACGAACCTGCTCGCCCTCGCTCGTATGAGTTTGCGTTCGACAACGAGAAGCCCCGTCATCAAGTCTTCTTGCAGGATTACGCGCTCGATAAAGCCCCAGTCAGCAATGCCGACTTTCTCGAATTCATCAACGACGGTGGCTATCAAAACTTCCGCTGGTGGTTTTCAGAAGGTTGGGAAGCGGTCAATCGTGAACAATGGCGCGCACCGCTTTACTGGGAGTTGCACGACGACGAGTGGATGATTCGCGATTTCTCGGGTCTGCATCCTGTCTCAAGTCGGAAAGACGAGCCCGTGTGTCACGTCAGTTTCTTCGAAGCGTCTGCCTTCGCGAAGTGGGCCGGCAAAAGACTGCCAACCGAAGGAGAATGGGAGAAGGCGGCATGCTATGATGCGCGTCGCAAAGTCAGGATAGCATTTCCGTGGGGCGACACTGACCCCGGCACCGGCAACACAAATCTTTTCGAGAATGGTTTCTGGTCACCAGCGCCCATTGGCGCCTTTCCGGAAGGCGCGAACGCTTACGGCTGCCAACAGATGATTGGCGACGTTTGGGAGTGGACCACTTCCGACTACGTGCCGTATCCGGGTTTCAAATCCGAGTTTGACGAATACAACGACAAGTGGTTCGTCAATCAGAAGGTTTTGCGCGGCGGCTCGTTTGCCACGCCGCAGTTGCACATCCGAGCAACATACCGAAACTTCTTTCACGCCCACGAGCGCTGGATGACTTCGGGATTTCGATGTGCGAAGGATATATAGTTCCAAGGTCGGTCCTACCTAATCGAAGGAGAAACATCATGTCCCCAGTACTTCGAAGACTATTCTTCAGTTGTGTTCTTGTGGTGTTTGTCACCGCGTCCGTGTTCGCTCAGACCGAATCGCGTGCCGGCACTGAAGCAGGCGGCGCCAGTAGTCCGGCGACGCCCGCGAAAAACACGCCCGTCAATCCGAAATACACGACACCAAAGTCACCACTCGACACAGCCTACGGCGCCAAGATCGCTGAGTACACCACTGAAAAATATTTCATGACGGAACTCGTCGATCACCTGCCGCTGTCTGACAAGGTGCCTTCTCCTGAAAAAATTCTGGGATACGCGATCGGAACTCCAAACAAGCTCACTTACACGAAAGATCTCTACCGCTATTATCGCGAGCTCGCCAAAGCGTCGCCGCGCGTGCGCGTGTTGACTGCGCCGGAAAAGAGCGAAGAGGGTCGCGAGCAAATGCTCGTGCTGGTAAGTGACGAAGAGAATCTCGCAAAGCTCGATCGTTTCAAAGAGATCACCGCAAAACTGGCTGACCCGCGAAAGCTCAGCGAAACCGAAGCCCACACGTTGATCGCCGAAGGCAAACCGTTCTACTGGGCATCCGGCTCGATCCATTCACCCGAAACCGGTTCGCCGGAAATGCTGATGGAGATGGCTTATCGTCTCGCGGTGGAGGATTCACCGTTTATCGAAGACATTCGCAAGAACATGATCGTGATGATCACTCCGGCGCTCGAAGTCGACGGCCGCGACCGCATGGTCGATCTCTACAACTATCGCAAAGCTAATCCGGGTAAACCGTCGCCGCCGTTGCTCTACTGGGGCAAGTACGTCGCACACGACAACAACCGCGACGGTTTGGGACTCGCACTCGCACTCACTCGCAACCAGATGCGGACGTTTCTCGAATATCACCCGACCGTGCTTCACGATCTACATGAATCGGTGCCCTATCTCTACACGATGACCGGCACGGGCCCGTACAACGCGTGGCTGGATCCGCTTGCAATCGACGAATTTCAGTTGCTCGCCTATCACGAGATCGAAGAGATGACGAAGCGCGGTGTTCCCGGCGTCTGGACCCACGGTTTCTACGATGGCTGGGCGCCAAACTACATGCTCTACATCGCCACCGGTCACAATTCGATTGGTCGCTTCTACGAGACATTCGGCAACGGCGGGGCCGACACGCGCGAACGAACTCTGGGCGCCAATCAAACGTCGCGTGTTTGGTACCGGCCGAATCCGCCGTTCCCGCGTGTGAACTGGTCCATGCGCAACAACGTCAACATGCAACAGTCAGCAATCCTGTTTGCCATGAACTTTGTTGCCAAAGAAAAAGAGCGTTTTCTGAACAACTTCTATCTGAAGAGCAAACGCTCGATCGCGAAAGCCTCGAACGAAGGGCCGGCTGCTTACATCATTCCCGGCGACACGCCGCGTCCGGTTGAAGCCGCGGACATGGTGAATCTGATGCGCATGCAGGGAATCGAAGTGCATCGCGCCACGAAAGAGTTCAGCGTCAAGGATCAGAAATATCCGGCGGGTTCTTACATCGTCAGGATGGACCAGCCGTATTCACGCATGGCCGACATGCTGCTCGACACGCAGTATTACAACGTCACGGACCCGAATCCATATGACGACACCGGTTGGACCATGGGCCCAATGCGTAACGTCAAGACCGTACGCGTTGTCGATAAGAGCGTCCTTGACGCACCGGCGACCCTGCTCACAGCAGATGCGAAGGTGACCGGACAACTTACCGGGCCTGCTTCAGCAGTTGCGTACATCATCAATCACAACACCGACAATACACTCGCCACGCTACGCTTCCGGTTGAAAGACGTGAAGATGAGTGCGGCGGAAGATTCGTTCAAGATTGGCGATCAGCAGTTCAATACCGGCTCCTTCATTTTGAAGAAAGACGGCAATCCGGCGGATTTGCGCTCGCGTTTGGAGTCGGCTGTCACTGAGCTTGGTCTCAAAGCAGTCGGTGTGGACAAACTTCCTGACGTGAAAACTCACGCGCTGGCAGTGCCACGGATCGCGATTGTTCATACCTGGACCAACACTCAAAACGAAGGCTGGTATCGCATCGAGTTTGACAAGTTACAGATCCCCTACACGTACATCTCCGATCACGTGATTCGCAACACGCCGAATCTTCGCGAGAAGTTTGACGTGTTGATCTTCCCGCCTGTCGGTGGTTCGGCCCAGACGATCGTCAACGGCATGCCGAGACGTGGCGATCCGATCCCGTGGAAGGCGTCTGCCATAACGCCAAACTTTGGTAATTCACCGGATCAAACTGACGATATGCGCGGCGGAATGACTGTTGTCGGCGTGGCCAACCTGCAAAAGTTTATTGAAGACGGTGGATTGTTTATCACTATCGGCGGCGTTGCTCAGGTGCCGATCGATTACGGCATCACGAGCGGCGTGACGATTCAGCCGGCAGATAAACTTCAGGCCCGTGGGTCGATTTACAACTCGACATTCGCGGATCGGAAGAGTCCGATTGCATATGGCTACGATGAAAAACTGCCGATTTACTTTAACCAATCACCGCTGTTTCAGGTGCAGACCGGCGGAGGTGGTGGCCCGGGCGGGGGTGGCGGCGGCGGTGGTCAGGGAGCCGGCGGTACAGGATCGCGTGCTTCCGGACGCGGCAGCGTGACTGATCCGGATGTGATTCAGGCGATGCCGCAACCACGGCCTGCTGATCCAAATGAACGGCGCGATCCGGATGCTGACCAGCGTGAGAGTCCATTCTTCACGCCGCCACAGCTCAGACCGCGCGTTGTGCTGCGCTTTGCGAATGATGAGAAGAATCTGCTGATCAGCGGCATGTTAGCGGGTGCTAATGAGCTCGCGAACCGGCCCGCGATTGTCGATGTGCCGGTCGGGCGTGGTCATGTGGTGATGTTTGCCACGAATCCGATGTGGCGACATCAAACACAAGGCGAGTTCTTCCTGTTGTTTAATGCGGCATTGAATTACGACAACCTCGGTGTTGGGCGCTCCGAGGGCCGCGGCCAGGGACAGCGACCGAGCAGTGCGGATGATGACGATCAATAAATAAGGTTTCTCCCGCAACGGCGCTACGGCGCAACGAAGAATTGCTTTTGTCTTTGCGCCGTTGCGCCGCTGCGGGAGAAATCATTTTTTGTGATGGAAACAATTCTCTCAGACATCGAAACACGAGTTCTCGGGTCCTTGATCGAGAAACAAGTGACCACGCCTGAATACTATCCTCTGACGCTCAATGCCCTAATGCTCGCGTGTAATCAGAAGAACAACCGCAATCCCGTCACTTCTTATTCCGAGAACCAGGTAGCAGACGCATTGGAAAGCCTGCGCGAAAAGAATCTCGCGTATGTCTTTTACGGCAGCACCAGCCGCGTTCCGAAATATAAACACGTGGTGCCTGAGGTGATGCACCTGAGTCATCCGGAGGTAGCGTTGATGTGCGTGCTGATGTTGCGCGGCGCGCAAACCCTCGGCGAGTTACGCGGTAACGGTGGACGCCTGCATGAGTTTTCGAGTCTCGAAGAAGTCGAGGAGACTCTTAATAAACTCATCACGCGAGATCCCGATCCCCTCGTCGCGCGTTTGCCTCGCCAACCGGGACAGAAAGATGGGCGCTTTGCTCATTTGCTTTCCGGCGAGATTGATATTGAGGCTCTGGCTGAGAGTGAAAGAGCTCAAACAGTCAGCTTATCGCGTCGATCCAGCTTGGAACAGAAGGTCGAAGAATTAGCTGCCGAAGTCCAGCGGTTGAAAGAACAATTCGAGCAATTCAAAAAACAATTTGAGTAAATCGGTGTAATTTGTGGGCTGTTTCACCCGTGGGCGTGCGGCCCAGCTATGCAAACCAGAGGTTGCCGAAGTATAATGCTCGTCCCTTATGAATCTCGAGATTTTTCATCCAGCAGTGGCGCGCTGGTTTGCGCGCAGCTTTCCCGCAGCCACCGATCCGCAATTGCGGGCATGGCCTGAAATCAAGAAACACCGGCACACCCTCATCGCTGCCCCCACTGGATCCGGAAAAACTCTCGCAGCATTTCTCTCAGCTATCGATGACCTCGTTCGAATCGGCCTCGAAGGACAACTCGACGATTCAACCCACGTCATCTACGTCTCACCGCTGAAAGCACTCAGCAACGACGTGCAACGCAATCTCCAGGTTCCGCTCGAAGGAATTCAGGAAGAGTTGAAGGCGCTCGGTCTGCCTGAGGTCAACATTCGCACTCTCGTTCGCACCGGTGACACACCCGCTTCCGAACGCACTGCGATGACGAAGCGTCCGCCGCATATTGTCGTCACCACGCCCGAGTCGCTCTACATCCTGCTGACCAGCGAAGGCGGACGGCGCATGCTGGAGACAGCGCGAACCCTCATTCTTGACGAAATTCATGCGGTTGTCGGCGACAAGCGCGGTTCGCACCTCGCGCTTTCAATCGAACGACTGCAACAACTCGTTTCCCAACATTCCCCAAACGGCTCACTGGTTCGCATCGGTCTGTCAGCTACCCAGCGTCCGATTGAAGAAGTAGCGCGTTTCCTCGTCGGCACTGAGAACATCGACGCCAACAATGTTCCCGGCTGCGCCATCATCGACAGTGGTCATGCAAGAAAACTCGACATCGCCATCGAGTTGCCAGAGTCGCCTCTGCAAGCCGTGATGTCAGGCGAGGTTTGGGAAGAAGTTTATGATCGACTAACCCAACTGATTCGCCAGCACAAGACGACGCTCATCTTCGTGAATACACGCCGGCTGGCTGAACGAGTAGCACGCCATCTGGGTGACAGAATTGGTGAAGAGAATATTGCTGCGCATCACGGCAGTCTCGCTCGTGAACACCGTCTGATGGCAGAGCAACGACTGAAGTCGGGTGAGCTGAGTGCACTCATCGCCACCGCATCGTTGGAGCTTGGTATCGATATCGGCGACGTGAATCTGGTTTGCCAGCTTGGCTCAACTCGTTCGATCGCCAGTTTCCTGCAACGTGTAGGCAGGTCGAATCACACGGTTGCGGGATTCCCGAAGGGCAGAATCTTTCCGCTCTCGCGCGATGAGCTGGTTGAGTGTGCTGCGATTGTAGATTCGGTTCGTCGCGGCGAGCTCGACCATTTAGAGATACCCGAAAAGCCACTGGACATTCTGGCGCAGCAGATCGTGGCTGCAGCCGCTGCCGAAGAGTGGTCCGAAGACGATCTCTTCCGAACCGTCAGACGCGCATATCCCTTCCGCAATCTGGAGCGTGAACAGTTTGACGCGATCGTGCGCATGCTTGCGGAAGGATTTACGACGAAGCGTGGGCGCCGCTCGACTTACCTGCATCACGACGCCGTCAACCAGCGAGTACGCGGTCGCAGAGGCGCCCGACTGGCTGCCATCACGTCCGGAGGCGCCATTCCGGACACGGCTGACTACGCCGTCGTCCTCGAGCCCAGCGAACTGGTGATCGGATCGGTGAATGAAGACTTCGCGATCGAGAGTTTGCAGGGCGATATCTTTCAACTGGGAAATACTTCGTGGCGTGTGCTCAGAGTTGAGCAGGGGAAAGTTCGAGTCGAGGATGCTCACGGGCAGCCGCCTTCGATTCCGTTTTGGCTAGGTGAAGCACCGGCGCGAACGCAGGAGCTGTCTGTTTCGGTGTCGAGGTTACGCGAGGATGTTGCAGCGCGGGTTCACGCTGATGAAAACGGATCTGGGGTTAATCTTGAGCCGGCGTTGAAGTGGCTGACGGATGAGGTGGCAGTATCTCAATCCGCGGCGGAACAGATTGTCGATTACCTGGCCGGGGCGAAGATCGTGCTGGGAGTGATGCCGTCGCAGGAGAATCTTGTACTGGAGAGGTTCTTTGACGACAGTGGCAGCATGCAGCTCGTGTTGCACTCACCGTTTGGCAGTCGTATCAATCGCGCCTGGGGTCTCGCTTTGCGGAAGCGTTTTTGTCGCAAGTTCAACTTCGAACTGCAAGCCGCGGCAACGGAAGATGCGATTGTCCTGTCACTGGGACCAACGCACAGTTTTCCGCTCGACGACGTTTTTCACTACCTGAACTCTAAAACTGTTCGCCAGCTTCTCTGTCAGGCTTTGCTTGATGCGCCGATGTGGAATATTCGCTGGCGCTGGAACGTGACTCGATCGCTCGCGGTGTTGCGGCGTCGTGGTGGTCGCAAGATCCCGCCACAGTTGCAACGCATGGATGCGGAAGATCTCTTAACTGCCATCTTCCCTGATCAGGTGGCATGTGCTGAAAATCTTCCGACCGGCGAAAGAGAAATTCCATCTCATCCGCTCGTCGATCAAACGGTCAAAGATTGCCTGGAAGAGGCGATGGACATCGAAGGCCTCGAGCGTCTGCTGACTTCGATTGAGCGAAACGAAAAGAATCTTTTTGCTCGCGACGTGATTGAAGCCTCGCCACTCTCGCAGGAAATACTCAACGCGCGGCCCTATGCTTACCTCGACGATGCACCGCTCGAAGAACGTCGCACGCGAGCCGTGTTTCAGCGGCGTTGGCTCGACCCGGAGACGGCCAGCGATATGGGTAAACTCGATCAGGCTGCGATCGATCGCGTGCGTGAAGAGGTTTGGCCGGAACCACGCAATGCAGACGAGCTTCACGATGCACTCGTCGAGCTCGGATTCCTGACGGAAGAAGAAGGCTCAGAGTGGCAGGAATTTTTTGCGGAGCTGAAAACTGATCGTCGTGCAGCTGTCATGACTGCCGGCGCGCCGGCGAAGAAATTATGGGTCGCCGCCGAACGCCTGCCGCAACTCCAACCCAATTATCCAAATGCACAACTGGAGCCGCCTATTGTCGCGCCTGAAAGTGTCTCGCGTGTTGTATGGATTCCTGAAGACGCCCTTGTCGAAATTGTTCGCGGACGTCTCGAAGGATCAGGCCCGGTAACTGTCCAGCAGTTGATCGACTCTTCCGGTCTCAACAAGCTGGAAATCGAAACTGCATTGCTCAAGCTCGAGGCAGAAGGTTTTGTGATTCGCGGGAAATTCACACCGGGCACAACCGAAACCGAGTGGAGTGCGCGCCGGCTGCTGGCTCGCATTCACAGTTACACATTGAACCGGCTGCGGCAGGAGATTGAACCGGTTGCAACCAGCGACTTCATTCGATTTCTACTTGCCTGGCAAAAGGTCGCTCCAGAGCATCAGATGGAAGGTCCGGAAAGTCTCAAAGCCATCATCGAGCAGTTGGAAGGTGTCGAAGCACCGGCAGCAGCCTGGGAAGGCGAACTGCTACCCGCGCGAATGGTCGAATACGATCCCGCATGGCTCGATGCTTTGTGCTTGTCCGGCGAAGTGGTTTGGGCGCGACTCACTCCACTCGCACGTTCGGTTGCCGTTGAGAATGGAGAAAGATCACGCGGATCCGGTCCGGTTCGAAATACTCCAATCGCACTGCTGCGCCGAAAGAATTTTGCACTCTGGAGTTCTGTATTTCCGCAACCAGCACCAGCGAGCACTTCGGAGTTTTCAACTACCACGCAGACTGTCTACGAATATCTGATGGCGCGTGGAGCTTCGTTCTTCACTGACATCGTTGACAACACGAAGTTGTTGCGCAGTCAGGTTGAGGAAGCACTCGCTGACCTCGTCGCGAACGGCATTGTAGTCTCAGATAGCTTTGCGGGATTGCGCGCGTTATTAACTCCGGGAAGTCGGAAGACGCAAGCAGCTGCGCGACGGAAACACCGGCAGCCGGTTTATGAGATGTCGAGCGCTGGTCGCTGGTCGATTTTGCAACGCAGCACCACGCCAAACTCGAACGACCAAACTCAGACTGAAGAAGTAGCCTGGGCGCTTCTCAAACGTTACGGTGTAGTTTTCAAACGTCTACTGGAGCGAGAGGGCATCGCAATGCCGTGGCGTGTGTTGCTGCGCTTCTATCATCGTCTCGAGGCGCGCGGTGATATTCGTGGAGGACGCTTCGTCGCCGGTATCTCGGGTGAACAGTTTGCCCTACCGGAAGCGATTGGAATGTTGCGTGCGATTCGGCGCGCCGGGCCGCAGGAGAGTTTGATTTCGGTGAGTGCTGCCGATCCTCTGAACCTCGTCGGCACCATCGTTCCCGGCAGTCGAATCACGGCACACACGAGCAACAGAATTCTCTACCAGGATGGCGCTCCGATCGCCTCCCTCGAATCCGGAGAAACGCGCTTTCTCGTGGAACTAAGCCGCACTATGGAATGGAAGGCCAAGGCTGCCCTGGTCCGCAAAGCCACCCGACCCGAGCTCCGTTCGTACCTCCAACGCCCTGCGTAAATAGCCACAAAAGGGGCCACATAAGGCACATAAAGCACAAAAGGCCCAGAGAAAACCACTTTTGTGCTTTATGTGGCTTATGTGCCTTTTGTGGCTAAATCTGGAATCAGAGGTTTATTGAGACTGCTTTTAGGTTGGACAGGCGTTAATCCTAGTTCAACAAGGTGTCTATGAAAGCATTAGCCCAAACAAATCAAATCCTCTCGATTAAGTTACCGTTCACCCGGCGTCGCCCGCTGAAGTATTCGCTGGTGAAACCCCGAACCTCAGTGCCTTCAACCGACGAGTTTATGCGCGTCAACAACGCGACCGTTCGCGAAGGCAGATCTCATCGCGTGTGGCCGCCTGAAGTTCTGCGTGCATTTCACACCGCTGAAATCATCACAGAACTCCAAACTCAACACTACGTGCTTCGCGACAGCAGCATCACGCGAGTCGCTCGATAAGACTATTGCGTCGCGGGCGCTGGCTGCTTGTTCTGCTCGTCGAGCCAGGTCTTCAGCGGCGCGAAGTAATCAATAATCGCAGTCGCATCCATCTTGTCTTCGCCGGTCATTGCCTTTAGCGCTGCGGGCCACGGCTCACTCGTACCCATCGCCAGCATCGCTTTCAGCTTCTCGCCAGCCTTCTTGTTTCCATAAATGGAGCACTGGTAAAGCGGGCCGCTGAATCCGGCCTCGCGACAGAGTGCTCGATGAAACTGAAACTGCAGAATCGCCGCGAGAAAATATCGCGCGTACGGCGTGTTTGCCGGTACGTGATACTTCGCACCCGGATCAAAGTCCTGTTCCGTGCGTGGCACTGGCGGCGCAACGCCCTGATACTTCTCACGCAAATCCCACCACGCCTTGTTGTATCCGTCAGGCTTAACTTGACCTGAGAAGACTTGCCAACGCCACTGGTCCACCAGATAACCAAACGGCAGGAACGCGACTTTATCCAGCGCGCGGTTCAGCAGGAATCCAATATCCGCACTCGGATCCGGAACCTTGTCGATGAAACCCAGTTGCTTCAGATACGGCGGTGTCACTGACAAAGCGATCGTGTCGCCAATCGCTTCGTGAAATGCATCATTTGCGCTGTCGCGAAATAGGTAAGGCTTGGTCGAGTAAGCCATCTGATAATAGTTATGGCCCAGCTCGTGATGCACCACTGAAAAGTCTTCCTCGTTGATCTGCACACACATCTTCAGTCGCACATCTTTTTCATAGTCGATGTCCCATGCACTCGCATGACAAACAACTTCGCGGTCCGCAGGTTTTGTGAATAGCGAACGGTCCCAGAAAGTCGA
>DATEIS010000459.1:0-14470 GCA_035278765.1 Pyrinomonadaceae bacterium | reverse complement strand
GCACGATTCAGTTTCGGTGTTCAGTCTCGACGCCGAGTTTGAAACATACGAGGCAGAGACGCTCAACGGCGCGCCTTGTCGTGTGCGACATGTCAGCGACTACTTTCAGAACTACACGCACCCGACTGAAAGTCTCGCGGTGATTGTGTTGGGAATTGAAATCCTGGGCGACTTTGATCCGCTGTGTAATCTGTTGAATCACGCTGAGGTGGCAGTGATCGAAGTTCCCATCGATCACGCGCCGAGCGTCGACTGTTTAGGAGCAATCTTGCAGCGCACCAATCTGCGCGTTGCTGTTCAAATCAATCTCGATCTCTCACCAAACGAAGCCATCATCGGCGACGAGCTCGCCAGGACGAACATGAACAAACCGTTCTGGAAGCGCAACGTCTACGTCCTTCGACCTTGAGTCGAGGATAAAAACACTACGCACTATCCCCGACAATATTGTTCAAAAAGTCAGAGGCTCGGCCCTCTTCAATAGCCATGCGCAGGTCACGAGCAAATTGTGCAAACAGAAGTTCCCATTCGGCGGGTTCGCGGCCCAAGCTTTGCAGTTTCTCTTCCACCTGATTGCACCAGAAGAGTCCACGTTCGTTTTTTCCAATTGCAGCACTCAAAACTGCCAGACCACAACAGTAATTGATATTGCCTGCTCTTCCATCAGCCACCTCTTCCTCGGCGAGTCGCAACACCACCGACGGATCGAGTGGTCGACGAATAGATGGCCGAAACTGCTCCTCCATTGCCTGCAAGACCAATGGAAACTTCCGCTCATGTTCACGTGGCCAAATTTGCTCGTGCTTAATGTCAAGGAACTGGCTCAGTAGCAGAAATCCCCGATCGGGACCAGCCACTTTTATACTGGAACTCGGTCTATATGAACCAGCTCGCAGTGCCTCAAAGGCGATCTGTTGCTCAATCACACCCTCAGATCGAACCAACATTACTTTGTGTTTCACGGTCCAATCTGGAAACGCCTGACGGTAATCCTCGAAATATTTCAGCAAGGCCTTTTTCGTCAGTGGCGGCGTTTTGACGGTCATCTACGGCTTTACCTCTAGAACAGGAGTATTTGCATTCAAACCTGCCACTCGACGAATCTTACTGATGCGACCGGTCGATAGGTGCGCGTTACCAAATTTGTAATCATATACCGCTGTTGGTGAAGTCAGCGGACCCTCTACAACATCCAGTTTTACGGACCCCTTTAAAGGATCCCCCGGGTTCCATGGAGCACCATTGTAATACCGAACCTCGGTAGATAAGCCACGCTGGCCAAACCTCCGCTGATACCGAGTTAATAAACGATCGGCGTAACCATGTTTAAGAGTGCCCTCAACAGAACCCGTTGATGAGAGTCCATTGCGAGTGCCCCACGCTTCAGCTCTTGTTGCAATTTCTTGAACAAGCTGCTGGTTTGTTAGGGAACTAGTCGGCGAGTTAGTTGACCCGCTGGCGCCATTACCTCGTACCGTTGCGGTCTCGCCTTCGCCGATGCTTTGTCTGAGCTTGAGTTCCGCGGGCGCTTCTTTGGGAATTTTTGCTGGTCGTCCGGAATTCCTGAATTTCGTTTCCAGTCCATTTTGCAATCCCTCAACGACACTCTGCGTCGCGGTGGCGGGTATTTGTTTCGTGCCAATCTTGGTAGTGGATTCCTTCGCAACCAGGGCCGTTGGTTTCCCCTCCAACACCTTCGGCAGAATCAGGGCTCCAGCTAGTTCGCCAGCCTGCTCTCCGAGTCCCTCATTCACATCATCGAGTGTGATTTTCCCCTCGCTGTAGTCGAGAAGAGTATTGGTGACGTTCTCGATGACTGGTCCAACAATCGTCGCGCCCCACACGAGGTCCGTTGCAGCTTTTCCGTAATTACCTTCTACCAGGTCTTTCTGTACACCCTGGGCCAGGCTGCTGCTGAACTGCATATGTTTTAATTCCATGCCCTGTATGGCATTGCCCTGGAAGGTAATGGCATCCGCAGCGGTCTTGAATAGCTCTGACCCGAAGTTATAAACACCCTTGATACCACTGTAGCTCGCCTGCGACATCCCAAGCGCGTAATTAAGATAAGCGTTGGTCCACCAGCCGAGATGTTCCCCTTCGTCCTGCAATGTTTTCCGCGCATCGCGGAACAACTGCTGAATCGGATCGGGGTCGTTTCCGCTGCGATCCATAAATCTCAGCGGGTTATTGTTCGCATACGCGTAGCGGTTCATCGACTGGGCCATCATGGCCATACCGGTGAAGCTATCCTGTTGAATGAAGTTACCCGTGAATGGTGAGTAGTAACGCTCGCCATTGCCCAATGGCATCAAGCCAGTTTCGTTGTCGAAGCGCTGGCCCGTGTAGCCGATTGAGTTGTAGCTGGCGCCACTCGAAGCGAGGTATTGGCCCCACGCATCGTATTCATAACGCGCTGTCAAAGAAGCAGCTGGACTTTGCGTCAATTGCGCCAGAGCGGTAATCGATCCCTGGCCATCGCTGAAGTAGTAACGCTCACCTTCACCGCCGAGCTGCGCGCGCACCACCTCACCTGCGCTTAGGTCGTAACGGTTGACTAGCTGGTCGTTCAATCCATATTCATTTACGACCTGATCGCCCGCATAAACGTAAGTCAGCGGCACCCCGCCAATCGTCTTCCGGATGCGTTGACGATCGAAGTTGTAGTCATAACTCGCAACTTCCTGGTTCGATCCGTTCAGAACACGGCGTAATTGATCGCGACAGTCATACTCGTATTTTGTAGTGATCTGGCTGTTCTGACGAGTCGAAGTCAGGTTTCCATTACGGTCATAGTCGTAATTTGTGGGCACACTTCCAGCCGCGTCGCTGCTGAGTTCTATCAGACGATTCAGGTCATTGAACTGCGCCGTGGTCGTCACAAGTGCCCCGTCAGCGATCTGTCGCGACTCACTCGTTACACCCTCGCTGTTGGTTGTTAGAGTGATAGTGGTAGTGCGATCGCGAACTGTAGAAGTCGTGCGGTTACCAACTGCGTCGTAATCAAACCCGTTCAGGCGGGTGCCTTCCGTGTAGCTGGCACTCTGTCCCGCCGCCGGATTAGCCGGGCGCTGTCCGACTGTTGTGTAGTTCGCAGAGGTGAGGCGGTCCAGCAGATCGTAGTCGTAAGTGATACTGCGATTTATGCGGCCGTTCACATTGCGTGTTTCGGTGGCCCGGTTTGTGTTCGCATCGTAGGTATATGCAAACTCTTCCGACTCCGTAGTGTTGATGTGGTTGGTGACTTTGGTCAGCCTGTCAGCACCATCGTACGTGTAATCCCGACTCATTCCACTCGGGTAGCTGACCTGTTTCAGTAGGCCATCTGCCTGCCATTGATAATTAATCGTGGCCGACTGGTTCGATAGCGTAGCAGTCTGCAGGCGGTTCAGTGCGTCATACGAATAACCAATTGAATTTTCTGCCGCATCGGTCAGTGAAGTGACGTTGTTAGCCGCATCGTAGTCAAACTTCACTTTGTGATTGAAAGGATCGGTGGCATTGGTGAGACGATCGCGCCTGTCATAACTACGCGTGTAGCGCCTTGTAACAGGCTGCGACGCGTCGAGCAACGTGGTTTCGTCGACGCTCGTAACATTTCCTTCCGGATCGTAGCCGTAAGTGTAGCTCCGCGGCCCTCTGCCGGTAGGCTGGTCATAGCTAACCAACTGAACCCTATCGAGCGCATCGTAGGTGATATTCGTCAGGTGATTCTGTGGATCGGTGACAGCGTTGCGGTTTGAGTTTGCGTCGTACCCGTACGTCGTTACGTGTTGCTGTGGCTGCGTAACAGTCTTCAGACGATTCAGCGAGTCGTAGTCATAGCTCACCGTACGATTCAGCGCGTCCTTGATACCAGTCAGGTTTTGTGCCGGATCGTAGTCGAACGTCCAGACTCCGTTCTTTGCATCAGTGAGCTGCTTCAAAGAGCCCAACGCGTTGTAGAGATAGGTTGTCTTGTACTGGGCGCCCTTGGGATCAGTCCGCTCGAGCAGCAACCCGCCGCCGTCATACTTGAATGTCGTTACATTGCCGGCGCCGTCAGTCTGGGTCTTCAGATGATTCAGTTCGTCGTAGGTCTTTACGACAGGTTCACCGGCCCCGTCGTTAGAGGTGAGCACGTTGCCGACGGCATCGTACGTAAACGTTTCCGTGCGCAGGTTACCAGCGTGCTTGACCTGCGTTAGACGGTTGAGGTTGTCGTACGTGTATTCAGTGCGGTTGTTGCGGCCATCGACCATTTCCGTACGATTGTTGTTCCCGTCGTACTGGTACGAAGCGAGTAGGTCCCCGCCTTGTGTGACGCTAACCATTCGTTTCAGTGGATCGTAGATCTCGATCCGCTGGTTTCCGCGGCGGTCTGTAACAGCCTTTCGGTAACCACCACTGTCGCTGTTTGAGATGGTGGTGACCTGGCCCAACCTGTCAGTGATCTGCGAGAGACGATTCAATGGATCGTAGGTGTAGAGAGTGTTTACCCCTTTGAAGTCACTCTCCTGACGCAGATTGATGCCGTCGTATTGCATCGAGCGCGTCTTCGAGTCGGCGTTTCGTTCGCTCGTGACTCGCCGCAAACCGTCGTAGACAAGCGTCGTAGCATTGCCCTTGGCGTCCGTGCGTGTTTCTTTGTTCAACGCATCTTCGTAAGAGATCGTTTGCACGGCGATTTGTTCCGATCCATCCTGAACCGTGGTAACGAGAGGACGGCCCTGGTTGTCGTACGTCATCTGCGAAACGGCACCGCGCAGATCGGTATGCGTCACAACATTGCCCGCGCCGTCATACGTAAAGCTCTCGCTGAAATTTCCAGTGTGAGAGATTGACGTGGCGCGATTCAGACCATCGAGCGTGTAAGTCGTCACGCGGCCGTTTGGGTCCACGGCGCGTTTAAGTCCACCAAACGCTGCATAGCTTTGCTGGACGTTGAACGCCGGCTGAGCGCCGTTTACCGTCAGGGAGCCTGTTTCGCCAAACGCTGAAAGTTGCGTGACACTCTCAATTCCACGCGGATCCTTAGTTTGGACCGAACGTCCGTTGTAAAAGTTCGAAGTGGTGTAGGTTGCTCCCGTGAATTTGACTTCACGAACCAAAAGCCTGCCGATACCATCCACCGTCACCTTTTCAGTCAGACCCTGCGGATCGTTTTGTCGTGTGACACTTCGCGAAGCGTCATCGAATACCCAACTCGTGACCCTGCCCCCCGGATCAGTCATTTGCGTGCGACGATTGATCTCGTCGTAAGCAAACGTCGATCGACCGCCATTGCGATCAATCTGCAGGACGATGTTGCCGTTGCCGTCGTAGCTAGTCTCCTCGGTGAAGCCACCGGGCACATGGCGTTTTTTCAAACGACGTAAACCGTCATATTCGAACGTCGTCTCTTGTTCGTATTGATTGATCACTCGTACAGGATTTCCGATTCGATCGACCTCTGTTAGCCGGCTGACGGCTATCTGTGCACCAAACGGTCCCGAAAGAGTTTGGCTGCGCACGAAATTCAGTTCGTCATAAGTAAGCGTCGTGGTTACGCCTCGACGATCCGTGCTGGTCAGCACATTGGAGTTTCCGTCGTAGGTGTAAGTAAGAGTAAATGGACCAGCGCCGTTCGGAGTTTCCACAGACTGTACGAGCCGGTTAAGACCGTCATAGGTGTGGTCGACGACAAGTGATTGCGTGCCGCCATTCCTGGTGATTTTCTTGACTTGTCCTTCCGGCAAATATTGGAATGTTGTAGTGAGTGCATCGCGGAAGCCTGCCGGATCGGTGACGGTCTGGCTGACGATTCGGTCAAACCTGTCGTACGTGTTTTGAACCGATGGATCAACTGTGTCGCTGCTGGTGAGCAACCTGCTGCGCCCATCGTAAGTGTTGTTCGTTATGAGATTTCCCTGGCGAGTAATTGTTGTTGGATTGCCGAAGCCGTCGTACTGAAAAGTAGTTACAACGCCGTATTGATCGACCACTCGCAACAGATCTCCGTTGCCCGCGTAATCCATCTGGATCTCGCGACCTGTCGGAAGATGTACACGTGTGACATTCCCATGATTGTCCAGTGAGTAGGTTGTTTGATTGCCATTGCCATCGGTGGTGCTTAGTGGTTTCGCATAAGTCGGATCGAAGGTGGCCTTAGTGGTAATCGCCGTTCCTTGCCCGCTGACAGTCTGAAGAATTTGATTGCCACGATCGTCGTATTGAGTTGTTGTTTGCCGGCCTTCGGCATCGGACTCAGACGACCGGTTGCCAAACTCGTCAAATGTAATCGTGGATATAGCGTTGAGGGGCGCGCTAACTCTAACGACCTTACCCGGCTGACTCTTGGTGAACTGATAACGAGTGACGTTGCCACGCCCGTCAGTGAAAGCGGTTTCCGACACATCGTTGAATGAGAAGGTGTAAGCGTAAAGATTGTTCACAGCCTCAGGCATGCGAATCGCTTTCACCATCATTCCACGGATAGTGGATTCATATTCATATCGTGTCGTGTGATTCTGAGTTCCGGTGCGGTTCGGTGTTTGGACAGATTTGATCAAATGTTCGGTACCGGCATTCGTACCGTCAGATGGATCGTAAAGGTATGTCGTGACATTCGCATCGGTAGGCTGGCTGATTCCATCGGCGCCGGGACGCTCGACACGAGCCAAATTGCCTTTGGCGTCGTAATCATAGAGGACCTCTAAACCACCTGGTCCAGTGATCTTCGTGATGCGCCAGGCGACGCCAAGCTGACCAAGCTCAAATTTGCGACGAAGCGAATTAAGGAAGCGTTTGTTGGTGCAGGTTAAAGACTGGTTGTTAGTAGTTCCGGTGTCGAGTGCGCCAACAAAAGGCGTGGCTCCCTGTTCATAAGTGAACGTAAGTTTGCGATTAGCCGAATCCGTCACAGTGGCCAACCGGCCTTGTGCGTCGTAGCCGAAGGTCAGCTTGTTGCCGTTCGGCTCTTCGATGAAAGCAAGGTTACCCATGTAACCCAGGTTGAACATCTGTTCGCTGCCAACGGCGAGTGCCTGATTGAAGTGGTACTTGACGTTCCCCTTGCTGAAGAAGTCGAAGCTATTGTCTGAATTTTTTTGTAACTTAGTGTGAAACGGTGCTTTGCCCTTTAGCGTTGTTCCATTGAATTCATGGACATTGCCTTCGCCACTCTCGACTCTGTAAATAGTCTCGGAGGGATTTTCAGGATTAGGCGACTGTCGCAACAGCACCTGGTAGTTATGCGACCACCCGTAGCCGAGCGTGTTGTAAGTATTGCTGGCCGTGCTGTTGTAATAACGCGTGAATGACAGCGACAGACCTCTGTTCCTGATTTCAGGAATATCCGATTCGCCGAGCGCGAGGTTGCCGGTTTCAACCTCGACATTGTTTACGACTATGTTTCCGGGTTGACGTTGGCCCGCCGAATCATTCTCGACAACGATCGTGCCTTCAGCCTCCTCGAACACACTTGTATTTCCTTCCAAGGTCGCAGCGAGTTTGAACAGGTAGCTGCCCGGAAGCAGATTGGGCAACTTGCCAATCTTTATGTCCTCTACATGCAGGCCGAAGGAACGGAAAGTTGACGGCGGTTCGCCCAGCTCCACTGGGGCGCCATTAACGCGAAGTGTCACGTGGGCATTAGCGCCAAGGAGGTAAGCGAGCTTGCCGCCCTCTCGACGACCACTCACACCTATGATCTGCTGGTACTCATCAATGAGATGGCTGAACACAATCGGCACTGCACGAGCGCGAAACTCACTCGATTGCCCGTTAACTACAAGTTCAGCGGTATAAGTTGCCGCGCGATCAATTTGCTCACTCGATGTCCAGGTGGCCCGGCCCATCAGCACATCCGGAGTTGAGCTCGGATCGAACACCGCCGCAACTTCTGCCAGCACTGTCGAAATCACTTGATCGCCGGTACGTGTTTGTTTGCGGATGATGACTTTGCCGGACTGTGGGACGTCCATCCCATAGACCTTGAACACTGTCTCTGCGGCCTGGATCATGCGATCGTCAGCGCGACTAATCAGGACAGGGTTCATGCAAGTGCTGCCGTCAGCGCCATGAACAAAAACTGTGGCAGCGGCGGAGCCGATCGAAGTACGAACGCTCGACTTGCCATTCGCCATATCCAACGTGTAGACAAATCCATCACGGACAGAGATCCAACGCAGATCGCTTCCCAGATCCGTGATTACACCTCTGACAACCAGATTTGAAGGATCGCTGAAATCGATGACCGCCACCCTGTCTGCGAACATCACGTAAAGGAGCGTGTCTTCCAGGTCCATACGGCGGGCGACGTGACCACCCAAACCCATTTCCGCGAAAGATCGAGAGGGATAGGGTTGTGGAGAACGAGGGTTCGTCACATTAAAGAGCCAGAGTCGATCGGACCCGAGTAGCGCGGCGATGTCAGTGCTCTGACCATTCACCATTCGCGCCGGCGCCGTTCGTACATCGACTGCAAACCCCGCTGGATCCAGATCGCGAGTTCCGATTAGACGATCGTCGAGACTGTCGCCATTTGCATCGACGAGTGCAAAGCTGCCGTCCCACGAACTGTTCGTGTCAAACGAAAGTAACTGAAGTCTGTTTGAAGCGATGTAGACAACCGGCGATTGGACGGGTGAACCATTAGACGCAGGAACAGCCTGGTCCATCACTGACAAGGAATAGATTGGCGCTCCTTCGGAAGGCGTACGCCGGTAGCTTGCCATTTGCTTCTTGGCTTCACGAGCAAATCCAGCGTTGAGACCTGAAACAACGGCAGGAAACCAATCGGTTGCCGGATTGTTGGTTTCGGCAAGCGTACGCACTGCCTCTTCGAGATCAACCACCTCGAGGCTGTCGCGGCCGGAGTTGCCGATATAGGCGCGTTTATGATGAATCCGCACCGACATCGGATAGGAAGGCGCGGTTTTTGGAATCTTGAGCGATGAAACTCCGATAAGCTCAGGAGTTGTCGGATCGTCGAGACTGTAAATGAAAGCGTTGATGGGCCGTTCGAGATCCTGGACTGAATACGCGAGTATCACGGCGATAACTTCGTACGATCTGCGCACGGGAGCGTGAACGGTGATGATGTCTGAATCCTGCTCGGCCTCGGCAATGTCGTAAGCCGTCGCAAAGAAGGGCACGAACTTGGTTCCGGTCACAACAGGCTTTTGCGGATCCGAAAGATCGTAAACATTCAGTTGAGAACCTAACGTGCTCGGCGCGACCGTGATCCCTAAATCACTCGCCGTCTCAAGCCGGTAGCTAACGGCCTGGGTCGGCGCCTGACCGATAACAAGCGGACGGAAAGTCTTAAACGTGCTCCGGAATGGTTGGGGATCATTATCGGTTGTCGATGTGTAGTCCTGGTCCAGTGGATGTCCATCTGAATCGGTGACTGTCGTCAGCACCTCAACGGCATATTCCTTATTGGCTTCCAGGCCGTTGGCTGGTTGGAAGTCGATACTCGAGATATTTGATGAAGTCGGGGTGACTGGCAGCCCGCCGGAAGTTATTTCGCCGGTAACGCGTTGCTGCGTGGCGAGGTCGGTAAGGAAAACATTCGTTCCGGGAATAAGATTCTTAACCGGCTCGTTGAAGTCCAGATGAATGCGAGTTCCGGTTCCGACTTGTTGTGCGCCGCTGGTTGGCGTCACGCCCATTACGCGCGGTGGTCCCTCCAACGAAGGACGAGTATTCGGATTTTGTAAAGCCACAAATCCAAACGTTGACGTCGCTCGTGTTGTCAACACGTTTGCCTGCGTGAAAGTTGTGACCACGACGCTGTAACTGCCTTCGCCGGTAACCGTGAAGTCAGTCGTAAACACACCAGTTCCTGGATCGGAACTCTGTCGTGTCCAGGTCAACTGCTGAGTGGTGTTACCGCCAACGAGTAACTGTCCGCTGATTTGTTGTACGTTCGGCGTGGTAGTGACTTTGATCTCGAGATGTGAACCTAACACTACGCGTCCGACCGATTGCAGTGTGTCTGGCTGACCGTCCGGGAGATCCAACATTCGTCCTTCAAGCCGCAAGAGCGCAGGCAATGTTTCAGGTAAGCCCTCACTGGAAGGGAATTGGATGGGCGCGAAAAGCGTTTGCAATAAGTGTAGTCCGGTCTCGGTCGCATCTGTGCTTAGGTAAGGTGTGGCGGTAACAGTCTTGGTTCGGCCAATGGTGTCTCGCGCTTCTACTTCCGCCGTAGTGCCGGCTGAGGCGGCGAAATCCAGGGTTGCGTATCTGCCGTTAAAAGCCGAGCGCGCAACTACCTGAGCGTTTACGGCGGGATTTTTAATCGTACAGAGAACATTTGCGAGGGGCTTCGGAGCAAAATTTGGAACAAGTTCCGTGACTGTGCCCGTCACAGCACGGATACGACGTGGCATGAACACCTCAACGTCATAGATTCCCAAAGTGCTCACGATGGTCACGCCGATAAACGGCGGTGACATCGTTTTGAATTTGCCGCCTTCGACCTTGCCGGAAGTCAATACCTCCCACACGTCGCGCTCGACGTTACCTTCAGTGATCTTCGCGGGCGTCATGAATGCGACCCGTTGACCATTAGTTGCAGTTGGCGGCGCCGCTAGTTCAAGATGAAGTTCCTTATTGTTGGTGAAGTTGCCGCTGGCCTGGATGCGTACACCGGCGCCCCACGGAACCTCAGTTGGATCCATCTCGCCGGTACGAGGAATGGTGATCTCAGACTCAGCTTTGGTCGTCAGCTTCAGATTGGCCTGGCCGCTGATGGCTCCGGCAGGAATAGTGAGCAACACCTGACCATCGTCACTTGTTAATGCTCCACCATTTGAACCGACAGAAGTGAAACCGTCAGCGCGTCGATACGCTGCTTGTGTAACTGCGTATTGCGTGCCGTCGGGCTGCGTGATGGTGAGCGAGATCTCATCGCCGACGCGTGCCTGAATTTGCAGGCTTAGCGCACCTGTTCCAACAACGGTTGAAAGCGTAGAGCCGCTGGTGGTGTTGACAACTAAAATGCTCGAGCCATTAGGCACACTATTGGCGGGGATAGAGATCGTAGAAATCTCATTAGCATCGGGATAGCCGATCGTGATCTGTTCGGGCCTGAGTCGATTGCTGATAACGACTGTGGCCGCGGTGGTGAAGGTCGAGTTGAAGGCGGCGCTCAGTGCGTGACCGTAGATGTCGCGGACCGCGGTTGAGAGAGAGACTTTATAAGTTGTCGAAGCAGCTAGTGTGGCCGACGGTGTAAAGACAACGACTCGACTGCCGGCGAGTACAGTGATGTTGCCGAGCACGGGATTACCGGCGTTGGTGCTGAGCGTAAAGCTGGAGCCGGTCAACGTTTGTGCGGCTATGGGTTTGTTGAAAGTGACCGTGACCGGAGTGGTCGCGATCATGTTCTGCGCGCCTGATGCGGGCGTGATCGATTCCACCTGAAGCGCGACGGAGCTCAAGGCAACGTTTGCGTTGGCGACGTCGTCTTGTGCTTCCAATGATGCTGACGCACTTCCCGTAGCGTCAGTTTCGAGTGCTGCGGCCCCGATCTGATTCACGCCAGTTGGCGCAGCTCCTGCCGCTCCAACAAGCACGTACTGACCATCGTTTCCTGTTACATCGACGAATGGAGTCTGGTTGGTTGAAACCCGGACCATCCTCTGCGGCGCACTCGTGGCTGCGTCTGTGATCGTGCCCTTCACGTAGCCAAACGCGGACGGCACACGGATGAACACATAACGACCAGTCGATCTGATTCCACGAAGCACAACTCCGGCCGGCAACGGCGGAATTGACGTAGTCGAGGTCAGCTTGTCATCCGCTTCAGCGATCGCGCGCGCAACAACCTTAGGAGAGCGCTGCCCGCCCACGGTGATGAGTTGCGCAACGACTACGCGGGACAGGTCACCCGTCAAACCAGGAACTGTGATCGACGCGGATGAGTTCAGACTGGCGCTGCCCAAATCGACATCAAACGCCGCCAGCATTTCGTAACCGGCAGGTAGGGTGACGCCAGTCGATTGCACTGGAACGTTTTCAAAGAACACTGATTGCGATCCTGAAACGGCATTTGAAGGAATCAACAACTGCGAACCATCGCCGGCTCGCACGCTGCCACCCTGATTGTCGACGAGGGCGCCGAGCTTGTTCTGTCTTCCGGATCGAATCTCAACGTGAACGTTCGCATTGAATAGATCTGTGATCGAGAAGTTCGTGCGTGTTGGTTTCGCGATGAAGAACGCACCCAAACGATTTGCCTGGCCGCTAGTCGCGGCGGGATACGCATAGAGGACGAAATCCTGTGACGGCCGATCGACCAAAACCGGATCCTTGCCGCCGAGCAGGTTGTACGTTTCGCCAAACGACGCTTCGATCGAAACACCGGAAGGAAGCTGCGACGCCGCCGTAGCAAAGAATGATATTGACGACTTTGCGATAGGCGAGAACGCTGCGGTCCGAGGCGACGACTCAGCCGTAGCCTGCGCTGAATCAAGCGCGGCCGAGTCTGCCGCGGGACTGGAGGGCAATGGTTGGCCCAATACGGGCGTAGGCGGCGCGGTGGTGCCAGTGTCAGCGACGAGAAATGCATACTGGCCCAGGCTTGGTAAATCTACCGACAACGCGCCATTGGCAGCAGCGTGCAACTCGACTGCAACGACGATCCAACTATGCGTTGTTTCGTCATAACGAACTAAAGTCAAGGTCGTTGTAGGTGACAAACCATTGACGGAGGAGATTGATACGTGCGCGGGCGATTGCAATGCTGATCCGGCAGCAGTGCGGATGTCGATAATCGCTCCCGGAACCGGCGACCATCCATACGGCAGGAGATTCGCGAGACCTTGCGGCGAAACACTTGTAACGCGCAGATCCGTTTGTTGAGCAAGAGCGCCGGCAACAAAGTTCACCTGCACACGTCCGCCGTCTCCGTTAACAGTTCCACCGGATGCACCGATCGTGTTTGCTTGTGAATCGAGGGGAGTGAGACGCGCGTCAAACAACGCGGTGCCCTCGCCGATCGCTACTTTGTAAAGCCGTTCGACCGGTGTGTAGCCATCCTTCGAGAGACGCACTAATCCCGCAGGTGTCGACGAGACGAAACTGAATACACCCTGCTCGTCCGTGAGCACCGGAGAAGAACCATTCAGCAAAGCGTTCACGTCTTGAATTACATAGCCGGTTGTATCGTCGAAAACGTAACCGGAAATCCCACCTGGACCAGCAGTCTGTAGTTGCGCTGTCGCTACTGTCGTGGTGTTGGTTAGATCACGCGCCACGGCACTGAGCACGAGCGTGACACCGGGCGCAAAGGCTGCCGGAACAGAAAGCGTGAACTGATACGGTGCTGTCGTGACAGTCCCCATCTTCTCACCGTTTAGTCTTAACTCGACATCCGCGATACCGATGTTGTCGGTTGCGTTAACGAGGACCTGGTACGTGTTTCCCGGCTGCACGCTTGCGGGAACATTGACAAACGAGATCGCGGGCGCGGTCACATCTCGCATGACCGTGACTGACAATTGAGTCTCTTGCCCGTGCGCATCTTTGGCCACCACGTCGAACGTGTTTGGGCCATCAACGAGCTGCATGGTGCGCGCAAACTGGCCGCCAGTGATCGGCGTGTTCACGTCCTCGATCGTTAGAGTTAAACCGTTTGGCAGATCTGAAAAGACAGTGCCGGCGATAGTGACGGAGCTGGAACTCACAACCGCACCGTTCAGCGGGTTTGTAATCGTCAGAGTGGGATGGGGGAGTTGAAGCCGCGTGATATCGACTGTGGCCTGACCCTGGTTAGCCGGTGTAGCCCCATCAGCCGCAGTCACGACGATGTGATTTACTCCGAACTCTAAATCAAACGATGCCACGGACCATTGATTTGTCGCCGGGTCGAAATTGGCCGGCACTCCATTAACCTTCACGCTTTGCACACCGGTGGCATTGAGTCCGGTGTCCTGAGCCGTACCAGCGAGACTCACAGTTTTTTCGTACGTGCTGAAGGCTGTGAGTGGAGTTGTGATTGTTACTGTCGGTGGAGCAGTGTCGGGCGTGTGACGAGTGACGTTGATGGTAACTGTTGTGCTTCGATTCGCAGGCGAAGCGCCGTCCTCAGCGTATGCGTTGATCGGGTTGGAGCCCTCGGAAAGTGAGATGTCAATTGTCCATTGGTGAGTCTGTGGGTTGTAGTTCGCCGGTTGGCCATTGACCACAACTCGACTCACTCCGGTCGCATTTGCGCCCTCGTCGTTGGCCGTGCCGGTCACAGTTACGCTCGCGTTCGCAGTCGTAAAATTATTAGACGGCGACGTGATCGAGATCGTCGGGGCAGTCGTGTCCTGTGGGTTCTGTTTGTTGACGGTGATAGTGACAGGCGCCGATGTGTTCCCCGCAACGTCGGTAGCGACGACAGTGATCTCATTGGGGCCGTTATTCAGCGAGAAATTCGCTACGGTCCAGGTTCCGTCCTGAAGGTTGAGAGTCGCCGGTGAACCGTTGACTGTAACCTGCGCGACACCGGTGG
>DATEIS010000458.1:0-22975 GCA_035278765.1 Pyrinomonadaceae bacterium | reverse complement strand
ACTCGCGCCGGCAGAGATCTGAGTCGCGAGAAGCTTATTAATTCGCTGGACAGTCTTTACGAATACGAAACCGGCGTGACACCGCGTCTGACTTTCGGCCCAAACCGGAGAGTCGGCGCCGCAGGCGCACATATCATTACCTTCGACCCCGCCAAGAAAGAACTCACATCGCTCGGCTGGTTCAACGCATATTAGATCTCATTTGTCGCGTTCTAGTTTACAGGGTTGAAATCCCTCTAAGAGTCGGGGGTTGTAGAAAGGACCTGAACAATCCGCCCACTAGCGTGGGCGGGATTCGAATTTCATTATCCTCTTTCCCGTCGGTCCATGTTTATGAGAGACTAGCCGGCGTAGCCTAAGTTTGTTTAGCCTTCACAGCCTGATCAGATCTCCCCTTCGTTGATGCACTTCTTGTCCCTCCATGTGTGCTCTACGTCCCGAATCGTTCGATTCGGATACCTCTGTCTGCTGATCGTCTTGTGCTGGGCAGTGTTTGGTCCTTCCGCATCCGATGCACAACGCTCGACGTCTCAAACTCCCGCACAGAACTGGAGTCTCGCTGACGAGGAAGTTTTTATTATTTATCGCGACGCCAATGGCCGGTATGCGTGTCGCGCAGCGAACAAGACGGAGCGTGATCGGATCAATCGACGGTCCGGCGGCGGCGGTCGCACGAACCTGATTTACGAAGGAGCTTCTCGAGATAGAGCAAGAGCCCTGAGATCGGGGTCAACGGCGACGCAAAACCTGCAAACGTCAGCAGGACTGCGCATCGTGCTGCATGGCACGACTCAGTTGAATCAAAATCAGCAAGCAAAGGATGCCTTCATCGTTGGCGCCAACCGTTGGGAAGCAGTGATTGCAACGCCGATCACCGTTGTAATCGACGTCGACTTTGGACCAACCTTCTTCGGCGAGCCGTACCCCGATCCTGACATCCTCGGCGCTACCGACAGCTCTTCGACTACCGGTCCTTATTCAGATCTTCGTCAGCGGTTACTAAACGGCGCCTCCAATAACAGCGAAACGGAGCTTTACAACGCTCTCCCCGCCTCTTCAGTTCCGATCGAGTTAAACGGCAGCAACAGCAGCGTTACAAATGCTCGTGTCACAAAGGCGAATGCGCGTGCTCTCGGCATCGTGCCGGACATTTCGAATCCCGATTCGTTGGTATTGGGCCAGGGCGATGCAGGTATCGGTTTCAACTCGGCAATTCCGTTTGATTTCAATCCCGACGATGGTATCGATTCGAACCTAATAGACTTCGACTCAGTGGTCACACATGAAATCGGTCACGCACTTGGCTTCACTTCGAACTCAGGTGCGAATGCCGGGAGTTCTGCTGTCGCGAATTGGGATTTGTATCGCTTCCGATCATCGGCAGCGACCCTCGCGACATTCGCGACCACGCCGCGCGTCATGTCGATCGGTGGCAGCCAGTCTTTTTTCAGTAATCAATTGAGCACGTTCGCCACGTTTGAGCTTCCGCTCTCGACCGGTGGTCCAAATCCGGGCCCTGGAACTGGCGATGGGCGTCAATCAAGCCACTGGCGCGATGATTCGCTCAGCTCCGAGTCGCAGTACGTCGGCATCATGGACCCGACACTCGACGACGGTCTTAGACGAACCATCAGCGAGAACGATCTCAGGGTCATCGATCTGCTTGGTTACACAATCGGTGGTCCACCAATCGTGCGACCGCCAAACGACAATTTTGCCGACGCCATTAATCTCAGTAACAGTAGCGGAACGGTGAATGGAACCAATGCCAACGGAACGAGGGAAGTTGGCGAGCGGTTCCACGCCAATTTTTTTAGTGACAAATCGATCTGGTACACATGGCAGTCAACGGTGAATGGGCAGGCGACGTTCGACACCATCGGCAGCAACTTCGATACAACTCTTGCGATCTATCAGGGCCCTTCGCTCGATCAACTGAGCATCGTCGCACAAAACGACGACATCCAGACCGGCGTCAATCGCGTGAGTCGTGTTCAGTTCAACATCAGCGCCGGCACCACATACCGAATTGCTATCGATGGTTGGAACGGAGAATTTGGCAACGTCACACTGAACTGGACATCGAACGGTGTCGTCCCCACACCAACACCGACCCCAACTCCAACACCGACTCCGACGCCCACACCTTCTGTTGATTTCGCTGTCGATTCGTTTGTCGCTGCTCCCGATCCGGTGGCGAGCGCGCAATATGTCAGCTTTGCTGTGACTGCGCGACCGGTAAGTGGTTTTGCCTTTAATCCGACGTTATCGATTATCCTTCCGTCAGGCGTTTCGTTCGTATCGTGCACCCCGGGCTGCTTCCCGCCGGCAACATCGGATGGTGGAACTGTCGACAACGTCTTCTCTTTCATCGTCGGTCCGGGTAGCGTCGTAAGTTTGGTCGTGACGGCGAAGGTCACCGCAGCGAGTGGAACTACTCTTTCTGCCACGGCGACAGTGTCGACTACCAATACCGAAACTAATCCCGCAAACAACTCTGCATCTACGTCGCTGAAAGTTGTTGATCTGGTGTCGTTTTCCGGAGTGACCAAGATCGCACTCAACACCCGGGGCGCTCACGCCCTGGCGTTGCGAGGCGGGACGGTTTGGGCTTGGGGACACAATCTTTCCGGCCAACTCGGCGATGGCGTTACGTCGTTCAGCAGAGCATTCCCGGCGCAGGTTGAGGATCTGATTTTCGTAAAAGACATCGGCGCCGGCAGTAATTTTTCTGCTGCGCTCAAAACTGACGGGACGGTCTGGACGTGGGGATCAAACGGAGGTGGTGAATTAGGTATCGGCTCCACCACACCTTCATTCAGTGCTCGTCCTGTACAGGTTCCTTCACTGTCTGGGGTGACCGCTATTTCTGTTGGTACTCAGCACACCATGGCGCTCAAGTCGGATGCCACGGTTTGGACGTGGGGCTGGAATCCCAGCGGTGAATTGGGCCTCGGTACACCGGACGTTATTGCACATCCCACGCCTGCTCAGGTTCCGGGCTTAACAAATGTGGTCCAGGTTCTGGCCGGCGACGGTGTGTCGTACGCAATCAAGGCTGATGGAACTGTGTTCGGCTGGGGGGTTGCGTTTGGTGGAAAACTGGGAGACGGAACACTCGGCAACGTCTTCGCCTCACCGATCGAATTGCCGGCGTTGAAGAATACCATCGCGTTGGGTTCCGGTCCGGAAGCGACAGTAGCAATAAAGCAGGATGGCACTGTTTGGTCTTTTGGTCACAACCTCTTCGGGATCCTCGGTCACGGAATTTTCGATAACAACACTTATCCAGTGCCAACTCAGATAACGGATCTGTTAGGAAAAGCAGTGGCAGGTGGAAGGACACATTTTCTGGTCCTCTTGCCTGACGGGACTGTCAAAGGGTTTGGCGCCAATGGTGCCGGACAACTCGGATTAGGCAGCGGTAACACCTTACCGCAACTCTCTCCGGTTTTAGTGCCTGGAATCTCCGGAGCCTTTGACCTTGCGGCTGGAGCGAATTCAAGCCTTGTCCTCGTTGGCGATCCAACCACGGGTGGAACGATCAGAGCATTTGGCGAGAATGTCGCTGGGGTCCTCGGCATCGGTTCGACATTTCCAAGTTTCAATCCGGCACTTGTTCCGGAGAACTTTACGGTTGCGAAACCGATCTTCAGCGTCACGGAAGGAACTGTATTCCCGACCACCGTTCAAATTGTATGCGGAACTCCGGATGCCGTGATCCGTTACACGACAAATGGATCGGATCCGACTGAGAGCGATCCTGTGATTGCCTCAGGTTCGGCAGTGACTGTGGACCATTCGCTGACTCTGAAGGCGCGTGCATTCAGATCAGGTTTTGCGGCGAGTGCAGTGAAGACAGCCGTCTACACGGTGGTGCCATTGCCGCCGATCGAATTGCTGTTGGATTCGACTGGTCCGGCAGCAGATCAGGCAACAGCATTTGAGTCAACAGCATTTCTGCGAGATCCGTTTCCGGTTATCAATCTCACCTATTTATTCAACCTCGCAGATCAGAATTCGCGAATCGTAGTTTTTGCGAGAAATGTGATGTTGGGAGAAGGCGAGACGGCTGGTGCTGTCGTCGTCAACCTCGTCGACAGCAACAGCCAGAGTTACGACATTCCCGCAGAGGATGTGCGAGCAGTCGCGAATACAGATTTTGTCCAGGTCACCTTCCGGCTACCCAATAATCTCGCCGTTGGCACGTGCACAGTCCGGATCAAGTTCAAGGAACGGACCAGCAACGCTGGTACGATTCGAATAAAAGCATAGTCTCAAGAGTCATTGTTGGAAGAGGTCAGTACCGAAACGCGGTAGCGTCGGGTGGATCTTGTTGCCGAGGTTGACCCGACGTTACCGCGTTACGGTACTGACCTCCTCCAAGCATCGCTCATGACTATGAGGCAAAGCCAATTAGCGGGCGGTTACCGTAACCGTTGATGTGCCGGAATTCCCCGCCAGATCAAACGCACGCGCTTGCAGTTGATAGGTCTTGTTCATTGCGCCAGGCACTCTCCATGCGCAACTGTACGGCGCCGTTGTGTCCGAGCACTGCAGTGCGCCGTTGACTAAGAAATCAACTCGCGTGACGCCGACGTTGTCGCTCGCCGTTGCCGTGATCGTGACGTTGGCCTTGCGCGCCACGATTGCACCGTTCGCGGGATTCGTGATCGTAACAGTTGGCGGAATGTTATCTCCTGTCGTCGCGAAACCGATTCGTCCCACTGCACCCGCCCCGCGCGCGAGGTAGTAAAGAAAACCATCAGGTGAGACTTTCAGATCGACTGGAAGTGAAATGCCTGTCGCGAAATCAGAAACTGCATTTCCATTTGCCGGATCGAGCCGTCTAATCCAACCGCCACAGAAATCAGCAAAGAAGTAGTTGCCGACGAAGTTCGCCGGAAACTGGTTGATCTGCGGGTTATAGAACGCGCCGCCGGTGATCGCGCATGTGTTTGCGTCGTTCTGGTAAGCAAAGATCGGATCGCGGAAGTTTGGATTCGGCGGATTACAGAATCCTTCGCACGTGGGCCAACCATAGTTTGAGCCGGCGATGCCGTCGTTGATCTCTTCCCACGTATTCTGACCGACGTCGTTAATAAACATTCTTCCGCTGCCCGGTTGGAACGAGAACGTAAACGGATTGCGCACGCCAAGCGCCCAAATGGAGCGATTGTCTCCGGTTGCCGTGTTGAAAAATGGATTGTCCGTCGGGATTCCGCCGGTTGACGTGATACGCAACATTTTGCCAAGCCGAGTTGCGAGCGTTTGTGCGTTAGCGCCGTTGGCATTATCACCGACTGCGACGAAGAGGGTGCCGTCTGGTCCAAAGTGAAGCGCGCCGCCATTGTGATTTGTGGCACTACTCAGATTCGGCATATCCATCACGATCACTTCGCTGCCTGCAAGGGCGACGTCACCCGAGGCGGTGAAGCGACTGATGCGGTTATGTATCGTTGGAGTAGTTGCGGTGTAGTAAATGTAAACCAGTTGATTGGAGACGAAATTCGGATCGAACGCTACTCCCAACAGTCCACGCTCACCTGAAGAGTCGACCGTAACTGTCAGAAAAGGAGTCGGAAGCAAAGCGCCGTTCTTGATCACCCGGAGCACGCCATTTTGTTGGCAGACGAAGATTCGACCATCAGGAGCAAGCGCCATCGCGGACGGATTCGAAAGACCGGAGGCGACCACCGCGTCTGTAAAACCCGCCGGCACCGTGGCGGCAGTCGCGATTTGGGCGGTTAAGGCAAAAATCGACAAGACCAAACAGAGTCTTAAACATAAGGATTTCATAGAGTCCTCCAAAACACTTAACTTTTTAGCTGGGCGAACTTCTCGGCCGGGGCGATTTCTGCTGGAAACGGGAGGAGCGCGACTCTGCCACTATTATTTGTGTTTTCTGTGCCTTTTTGTGGCCGGATTTGTCCGACACGAAAATTCAACATTTTTGAACGGCGAAAATTGCTAGACTTTCCGTCCCCCGACATAGGTCCCGAAGGGTGCGTAGCTTGCCCCAGATTTACCTCCTTCGTTCACAGATCGACTTTTGAGCCGAGAGTGAAACTCCTTCACAGTTTCCCGGAGTACTAAATGAAGCGATTTATTTTCCCGATACTTTGGGGCGGTTTCGTCTCACTGCTTCTATTACCTCTCTTCGTCTTTGAGCCAAGGACACACGCCGAAGCCAGTGCCGAGGCACAGCTCAAACGGAAAGTCTCAAAAGACATTCTGCAAAGGGTTTCCGAGGGTAAGGGCGGCGATTTCGTCCGCGTCATTATTCAGCCAGCGAGCCAGCAAGATGCTTCGCTTGACTCGACAATCGAGTATTCAGGCGGCAGTAACATCCGCAAGTTCAAGAACTTCGCCGTGCGTGTGGCCACATTGCCAGCCAGCGCAGCGGTCAATCTGGCGAATCGCAGCGACGTTGCCTACGTATCGCTCAACCGCGAAGTCAGGCCGATGGGGCATCTTTCGCGGACGACCGGAGCGGATCAGATTCGGCACAGCGGTGACGAGAGCAGCAGCGTTTCTCTCGACGGGACAGGAATCGGAATCGCGGTCCTGGATTCCGGGATCGACGTTGACCACGCCTCATTTCTAAACAAGTCAAACGGTGTTCGGGTTGTTTACAACGAGGATTTCACGGGCGAGGGGCGCACCGACGATCCCTACGGACACGGTACTCATGTCGCTTCGCTGGCCGCGGGTAATGGCCGGATTTCTAACGGCGAGTACATTGGCGTCGCGCCTAATGCGAATCTGATCAACCTGCGCGTGTTGAATGCTGACGGGGTCGGCACGACTGCGTGGGTGATGCGGGCGCTGGACTGGGTCGCCTCAAATCGAACGATTTACAACATTCGTGTTGTCAATATGAGTCTCGGAATGCCTGCCATCGATTCCTACCGGAACGATCCGGTTTGTCGGGCAGCGCGCAGACTCGTCGATGCGGGCGTGGTAGTCTTCGCAGCAGCCGGCAACAACGGCAAAGACAGCGAAGGAAACAAGCTTTACGGTCACATTCATTCGCCGGGCAACGAGCCGTCGGTGATCACGGTTGGAGCTTCAAACACATTTGGCACCGACGAACGTAACGACGACGCAGTCGCGTCCTTCAGCTCGCGTGGACCAACACGCAGCTTCACGACGGATGAAGACGGCGTCAAACACTACGACAACCTGGTTAAACCCGATCTCATTGCGCCCGGCAATAAACTGATCGATGCAGAAGCTGACGGCAATTATCTCGTAACGCAGAACCCATCGTTGGATGCGGGAGTCAGTGGAGCGGAGAATCGGAAGATGATGTACCTGAGCGGTACTTCGATGGCCACACCCGTCGCAGCAGGAACAGCGGCGTTGATGCTGCAGGCGAATCCGACTCTGACGCCGAATCTGGTGAAGGCGTTATTGATGTACACGGCTCAACCGCTCGCGGGCTATAACATGTTCGAGCAGGGTTCAGGCCAGTTGAATATCGCTGGTGCAGTTCAGTTGGCACAGTTAGTGAGGACTGATCTGAATTCCTCGACAACTGTCGGCGAGCCTTTGCTTACTGCAGAGGTACCACCCGCACCGGAAACCACGATTGCAAATCACAGCTTCACGTGGTCGCGCGGCATCATTCTCAATCACACGTACGCCACGGGTGTTGCTCTAATCACGAAGTATCAGCGCGTTTATGCGTTGGGAAATCTGCTCGGGAGCGGCGTTATTACCGGTGACGGCGTGATCACGGGCGATGGCGTAATCACCGGCGACGGTGTGATAACGGGTGACTACTTTTCCGATGGCGTGATCACGGGTGATCACATCCTTACGAGTTATGGCGTTATCACAGGTGACGGCTCAGCCTTCCTGGCCGTCAATCTACTGTTTCAAGATCTCTTGCCTGAGGGTAGTATGTTGGGCGATGGGGTGATCACGGGGGACGGAGTTATTACTGGCGATGGCGTAATCACAGGTGACCTCGTAGCAAGCGCTCAGTCAGCAATGCTCAATGGCGATGGCAGTTCGATGATGGCGGCACCATCAGACGATGGCAACGACTGCCTGGATTATTAACCCACAGATAACACAGAGGGCACAAACTACGCTGACTTCAACAGATCAATTTTGATCTGTGTAATAGGTGTAATCTGTGGCTGAGAGGAGAGAAATGAGTGCGGCTCAAGTGAACATCGATCGGCCTCAGTTCGGACAGGTTTACATGTGGTCGCTGGTGATTGCCGGCGTAGCGATCTCGCTGGGTTCACTTGTCTTATTTCCTTTTCACAAGCTCGATGCTTCCTTCGTCTTTCTCTGCCTGATGGTGATAGCGAGCGCGCTGATCGCTATCCCGATTCCTAAGGTTAGCGGTCGTATTACCGTTGCCGACACCTTTGTTTTTCTGACGATGCTGCTCTACGGCGGCGCTGCGGCGATTCTCATGTCGGCACTCGAAGGAGTTGCGGCGACACTGATCATCAGCAAACGTCCGCGCACAATCCTTTTCAACTCAGCCATCCTTGCGACGTCGACCTTTTTCACAGCCATAGTCATGAACCGGGTTGTTGGTCCACCTGCTGAGCTTGCGCTCGCCGGCAGATTTTCAGGACGGTTCTTTGCCGCCATTTGCTTAATGGCCCTGGTGCAATACATTGCCAATACCACTCTGATCGCGATTGAAAAATCCAGCAAGATCAAAGAATCCGTGTGGAACACCTGGCGAACCTACTATCTCTGGACCTCCATCACTTACTTCGCTGGAGCGTCTGCCGCAGGCATCATTGCGATTCTGATCAATACCTATACGTTCTATGCAGTGATAGCAACCGTTCCGATCATCCTCATCATCTGTTTCACATACCAGACGTACCTCAAGAACATCGAGAAGTCCCTGGAACAGACAGAAGCGGCACGCCTACACGTTCAGGAGCTATCAACGTACGTCAGTGAATTGCAGCGTTCCGAAGAGGCACGCGAACAGTTATTGCTTCGTGCAGAACGTGCGCGCGCCGAGGCGGAAGCCGCTAACCGAATCAAGGATGAATTTTTGGCGACACTCTCGCACGAGTTGAGAACACCACTGACGTCATTGCTCGGTTGGTCCAGTGTGCTTCGTGAAGCAAAACGTGATGAGAAGGTGTTGCATCAGGGACTCGAAGCGATCGATCGCAACGCACGCGTTCAGGCACAACTCATCGACGACCTGCTCGACGTGTCGCGCATCGTTTCGGGCAAACTCAATCTCGACGTCAGACCACTGGACCTGGCGTCAGTCGCACGAGCGGCAATCAACGTCGTGCGACCCGCCGCCGACGCCAAGGGCATCACGCTCGATTATTCTGACGAACCGGGCCTCGGAGCCATCTCCGCTGATTCGGCACGCTTGCACCAGATAATCTGGAACCTGTTATCAAATGCTGTGAAATTCACTCCACACGGAGGCAAGATCTTTGTGCGCGTGGATCGTGAGGGTTCATCTGCACGTGTGAGCGTGAGCGACACAGGGCAGGGAATCGAGGCGGAGTTCCTGCCGCGAGTTTTTGATCGCTTTCGTCAGGCGGACAGTTCCACGACACGAAGTTTTGGTGGATTGGGATTGGGTCTGGCGATTGTTCGGCACCTCGTTGAGCTTCATGGCGGCACAGTGTCGGCGCAGAGTGATGGCATAAGTAAAGGCGCAACCTTCACTGCGATGTTCCCGTTGCTGGCCGATCGAACTGAGCCGATTGCAATCGCTCATTGTGAGCAGCCCTCGGAGATTCATTCGCTCGATGGTTTGAGAGTGTTGCTCGTTGACGACGAGCCGGAAGCTCGCCAGATCATCAGCACAGTGATCACGCGTACCGGAGCCGAAGTGAAGGCCTGCACGTCAGCGCATGAGGCACTCGCGAAGCTAGCGGAATGGAAGCCCGATGTGATCCTGAGTGATATCGCGATGCCCGACGAAGATGGGTACAGTTTTATTAATAAGGTGCGATCGTTGCCGCGCGACAAAGGCGGCGAAACACCCGCGGCCGCTCTCACGGCATACGCGCGCGACGTCGATCGACGCCAGGCACTTGCCGCCGGCTACCAGATGCACATCGCCAAACCAATCGGCGCCAGCCAACTCGTGACCATGATCGCCCGCCTCGCCGGCCGCGAATCCTAAATATTAATCAGTTTGCAATCTGTGCAATCTGTGGCTAAATAATGCCGTCATGAAGAAGGCACCGGTGGGAATTGGCATTATTGGGACGGGGTTTGCCCGCACGACGCAAATTCCAGGGTTTCGAGATTGCATGGGAGCGAAGGTTGTGGCGATTTCCAGTCGCAGCCGCGAGCGTGCGGATGCAATCGCAAAAGAATTCAGCATCGACTACGTCACAGACGACTGGCAGGAACTGGTAGCTCACCCTGACGTCGATCTGGTGAGCGTCGTCACGCCTCCCTCCACGCACATGGAGATCACGCTCGCCGCACTCGAACATCGCAAAGCGGTGCTGTGTGAAAAGCCGATGGCGCTAAATGCCGGCGAGGCCGCACGAATGGTTGAGAAAGCGAACTCCGCCGGGGTGCTGGCGCTGATCGATCACGAATTGCGCTTTCTCAACAGCAGACGCGTCATGCGCGGTATGTTGCAATCGGGCGCGATTGGCTCGGTGCGTCACTGCAATTACGTGTTTCGATCTGATTATCGTGGTATCGCAGATCGCGCGTGGGACTGGTGGTCGGATGAGAAGATGGGCGGCGGAGCCCTGGGCGCTATCGGCTCGCACATTGTCGATTCGTATCGCTGGATGTTGAGCGGCGAAGTAACGAAAGTACTCGGTATGCTCACGACTCACATCAAGCAGCGTCCGGACAAAGGCAATGGAGGCATGCGCGCCGTCACCACCGACGACGAAGCGAAGCTGCTGTTTAAATTTGGCGATGGTCCACACACCGAGAATGCTACCGGCGCTGCGTCAATCTCAGTACTCGAATCCGGCAAGTACGAAAACCGGCTCGAGATCTACGGCACTAAAGGCGCGCTGATGGTTGAAGAAACCGGCGAGCTCTGGCGTTCTCCCACCGGCTCGGGAACATGGCGTCCCGTGCAGGTGGACCAGGACCACATGGCCCAGGGCATGCGCGAGGGAAGCTGGTCGCGGGGCTTTACGGCATTCTCCATTGCGATTTGCGAAGCCATGCGTGCCGGCAGAACAACTGTAAAAGACGCGGCAACTTTTGAGGATGGCTATCGAGTTCAGCTCGTGCTTGATGCGATCCGCGCTTCGAATGAATCGGGTTGTTGGGTGTCAGTGGGGCAATGATGTGATCTTTGTACTTTGTACTTTGTGCTTTGTGAACGCTCAGATAGACCGTGACCATCAAAAACAAAGAACAAAGCACAAAGTACAAAGGCCCAAGCTCTAAACTCATCCGCGTCGGCGTCGATACCGGCGGCACGTTTACAGATTTCGTCTTCGAACAAGACGGCCGCATTAACCTCTTCAAACTACCCTCGACACCTTCGGATCCGTCACTCGCAATCCAGCAGGGTCTAACGCGCATCTGCGATGAAACCGGGTCGCGACTGGACCACATCGAGATCGTGCACGGCACAACTGTTGGAACAAATGCGCTCCTGCAACGTCGCGGCGCGCGCACCGCATTAATCACGACCAAAGGTTTCGAGGACGTGCTTGCGATCGGCCGTCAGGCACGACCGGAACTCTACAATCTCAACGCTATCAAGCCACCGCCCCTCGTAGCTGACGAACTACGACTGGGTATCAAGGAGCGTGTGGTCGCTTCGGGTGAAGTGCTCGAGCCTCTAAACGAGCGCGAGTTGAAAAGACTCGTGAGGAAGTTGAGGCGGGCGAAGGTTGAAGCAATAGCGATCTCGTTGTTGTTTTCTTTCCTGCATCCGGAACACGAGGAACGGATCGCCGCGGAGTTAGAGCAGCTCGAGGTGCCGTTATCGATCTCCAGTCGAATCCATCCTGAGTATCGCGAATACGAGCGTACTTCGACGGTAGTTATCAATGCCTATTTACAGCCGTTGATGGGCCGTTATCTAAGTCGTTTGTCGAGGCCCGAACCGAATCGAAAGCTAAACTTGCGCGTCATGCAATCGTCAGGCGGCAGTATTTCTGCTGACGTGGCAGCAATTGAGCCGGTGCGCACGATTCTCTCCGGGCCATCCGGTGGCGTTGTTGGCGCCTTGCGCGCGGCTCAATCGGCTGGGATTCAAAACATAATCACGTTTGACATGGGTGGGACGTCGACCGACGTCGCTCTCTGTGACAGTGGTGCGATCCGCACTACGAATGAAGCCTCGGTTGCCGGCTTACCGGTAGCGGTTTCCGTGATGGATATCCACACCGTCGGCGCCGGCGGTGGTTCGATTGCACGTGTTGACGAAGGTGGTTCGCTACGAGTTGGACCAGAATCTGCGGGCGCCGATCCTGGACCCGCTTGTTACGGGCGCTCGCTGTTGCCGACCGTGACCGATGCTCACGTAGTGTTGGGTCACTTTGGTGGCGTGGGGTTGTTAGGTGGCGAGTTTAAGCTCGACGAAAAACGCGCGTACGAAGCGATGACGAAGCTCGCGAGTGATTTGAGCAAGGTGTCAGGCAAACGATGTAGCGTTACGACTGCCGCAGAAGGCGTCATATCGGTTGCAAACACAAACATGGAGCGTGCGCTACGACACATTTCAGTTGAGCGTGGTCACGATCCGCGACAGTTTGCGCTTTTGCCGTTTGGCGGCGCCGGCGGTTTGCACGCGGTTGACCTTGCACGTGCGTTGCGAATCCCGACGATCATTGCGCCTACTGCTCCAGGCGCGCTGTCTGCGGTTGGTGTGCTTGTCGCCGATGTGATCAAAGATCAGAGTCGCACAGTGATGTTCACTCATGGATCGAAGGAAACAGCGCGACTGGCAAAAGTTTTCAGGGAAATGGAAAAAGAAGCGGCGAGTGTGCTGCGTGCTGAAGGATTTTCTGCGCCGCGACAACGACACGAGCGTTCGCTCGCGATGCGTTATCGCGGACAGTCGTTCGAGTTGGAGATAAGGAACATCACGGGAGATCTCGGCGCTGAGTTTCATCGCGTTCATCACGAGCGTTACGGTTATGCGCAGGAACAGAGCGAGATCGAAATCGTGAGCGCGCGTGTACGTTCGTTCGGCATCGTGGAAAAGCTCGCGCAACGGAAAATCGCATCGGGCAAGAATAGACCGCGTGGCAATGTCTATAAACGAGAAGACCTCGGTGCAGGAGCCAAATTAAAAACGCCCTGCATTGTGACTGAATATTCAGCGACGACACTGATTCCCGCGGATTGCAAAGCACGGATTGACGACTTCGGCAATTTACTGATCGAGTTTAAATGAAGTTAAAGTTCGATCCCACAACGCTCGAGATTTATCGCGCGCTCTTTACTTCCGTGGCGGAAGAGATGGGTGTCGCGTTACGGCGCACGGCGTTTTCACCAAATATCAAAGAACGTCGTGATTATTCTTGCGCTGTCTTCGATGCAACGGGACGAGTAATTGCGCAGGGCGATCACATGCCGGTACATCTCGGATCGATGCCGATGGCTGTCGCCGCCGCACTCGCCGAGATCGATCTCGTCGATGGAGATGTGGTCGCACTAAACGATCCATTCGCAGGTGGCACGCATCTACCCGACGTCACCCTTGTGATGCCAGTGGTCATTGGAAAGCGAACGCTTTTCTACGTCGCCAACCGCGCGCATCACGCCGATATCGGCGGTGCAACTCCGGGATCGATGGGCCTCGCAACGGACATCTATGGCGAAGGGCTCCGCATTCCACCGATTCGCCTCGTGCGTGGTGGCAAGCTTGACGCGGACACGATGCGACTGTTGCTGGCTAATGTTCGTGGAAACGTTGAGCGTCGCGGCGATTTCGATGCGCAGATCGGTTCGTTGAAAACTGGCTCGGCTCGACTCCTGGAGATCGTCGAGCGCCGTGGTGAAAAGGAAGCTAGCGAATACGCGTCGCAACTGATCAACTACTCGGCACGTTTGATGCGACACACGATCGCTTCAATTCCTGATGGTTCTTACGAAGCGGAAGATGCATTGGATGACGATGGTATTGACGATCGCGAAGTACAGATAAAAGTACGCGTAGAAATTAAGGGCGAGCGCGCGGTCGTCGATTTCACCGGTAGCGCGCCGCAGGTTACAGGCGCAATCAATGCGGTCGAAGCGATCACAGTGTCGGCAGTGTCGTACGTCTTTCGTTGTCTGGTTGGTGGTGAAGTGCCGGCAAGTGCGGGATTGATGGAGCCGATCGAGGTGATCGCGCCGAGTGGCACCGTGGTGAATGCGAATCCTCCGGCTTCTGTCGCTGGTGGCAACGTTGAAACTTCGCAACGTATTGTCGACGTCCTGTTCAAAGCTCTTGCCCAGGGATTACCGGACCGCATTCCTGCCGCGAGTCAGGGCACAATGAACAATCTCACGATTGGCGGCATCGACTCTCGTAACGGCCTCGAGTTTTCGTACTACGAAACAATCGCCGGCGGCATGGGCGCGCGCCCGACAGCCGACGGAATGAGCGGCGTCCACACGCACATGACGAACAGCTTGAACACACCCGCCGAAGCGCTCGAGTACGCATATCCACTGCGCGTGCGCGAGTATCGACTGCGAAAAAATTCCGGCGGTAAAGGGAAGTGGCGCGGCGGCGACGGTGTTATTCGCGAGATCGAGACACTTGTTCCCGCTCGTATGTCTTTGTTATGCGATCGTCGCAAGCGTGGTCCATACGGATTGTTCGGTGGAAAAGACGGTGCCCGTGGGAAAAATGGGAAACTCTCGTCGAAAGGCTCTCATGATCTGAAAGCCGGTGATCGAATTCGAATCGAGACGCCAGGTGGCGGCGGCTGGGGAAAATCCATGTAATCCGTGGCTAAGTTGTTAGCCGGCGATAAATTCCCGGTAGTCGCTCAGGTAAGGTTAGAACGTCGTCAATGATCGTATAACCGATCTCTCCGTAAAGATCACGCAACTCAGCTTCGGATTCGCGATCGATCGTGATGCAGAACGGCGTGATGCCTTCATTCTTCGCCTGCCGCAAAGCCTCACGCGTGTCCTCGCGCGCGTAACGCGCATCACCGTAATCGTGGTCGTACGGGCGCCCATCTGAAAGAACGATCAGCAACCGCGTGCGCGCGTCCTGCTTACCGAGCCGCGCAGTCGCATGACGAATTGCCGCTCCGAGACGCGTGTTGTTCTGATAAGTGATACCGCCGATGCGTCGTTTCACTTCGTCGTTATACTTCTCATCAAAATCCTTCACGACATAAAACTTCACATTCCGGCGTCCCTCCGAAGTAAACCCATTGATTGAATAAACGTCGCCGACAGCTTCGAGCGCTTCACTCATCAGCACGAGACCTTCTTTCTCGATCTCGATAATTCGCCGTCCGGGACGCGTGTATGGCTGCAGCGGATGACGACCAATCGTGCGCGCCGTGGAAGACGACTGGTCCAGGAGGAACGAGACCGCCACGTCACGACGTCGCCGCAGCCGTTTCGTGTAGATGCGTTCTGACTGTTGTCCATCAGCACGGCGATCGATCACATAGTCAATAACGGCATTGAGATCAAACTCTTCGCCGTCGACCTCATTGGCAACACGTATCAGGTTCTCGGGCTTCATCAGTTGAAACTGGTGGCGTATCGACGAGATGACGCCTTTGTGTCGCTCCTTCGTATTTTCGACGAAGTTGCGATCGCCATGTTTCACTTTCTTTTCGACAACTCGACACCAACCGAGTCGATGATCGGTCAGCTCGCGATCCCACTCGTCGTAATTAAATGCAACTTCACCTTCGACGAGCACTTGCTCGGGCGTCTCGCTCTCGGACCACGCTTCGGCGCCTGCCAGTTCGTCAGGCTCGCCTTCCATTGACGGATCATTCCACGCGTTAAATAACTCGCGAGCATCGCGGCGTTCAGGTATGCGCTCAGCTTGTCGTTGTTGCATTCTCTGCCCCGCTGACTCGTCATCGGATTCAGTTTGGTCTTCGGGCGCCTCGATTTGCTGGACGGAATCATCAACGGGAATGACGGTCTGAAACAGATCGTAAACGCGACTCGTGGCCATCAACGTGTCCGCGACTGTCGCCGGCTCGCGCACAAGATAGTCACTGACGATCGTCTCCAGCTCAGAAACTACCTGGCCGTAAGCCGTCCTCGCGTCGTCGCGTGCACCACCGAGCATCGTGATCTGGAATAGCAGTTCATATGGAACGAGCGAATAGGGTAACTCCATGATTCGCGGCCGGTTGCCACTGAGATGTTGGCGGATCAAGTCGAGGTCGCGATTGAGACCACGATAAGTGCGTCGCAAACGACGATCGATTCGACCGTTTTCGAGCGTTCCGAAAACACGTCGTGCGAGCTGTGGCATCGGAAATAGTTTCAACACATCGCGGTAGCCAACATCTCCGACTTCTTTTGTGTCTTTTTGTGCTCCTTCGTGATCCTCGTTGCGCAGTTGCACAATTTCGTCAGCGATTGAGAAGGCGTCGAGCGCCTCGACATTTTCTTCCGAGTATCGCGCCGCGATCGCGGAGTGGGCCACGCGCAACATTCCACCTCGCTCGTAAGTGCCAAACTCGATTTGTCCTGCCGCATGCGCGGCGAGAACTTTGTAGAGCCGGAAATCAAGATCTTCGTCGCCAAATTCATTCACGAGTGATGGCAAGTGAATGGTGCGTCCGTCGTCGATGCGTGCTTCATCCGGAACGGCCGCAAGCGGAGCGACATCGACTTCACGTCCGGTAAGTGCCTCGACATACAAACGCAGCAGATGCTGGACCGAATCGAGAGCTAACCCCACCCCGCCAGTGTGCAGCGCTTCGTAACTTCCGCGCGTCTCGAGGGAGAAATAACTGCGACGAGCGCGAGTGTCGGAGCGTCCGGCAGTAAGTCCGCGACGCGCCCATGCTTCGAATTGTTCGATCGATACAGTCCGCAAAGCACGCGAGGCAGAACGAAAACACGCCAACGCCGCTTCGCCATCAACAGCGGCAATCTCCTTCGTGAGTGAAAGCACGCGACGCGAGAGTTCGATTGCAGAGGCGCGATTCGGATCGGCATTGAGCAGTCGAATGAATCCGGGACTGCTGCGAACAAAGGCCACGAGACTCGCATTGCCGTGCGCAGCGACTACCCATAGCAGCGCAATCCATTCGTCAAAGATCTCAGGCGCACGCCGTGCAATCTCGCCGCCGGCGACCAAAATGTGAAGTGCCGCGCCGCCACCGCGTTCGAGAAAATCGGTCGTGTTTGCGACTAGACGTTTGGCATCAAACACGGAAAGTGTGGCCAGGCTATCGGGCATTACCGTCCACGCGTCAGCGGCGATGCCTCCAGCGCGAGATGCAAACGCGCCCGCGAGCTCGATCGCTGCCGTTGTCAGAGCAGGATCGTTAAAGCTCTTGAGTTGATTTGTGACTGCGCTGCTAACGTTAAGAAACTCGGCACTGTGTTTTGCCGAGCGCCGCGCGATCTCCGTTGCCACTTCGATTATTGAACGAAGCAGATCGTCGTCGTTGATCTCGGTGGCGAGTGCCGGTAGCGAGTGAAGAGTCTCGCGACCGATGACAGTCGAGAGAACCATCTGTCGCGTACATAAGCCCAAAACCTCCGCGCGCAGCTCAGGTGCGATTGTGCGGAGCGATTCGACGCCTTCGCTGAAGAAAGCAATCGCTGACTCGTAGTCAGCCATTGCGAGACGACGGCCCATCTCTCCCCACGAACGTAACTCAGTGGGTTGTAAGACTTGTGAAGCAGCTGGTGCAGCGCGTAGAAATTCGATTCCGGCACGAAGTGAGATTGGGGCGATGGAGGCGCTTGTTTCCAGCACCGCGGCTGCCTGGTCCAACGGCAATCCAGTTAAACTGCGCGTGAGTTCGAGGAACGATTGACGCTCGGCAGATTGATGTTCGTGATCGTCGGACATCCAAAATCTAAATCACAGTGGTAACGATCTCGCGGATCGACCGCTGCAGTTCGCGATCGTCGGTGATGGGAGAGCACATGGCGACGTCCGCGGCGTCGACTGGAGGAATGCCGAGTGCGATCAGTTGTGCGGCGTAGATCAGCAGTCGCGTCGAAACACCTTCTTCCAAACCGTGGCCGCGCAGGTTACGCACCTTTTGACCGATCAACACGAGGTCGCGTGCAGTTCCTTCATCGACACCGCCTTCGCGCGCCACAATCTCGGCCTCCATCTCCGGCGGCGGATAGTCAAATTCGATGGCCACAAACCGTTGGCGTGTCGACTGTTTCAAATCTTTCAGTATCGACTGATACCCGGGGTTGTAAGAAACCACCAGCATGAAGTCAGCAGGCGCTTCGACAATCGTACCGAGTTTTTCAATGGGCAACCGGCGTCGATGATCTGTCAACGGGTGAATGATCACGACCGTGTCTTTGCGCGCCTCAACCACCTCATCGAGATAACAGATCGCGCCGTTGCGGACTGCCGAGGTCAACGGTCCGTCGTGCCAAATTGTCTCCTCGCCCTCCAACAGGAAACGACCGACGAGGTCCGTGGACGACAAGTCTTCATGACACGCCACCGTGATCAACGGTCGCTCCAGACGCCACGCCATGTGTTCGACGAAGCGCGTCTTGCCACACCCGGTCGGACCTTTCAGAATCACTGGAAGTCGTGCAGAGTGAGCAGCTTCGAAGAGTTCGACCTCGCGGCCGACGGCCAAATAATACGGTTCGTTGGCGACTCGATAATCCTGGATTGCGCTTTCAGCCATTTACGGGCATCTTAACATTCGAGTAGAAAGGGACCAAATTCGGTAGTTGTAAGTAGTATGAAGATCGCAGTAGCAATGAGTGGTGGCGTGGATTCTTCCGCCGCCGCGGCAATTCTTAAGGAACAAGGGCACGAACTCGTCGGCTTCACGATGCAATTGTGGGATCAGCGACGAGGCATCAATGTCGACGAGAACGGCGATCCGTTGCCGTCGCGCTGTTGTTCGCTCGACGACGTTTACGACGCGCGGCGTGTCGCTGAAGAACTCGGCTTTCCGTTTTACGTTTTGAATCTCGAACGCGACTTCGAGCGCGACGTAATCCAACCATTTGTTTCCAGTTATCTCAGCGGTGAGACACCGATTCCGTGTGTGTCGTGCAATAGTCGTTTGAAGTTTGCTTCACTCGATCGACTCGCGGTTAGTTTAGGTTGCGAGAAAGTGGCGACTGGTCACTACGCGCGCGTTGAATTCGATCCGGCTACCAATCGCTACAAACTTCTGCGCGGTTCAAACCAACAGAAAGACCAGTCTTATTTTCTCTGGGAACTGACCCAGTCGCAGTTGTCGCGCGCGCTATTTCCACTCGGCGAGATGTCGAAACCCGAAGCACGCGATGCCGCACGGCAACATGGATTGAACGGAGTTTCGGAGAAGAAAGAATCGCAGGAAATCTGTTTTGTGCCTGACGGTAATTACGCCGGTTTTATCGATCGCTATCTTGAAGCAGAAAACGCGACGGAGCGTTTGCCGGGCGCCGGTGAAATCGTTGACACAAGCGGTCGCGTCATCGGACATCATGAAGGCATTCATCGTTACACGATCGGACAGCGACGCGGGATGGGCATCGCAAACGAACGCGCGTTGTACGTGATTTCGATCGATGCTGACAAGAATCGCGTCACGGCTGGTGCAGCCGAAGAACTGTTGAGCAGCGAGTTCACCGTTGCACAAGTCAACTGGATCGCGTTTGACGATCCGAAGGAACCCGTGCATGCTGAAGTCCGCGTTCGTTATCGTCACACGGCGGCACCGGCCACGATCACTCCACTCAAGAACGGTCGTGCGCGTATTGTCTTTGACGAGCCACAGCGGGCGATTACGCCCGGTCAAGCCTCGGTGTTTTATCGAGGCGACGAAGTCATCGGTGGCGGCTGGATAGTCAAATCCGCGTAAATCTGTGGCTAAACCTTTTCCCTGGCCCCTGCGTACTCACAAATTGAATTAATAGCGAAACTCAACAAATACTGAGGATTTAATGATGTCAGGAACACGAAAAGCAATTTTAATCATCGTCGGAATTCTGGGAGCCGTCCTCCTGGTGGCTTTTATCGGCGTCGCGCTCATCTGGGCGACGTTCCGAAAAAGCGAACCATCCATTCGCGACAACAGCGTGCTGGTACTCCGCGTCGCAGGCTCACTCCCGGATTACAGTCCAGACGATCCTTTTAAGAAATGGTTTGGCGGGCCCGATCAGTCGCTGACGGGTCTCGTGATGCAGTTTAAGAAAGCGAAGGTCGACAAACGGATCAAAGGCATCCTGCTCGACGTGGATCTTTCCGGGGTTGGTTGGGGCAAAGCCGAAGAGCTTCGCGACGCGATCACCGATTTCCGTACGTCCGGAAAACCTGTTTACGCGTTCATCGAGTTTGGTTTGAACAAGGAGTATTACATCGCGACTGCGTGCGACAAGATCATCGTTCCGCCGCCCGGCAATCTGTTCATCAACGGGCTCGCCGCCGATGTGATGTTCTTCCGCGGCTCGCTCGATAAACTCGGCATCTATCCCGACATTTATCAGATCGGAAAGTACAAGAGCGCCGGCGACATGTTCACGCAGAAAGAAATGACCGAAGCTCATCGCCAGTACATTAACGAGCTGCTCAACGATCTCTACGGTCGTTACGTGAACACGATCGCGGAGGCACGTCATAAGACACCTGACGAAGTGAAGGCGCTGATCGACAACGCGCCGTACAGCGCCGCGCAAGCGAAGCAAGCCGGTCTTATCGACGAGGCGTTGTATAGAGACGACGTCGAGAAGGAATTCAAGAAACTGTTGGGTTACAAAGATACGGATCAATTTGTGCCGGTTCGCGGAGCTGATTATCGAGATGTATCGCCGGAGTCGCTGGGTCTGAACAAGGGTGAACGAATCGCGGTGATCTATGCGAGCGGAGACATCGGTTCGGGCAGTTCGGCGAATAGTCCTTCAGGAGACCAGTCGATTGGCTCTGACACGCTTGTAAAAGCTCTCAACGATGCGGCGGCTGACAAGACACTCAAGGCCATCGTGTTGCGTGTTGATAGTCCGGGTGGTTCCGGTCTCGCGTCCGACATCATCTGGCACGCCGTTGAAGCGGCGAACGCGAAGAAGCCGGTTGTTGTGTCGATGAGTGACGTTGCTGCTTCGGGTGGTTATTACATCTCCGCGAGCGCGGCGAAGATTATTGCCCAGCCATCGACGATAACGGGTTCGATCGGTGTTGTTGCGGGCAAGCCCGTGATGCGTGGGTTTTACGACTGGCTCGGTATCTCGAATGAATATGTTCTGCGTGGCAAGACCGCGGGAATGTTTCGTGAGACGGAGAAGTTTTCCGACGACGAGCGAGCCAAGTTTGAAGAGTGGATCAAGACTACTTATTACCAGGACTTCGTGCCGAAGGTTGCGAAGGGTCGCAACAAGGACGCGCAGTTTATCGATTCAGTGGGCCAGGGCCGCGTGTGGACGGGCGCGCAGGCGAAGGATCGCGGTCTTGTGGATGACTTCGGTGGTCTCGATAAAGCGATTGAAGTTGCGAAACAACTCGCGAAGATTCCGGCGGACAAGGGTGTTGAGCGCGTGATCCTGCCTTACCCGACCACGTTCCTGCAGGAGTTGATGAGTGGTAGCAGCGACAACTCAAACACGCAGATCGAGCAGCAGCGCGCGGTAGCCGCAGCGTTACCCGAGGACGCGCGACGCGCGTTGAGATACATGCAATTGATGGACAAGATGAAGAATGGCGAAACGATGTTGTTAATGCCGTTCGATCTGCGAATCAAGTAGTCAACAAAACCATCCACAGATTACGCAGAATCGGTGTAATCTGTGGATGGTTTATGCGATTCGATCGATTCCCATGTACGGCCGTAGAATTTCAGGAATAATCACCGATCCGTCTTCCTGTTGATAATTCTCCAGCACCGCGATCCATGTGCGGCCGATTGCGAGACCGGAGCCGTTGAGTGTGTGCACGAACTCGGGCTTCGCGCCACCAGCGCGACGAAAACGGATCTGCGCGCGGCGTGCCTGAAATGCCTCATAATTTGAGCACGAAGAAATCTCACGAAACGTGTTCTGCGACGGCAGCCACACTTCAATGTCGTAAGTCTTCGCCGATCCAAACCCGAGATCGCCCGTCGCGAGCGTGACGACGCGATAATGCAGCCCGAGCTTTTGCAGGATCGTCTCCGCGTCGCGCGTCAATGCCTCGAGTTCCTCGTAAGAGTTTTCCGGCAACGAATACTTCACCAGCTCAACTTTCTCAAACTGATGTTGTCTGATCACGCCACGTGTGTCGCGACCATAACTTCCAGCCTCAGATCTAAAACAAGGCGTGTACGCAGCCCATCGCAAAGGCAATTGTGATGCGTCAAGTATCTCTTCGCGGTAATAGTTCGTGACCGGCACTTCAGCCGTTGGTATCAAATAGAGTTCACGTGGATCCTCAAGTTTGAAAAGATCGGCTTCAAACTTCGGCAACTGTGCGGTGCCAAAAAGCGCAGAGCGATTGACGATGAACGGCGGCAATGTCTCGAGATAACCATGCTCGCGCGTTTGTACGTCGAGCATGAAATTGATGAGAGCGCGTTCGAGACGTGCACCGGCGCCGTTCAGGATCGCAAAACGCGCCGCAGCGATCTTCGTGGCGCGCTCTAGATCGAGTATCCCGAGCGTCGTGCCGAGATCGACGTGGTCCTTCGGTTCAAAACTAAACTGCGGTGCCGTACCCCACCGACGAACTTCGGTATTCGCCGATTCATCCGAGCCAACCGGCACTGACGCGTGCGGAATGTTTGGAAGCGTGGAGAGCAGATCGTGCATACGCGTCTCAGTCTGCGCGCGTAGTTGATCGAGTTCTGCAATTCGATCCTTCAGCCGCCCGACTTCAGCACGCCGCGCTTCCGCTTCGTCCTTCTTGCCTTCTTTCATCAAC
>DATEIS010000457.1:0-12621 GCA_035278765.1 Pyrinomonadaceae bacterium | reverse complement strand
CGATAAGCCCCCACAGAGGCGGTGGCCCCTGGTGCACGAAGCTTTGCGGTATCACACCGATCACTTTGTAAGGAGTATCGTCGAGAAGAATATCTTTCCCGATTACATTTGGATCGCCGCCGAAGTGTTGCTGCCAAAACGTGTAGCTGATGATGAGAACGGGAGCGGCGCCTACTTTGTCGTCTTCGGCAGTGAAATCGCGCCCCATGAACGGCGTCGCGCGCATGATTTTGAAATAGTCGGCTGTGACCATGCGAGCGTCGAGAAATTCCGCCTCGCCGGATCCGGTCAGGTTCACACCCCAACCACGAAAGATCGACATCGCTTCGAAGACCTGATTGCGCGCGCGCCAGTCGACGAACGTTGGATAGGACACCTGTCGATTCTTGATTTCCGTTCCTGATTCATTCATCCACACGAGGCGATCGGCTTCCTGGTACGGCAGCGGCCGCAGCAACACCGCATTTATGACGCTGAACATCGCCGTGTTCACACCAATCCCAACCGCCAGCATCAACACCGCGAGCAAGGTGAAGCCGGGATTCTTACGCAACCATCGCAGGGCGTAAATCAGGTCCTGGACCATTAAGCTCTCCAAACCTATCCACAGATTTCACAGATTGTTTTTCTGCATAATCTGTGGATGGCCTTTATTCTGATCTCAGCGCGACGAGTGGATCGACTTTCGTCGCACGTCGCGCTGGTATCAACGACGCGATAAAGGCCGTCACTACCAGCAACAATGAAATCGCCACAAAAGTCAGTGGATCAGTGGGAGTGACGCCAAAGAGAAAAGTCTTGAGCGTGCGCGTTAGTAGAAACGCAGCCGCAAGTCCAATTCCAACTCCCACCAGCGCCTGCCCAACTCCCTGACCTACAATCAAACGCAGCACATCAAGTGGCTGCGCACCCAACGCGATCCGTACACCGATCTCATTAGTGCGCTGCCGAGTTGAGTAACTAATTGATCCGTAGATTCCAATCGTTGCCAGCAGCAACGCGATCGCGGCAAACAGACCGAGCAAGAAAAGATTGAAGCGTCGCTGTTTAAGAGAGTCGGACACAAGCTCTTCCATGGTCGCCGTGCGCGCGAAAGTTTGATTCGGATTCACCTCACGAATTGCACGCTTCACCGATGCAAGTTGTGTCGCCGGTTCCGTCTTTGTCTTAACCAGGAACGTCATGTACGCGCTCGGTTCCTGCTGGTGTGGCACAAACATCTGAGGGCGTGGCTCTGCATGCAGTCCGTTGTGAAGCACATCGCCAATCACACCGACGATCTCTCGTGTCTCGGTGGCAGCGAACGTCACCGTCATACGTTGTCCGATTGGATCTTCGTTGGGAAAGTAGCGCCGCGCCATCGTCTCGTTGATCACAACCACTAGCGGCGCGCCCGATTTGTCAAAGTTCGTAAAGAAACGACCTTTCTTAAGAGGGATGCCCAGGGCGCTCAGGTATTCACTCGACAGGGACGAATAAAACGCAATCGGTTCACTGCCTGCCGGGGGCGCGGGACGGCCTACAACATTGAAGGTCGCGTCAACCTCCAGGTCGACGAAAGGCGGAGTGGCGATGACAGCAACTGCTTCGATTCCCGGTTGACTTTTGATCTTTTCGATCGACTGATCGAAGTAATTAATCATCTTTTCAGGTTGATCGTAGGTTCGCGGCAGGAATACTTGCAGGGCCAACACATTTTCTTTCGTGAATCCCGGATCGACTTGCAACAGGCGCACGAAACTTCGGAAGAGCAATCCCGCACCGGTGAGCAGCAAAACAGCGAAAGCCACCTCGCTGATCACAAGCGCTTTTCGCAAACGTTGCCGCACCGTAGTCGCGGCGCTGCGCCCACTTTCCTTAAGTGTGCCTTGAATGTCGTTGCGCCAGAACTGAATTGCGGGCACCAGACCGAAGACGATGGCCGTCAAAAGTGAAACGCCGCAAGCGAACAACACGACGCGCAGGTCGATGTTTATGTATTCGACCCGCGGAATCTTTGAGGAACTCAGGGCCGGGATCAGTTTCACTAACCAGGAGGCGAGCAACACGCCGGTCGCGCCGCCAACGAGCACCAGTAACAAACTCTCGGTAAGTGTTTGGCGCACTAGTCTTATTCGTTCCGCGCCGAGTGCGCGCCTGATCGCAAACTCACGTTGTCTTTCAGCTCCACGAACCAACAGCAAGTTGGCAACGTTGACGCACGCGATGAGAAGCACGAGCCCAACGGCAGCAAAGAGCACCCAAAGTGCAGACCGGATCTGCCCGGTGATTTGTTCGAACAACGGCACGACAGTCGCTCCCATGCCGCCGTTAATATCGGGATATTGAGCAGCGAGTCGCGCTGCAATCCCGTTCATCTCTTCCTGCGCCTGAGCAACCGTGGTTCCCTGTTTCAATCTGCCGATAACGTTCCAGTAAGTTGCGGCTCGAAGCTGTCGCAGATTCTCACCCACAACACGTGGCGTCCAGACTTCACGATCCGCAGGCAGTTGGAACTCCGGCGGCATAACACCGACAACGGCGTATGGCTGTCCATTTAGCGTTAGCTTTTGTCCGACAATGTTTGGATCTCCGCCGAATCGTCGCTGCCATAAACCATGGGCCAACACGATGACGCGATTGTTTCCTGGCTTATAGTCTTCTTCAGTGAAAGTCCGGCCCAGCAGGGCGTCAGTTCCCGCGACTTGAAAGAAACCAGACGTTACCATCCACGCCGAGAAGCGTTCGGGCTCTCCGTCGCCGACGAGGGTGAAGCCAGACGGTTCGATTCCTGCCAGCGCTTCGAACGAGCTGCTCTGATCTTTATAGTCGAGGAAGTTTGCGGGTGAGACTTCGTTGCGCGAGTTGTTGGCTTTGGTGTTGTTTTGCCAGAGAGTGACCACGCGATCGATATCACGGTACGGCAGTGGCCGCAGCAGCACCGCATTGATCACGCTGAATACAGCAGCGTTAGCGCCGATGCCGAGGGCCAGCGTAAGCACTACGATCACGCTAAAGCCCGGCCGCTTCAACAAGCTTCGCACCGCAAAGCGGATGTCTTTAAGAGTTGTATCCATTCGGTCAATCTATCCACAGATTACGCAGATTCATTAACGGCATCTGCGTAATCTGTGGATAGCCCTTCTATTCGTACCGCAGCGCTACTAGCGGATCGACCTTCGTCGCCCGTCGCGCCGGGATGTAGCACGCAATAAACGCCACCACCGTCAGCAGCACTGCAATCACGCTGTACGTCAACGGATCGGAAACCTTCACTCCAAACAACATCTTCGAAAGACTGATCCAGCTCTCGAGATATTTGGTGAGCACATAGGCGCCGACCAATCCCAGGATCACTCCGAGAATCACGAGCACCATTCCCTGCCAAACAATCATCCTGAGCACGCTCGCACGACTCGCTCCCAACGCCATGCGAATGCCAATCTCGTGCGTGCGTTGCGAAACTGTGTAAGCGAGCACGCCAAACAACCCAATGGCTGCCAGTTGCTGGGCCAGCACGGCAAACAGCGTCACGAGTTTGGCGAAGAGGCGTTCCATACGGAGGGTTTCGTCGGCCTGTTCGAGTTGCGTCTTGACATTCAACACCGGCAGGTTCGGATCGATCTCTCGCACGACGCCACGCACGCTCGCGACGATCGCGGACGGATCACCAGCAGTGCGCACTTCGAACACCGCACTGGACATCGGTGACTCTTGTCGATATGACCCGTAGACGGTTGGTGGTATGTCGTCTCGCTGGCTGGTGTATTTCGCGTCTTTGGAGATGCCGATAATTTCGATCTCGTCGGGCTTCGTCGTATCAAACGTGAAGCGTTTGCCGAGGGCATTTTCATTCGGGAAAAACTTATTCGCGAACGCTTGATTGACCACTACAACCTTAGGTGATTTGACCGTGTCCTGTGGTCCAAACGTGCGTCCGGAAAGCAACGGAATTCCCATCGCCTCCAAAAAGTTTTCGCGCACTCTATGACGATACCCTTCACCACTGGATCTGATGCGGCCTTCGGAGTCGGGTGGCACGGATAAAGCAGCACGCAGGTAGACACCGCTCGAGCTCGAGCTCTGCGATAACAACGGGTCGCGCGAGAACGTCACCGCTTGTACTCCCGCGACGTTTTCCAGCCGCTCGCTTATGTCCGTGTAAACCTGACGTAGCTTCTCGTCTTTGTAACCAATCAGGGCCGGCTCAACCTCAAACAACAAGAGGTTCTGCGCATTGAAACCTACGTCGACGCGCTGCAAATTAAGCAACGTGCGCACGAATAAGCCCGCGCCCACCAGCAGCAACAACGATAGCGCCACCTGGACCACGACTAGCCCGCGGCTCAAAAGCGAGCGATGAACAGCGCTCGAACTTCGTCCCGAGTCCTTCAGGGAGGGCGTTAGATCGACTCGAGTTGTGCGCCATGCGGGCGCGAATCCGAAAATGACACCGGTCAACAACGAGAGACCCACGGTGAAAGCGAGCACGCGCCAGTCAAGTCGCGGATCGAGGCTGCTCATCCCGCGGCCGCCCCACAGACTGACGGCAATTAATCCGTCCTTGATCCAAACCGCAAAGAGGATCCCGAGCACTCCTCCCAGCAACGCGAGGAGCACACTCTCCGTTAGCAGTTGTCTTATCAGTCGCCCGCGACTTGCTCCCAACGCCAAACGCAAACCGATCTCTTTTTGCCGCCCTGCTGCGCGCGACAAAAGCAGGTTGGCAACGTTTGCGCACGCAATTAACAAGACCAACCCGACCACACCGAGCAACAGATACATTGCCGGCGCGTAGGACCTGCGCCGGTACATCTCTCCCTGGCTGCCCGGATCTGCAAAAAGCTTTGGATACTGCTTCGGATCCAGTTCACTAATCGCATTGCCACCACTTGCCTTTACGGCAGCTTGGCGCGCTGCGCGATGTTCGAACACGGATTGTAGAAAGGTATTCTCCAGCTGACCCTGTGCCTGTTCAGCCGTGGCGCCCGGTTTCAAACGACCCATGATGCGCAACCACCAAACGCCTGGACCATTCATGTAGGAGCGGGCCTTATCCACATATAACTGCGGTTCCATCGTTACCGGTATGGTTACGTCCTGCGTTGTGCCGACGCCCATCGTGCCGTCGAAACCTCTGGCGGCAACGCCGACAACGGTGAACGTTATGTTGTTGATATTGATCTGTTTGCCAACTACGGAAGGGTCATTGCCGAAACGTTTTGTCCAGTAGCGATGACTCAGGACTGCTACGGGTGGCGCACCGGCTTTATCATCGTCGTCGGTCAACAAACGGCCGGCCGCCGGCTGCACACCGAGCGCTGCGTAGTAGTTTCCGCTTACCGCTTGACCGCGTGACACCTCGGGCTGACCGTCGACGCTGATGTTCATTCCCACGCTGCCAAAGGCGAAGACGTCGGACATTGGGCCAGGCTGTTCGCGGAACCGCTGGTAAGTTACGTACGGGAATGATGTCCTGTGTCTGAGTTTTGTTTCGGGATCGGTGATCCCACTTCCGCTGTAACTGCCCACACTGAATGCTTCAGTCGAGACGAATTTAAATAGCACCAGCCTCTCGGGCTCCTGAACGGGCAGGGTCTTCAACAACATCGCATCGACGATGCTGAACAACGCCGTGTTAGCTCCGATGCCGAGGGCGAGTGAAAGCAGAGCGACTGCCGTGACACCCTTTTGCTTGAGCATCATTCGGAAGCCATAGCGCAGATCTTGTAGCAGAGTGTGCATTTAATTGGTCCTATTCGTATCTCAAAGCTACGAGTGGATCGACTTTAGTCGCTCGTCGCGCCGGAATGTAGCAAGCAATCAGCGCCACGATCGTCAGCAGCACTGTGATCAGCGCCAACGTCAACGGATCAGTAGCGCTGACTTCAAACAAAAGCGTCGACATCAATCTCGTCAGGCCCACCGCGGCGCCGAGTCCTGCACCGACACCGATCAGCACCGGAACCATTCCCTGCCGTATCACAAGCCACAACACGTCGCTGCGTTGCGCACCGAGAGCCATGCGCAAACCGATCTCGTGCCGGCGCTGCATCACCGCCGTGACCATCACGCCGTAAATCCCGATCGCTGCCAGCACCAAACCCAGAACTGCAAACAGCCCGAGCAACCACAAACTAAACTTCGCGCTCGAAAGCGCGCGACTCAGCAGTTCGTCCATCGTGCGCACATTCGTGATCGGCTGATCGGCGTCGAGCAAACGAACCTGCTCGCGGATTGCAGAGACGAGGGTTTCAGTTGGCGTGGTGGTTTGCACCGCAAGCATCAAGGCGTTGGACCAACCCTCGCGGCGGTATTGATTCAACGGCGAATAAACAAGCGCCGGTGGTGGCTGGTTCAGACTTCTACCTTTAACGTCGGACACAACACCGACGATCGTGCGGCGGAGGAAACGGTTTTCCGGTAACTGCGCATCTGGCGGCAGCAGGTGTTCCGGTGGTCCCATCCAGATCGTCTTGCCAACCGGATCCTGGCCGGCGAAGAAACGTTTGGCGAGTGTCTCGTTGATGATCGCGACCGGTTGAGAATTACCTTTGTCCTCGCTATTGAAAGGCCGGCCTTTTTGCATAGCGATGCCAAACGTGCGGAAGTAGTCGTTGCTGACGAGTGCAAAACGCACGAGTGGCACTTGATCGATTGACGGTGGCGCCGGTTGTCCTTCAACGCTCAGGAACTTCCCCCACTCCTGGCCCGCACCAAGCGGAAAGACTGTTGCCGTTGTCGCAGATTGCACACCCGGCAAACTCGCAACACGCGCGAGCAGTTGATCAGAGAATGCGAGGCCGGCAGGGTCGCGAGGGTCCGTAATATTTGCTGGAATGGGATACTTCGCATCGGGCAGCGGCACACGCATCGTCACCACATTGTGTGCGTCAAAGCCGACGTCAACCGCACGCAGCTTGATGAATGTGCGCAACATCAGTCCCGATCCGACCAGCAGCACCAGGGCTAACGCCACTTCAGCAACGATCAGTATTCGTCGCACACGCCCCTGCTTGCGTGTACCGAAGCCTGGACCACCACCTTCATTCATCGCGTCGCGCAAGTCAGTACGCGCGGCCTGAAGCGCCGGCAACAAACCAAACAGCACAATCGTCAGCAGCCCGAGTCCAAATGTGAAACCCAAAACTCTGCCATTCACGCCGATCACGTTTCCACGCGGTAATGAATCAGGCAACAGTGACGAGATCAGCTCGATGCCCCACGTCGCCAGCAGCACACCACACAAGCCACCAATCAGTGCGAGCGGCAAACACTCGACAATGATTTGCCGCACGATCCGACCGCGACTCGCTCCCAGACTCGATCTAATCGCCAATTCCTTACTGCGCGCCGACGCACGCGCGAGCAACAGATTTGCGACGTTCACACACGCGACCAGCAACACAAATCCGACCGCCGCGAGCAGGACCAGAAGTGCACTCCGCGAATCACCGGCAAGCTGTTCCTGAAGTGGAACAACCAGGGCGCCGACACCTTTATTAGCCGGGTCAATCTCGGCTATCGCATTTGCGATCGCGCTCACATCCGATTGCGCCTGAGCCACAGTGACATCTGACTTAAGACGCCCGACGGCATTGATGAAGTGGTTGTTACGTGTCGCGAGGTTGTCGTCTTTGGCAAACGCGATCGGCGTCCAGAGATCGATCTCCGGAATATTGTCGAAGAATGGCATACCGCGCGGCATCACGCCCGCAACGGTGTAACTCTCGCCGCCGATGCGAATCTCACTGCCAAGTACGCCCGCGTTGCCGCCAAAACGTCGATGCCACAACTTGTCACTCAACAGCACAACACGATGACTACCAAACTGTTCCTCTTCCGGTGCGAATAACCGGCCCTGCGCCGGCGAGACTTGCAACACCTGAAACAGATTTGCAGTGACGTATGCGCCCTGAATACGTTCCGGTGCTTCATTCGCAGTCGAAAGATTAAAGTCGCCGTAATAGAAGCCGCCAAGGCCGTCAAACACTTTGTTTCGATCGCGCCACTCCTGATAGTCGGGCAAGGCACTGCCCGACATTGGAACTCCCTGCGAGTTCATGGTGGACCAGAGGAACACGAGTCGATCTGCCTGCGGGTACGGCAGCGGCCGCAACAACACCGCATCGACCACACTAAAGATCGCCGTGTTCGCTCCAATCCCGAGTGCAAGCGTGATCACGGCGATCAAAGTAAAGACCGGATTGCGGATCATCATCCGAAATCCAAAGCGCAGGTCGTTAAATATCGCCTTCATTTTGTGCCTTTTGTGCTTTATGTGCCTTTTTGTGGCTTCATTCGTAACGAAGCGCCTCTAGTGGCTCGACACGGCTCGCGCGCCACGCAGGAAACAGGCACGCCAGCAGCGCCGCGACCAACAACAAACCCGACACCGCACCAAACGCGCGCACATCCAAGGCATCGACTCCAAACAACGTCGATTGCATCGCGCGGCCCACGAGATAAGCACCACCCAATCCAATCGCCGAGCCGCTGATCGCGAGAATCGCTCCTTCTTTCAGCACCATATTGATCACTCGCGAACGCTGCGCGCCGAGCGCCATCCGCACACCAAATTCGTGCGTCCGTTGAGCAACGGCAAACGCCATCACACCGTAAATACCCACGGCGGCGAGCAAAAGTCCGAGCGCCCCAAAACTCGCAAACAACACCACGCTGAAACGATCGATCGCCAGCGACTCGCTCACGATCTCATCAACCGTTTGCACACCCGCGAGGGGCAGGTCGGGATCGACTGAACTAACTGCCGCACTGATACCTTTGATCGCTGCTCTCGGATCACCAACAGTCTTCACGACGATCGAGCTCTGCGGCCACGGACTCTGCGCGAATGGAACAGTCATTTGCGGATTGTCTTCGCGGAATCCCGCGCCGCGCACGTTGTGATACACGCCCACGATCTGCCACTCGATCGGTTTTCCTCTCGGACTACCCGGAACAAATTCTTCAACGGAAACGCGTTGTCCCAGCGGATCAACTCCGGGCAAATAGCGCGTCACGAAGTACTCATTGACCATTGCCACACGCATACTCGTCTCCGTGTCGTGGTCGTTGAGACTGCGACCGTTGATTACACGAATTCCGAGCGCGTCGAAATATCCCGGCGTCACCATCAGAAAACTGGAGTTACGACGTTCCGTGGGATTCGGCGGTGGTTGACCGACGATTGTGATGCGTGTCCCAAGTGTGGTCCAACGCCCAGGCACGCCCGTCATCGCAGCGGCATTAGTGACACCCGGCACCGCCCCAATCCTCTCGATCATCTGGCCGTAATAAGTTCTGATTTGATCTGGACCATTGAGACGTTTCTCGGGCACAGGCAAACGAAATGTGAGCGTATTGTCCGTCTGTATTCCGAGGTCTATGCGTGTCAGGTTCCAGAATCCACGGAGCGCTAAGCCACCACTCGCCAAAAGGGTTAATGCGAGTGAGAACTCTGCGACGACCAGAACTCGCAATGCTTTGCGTCGCGCACCGCCGGAACCACTGCGTCCCCCGAGTTTCAGGACTTCATTGAGATCGAGTCGTGCAGCCTGCCATGCGGGTGCAGTACCGAACAAAAGACCAGCGAGCGAAGTAACTCCGATCGTGAACAGCAATACCGGCACGCTGATTCTGACTTCTGCTTCCGACGGAATCATCGTGCCAACCGGCGGCATCACCGCTGTGACAGCGTCGATGATCGCGACCGCCAGGAAAATTCCCAGCGCGCCACCTAAGATCGCCAGCACCAGACTCTCAGTCAGAAACTGTGAGAACAATCGCGCTCTCGAGGCACCGAGCGCCGCGCGCAACGCAATTTCGCGTTGCCTCGAAGTGCCACGCGCAAAAAGCAGATTGGCGACGTTCACGCAACCAATCAACAGCAGGAACCCGACGGCGCCGAGCAACAGCCAGAGATTCCGGCGCGTCGAGTCAGTCACGAAATTGAGGTGCAAAGACTGCACACTCACACCACGATTCGCATTCGTCCGTGGAAACTCGTTCTGCAATTGCGAGGCGATGTTCTCCATCTCCGCCTGCGCCTGTGCTATCGAGACACCGTCCTTCAAACGCGCCATGACGAGCACCGCGTTGGAATCGTGCGAGATCTGCTCAGGTTTGAACGAAAGCGGCACCCATAACTGTGAGTTGAAGCGATCGTAAATGCCCGGCGGCAACACACCGACAACCGTGTACGGTTCGCCGTTCATGCGAATGTCTTTGCCGATCAGATCGCGATTTGAGTTGAAGTGATTGCTCCACAAACGATGACTGAGAATCACGACGTGATCTTTGCCGGGCTCTGCTTCTTCCGCACGAAAGTCGCGACCCAGCAGGAGTGGAAGACCCTCAAACGTGAAGAACCCCGGCGTGCGACGTGAAGCCTGTACTTGCTCAGGTCGATCGTCCGTGGCGACATTGAAGCTCGCGCCGGACCATGCGCCGATGCCCTGGAACGAAGTGCTGCGGCGTTGCCACTCGACAAAATCGCCTGACGGCACCGAGTTGCGCGAACCACGCGCCCACGACCAGACCATCACGAGCTGATCCGGCTTTGGATAAGGCATTGGCTCAAACACCGCATACACAACGCTAAAGATCGCAGTCGTAGCGCCAATGCCGAGCGCGAGCGTCAACACCGCAGTGATCGTGAACCCCTTGTTCTTAAACAACGTGCGCACTGCAAAACTGATGTTCTGTTTAAGCGCAAACATAGTCTTTACTCATCTCGAAGCGCGACTAGCGGATTAACTTTCGTCGCCCGGCGCGCGGGCGTGTAACACGCAAACACCGAAACCACGACCAGCAACGCCGGAATCGCAGTGAACACCAACGGATCCGTCGTGCTCACTTCAAACAACAGACTCTTGATCGTTCGTGTTAACGCGAGTGCCCCTGCTACACCAACCACCACACCTGCCGCAGTCAGCAGCAATCCCTGACGTAACACGGCTCGCCTCAACACACTCGGCTGCGCTCCCAAAGCAAGTCTGATCCCAAACTCTTTTGTGCGACTGCCAACGTAAACCGACATCGTGCTGTAAATTCCAACCGCTGCAAGCAACAACGCAATGATCGCGAACGCTGTCAGCAGGATGTTGGTCAAACGTTGCGTGCTGAGTGTTTCTGAAATGATCTCGGTCATCGAGCGAACGAGGTACAGTGGCATATCAGGATCGACCTGTCTGACTGCCGCTCTGAAGGTGCCTGTGGCCGCGTTTGGTGGACCATCAGTGCGCACCACAAACGAGGCGCGTGGATCCGGCGCCTGGTTGATGGAAAAGTAGATGTGCATCTCTTTCTCTTCGGAGAGGCTGTTGTGCTTGATGCCACCTACGACGCCGACGATCGTCAACCATTCGCGGTTACCGGAGGTCTGAATTCGTTTTCCTACAGCGTCGTTCGCAGGCCAGTAGCGGCGTGACAACGTCTCGTCGATAATCGCGACGGGAATTGATTTAGCGTGATCCGAAGTCTGAAAATCACGCCCTTGCAAGATCGGAATTCCCATCGTCTGAAACGTTCCCGGCGTCACGCTTGCTAACTCAGCTTGTTCGAGTTGCGTAACGTTTGCGCCCGGCGGTGGCTCCTGACCCTCAACGATGAACCCGTCAACTTCTCCTCCATCGCCGAATGGCAGATTGGTTATAAGTCCGACGCTGCGAATGCCCGGTGAGGTACGCAATCGCTCGAGTGCGCCGGCGTAAAAGTTCAACGCCTTCTCTTCGTTGTCGTACTTGGTGCGTGGGAGGGTCGCGACCATCGTGAGCGTGTTCTCAGCGTTGAATCCGAGATCCACCGATTCCAATCGTTGAAAACTCTTCAACAACAAACCCGCGCCGATCAGAAGAACGAGGGAGAGTGCAAATTGAACTGCCACGAGTGCGCTGTTTAGCCGTCTGTGTGCGACAGTGCCGCGCGCGCCTTCTCGCATTCCCGTTGCGATTCCCATCGCATACGCCCGCAGCGCAGGCATGAACCCGAACAGCAATCCAGTGAACACAGTCAGTGCCGCAGTGAAGCCGAGCACGGTCCAGCTCAAATTCACTTCTTCCATCCGCACGATGCCGCTGATCGGCAACTTGTCGAGCATGCGAATGCCCAACGCCGCCAAACCAACACCAAAGACAGCACCGACGAAAGAGAGCAAAACACTTTCAGTTAACAGTTGCCGCGCCACGCGCCGCGGTGAAGCTCCCAGTGATACGCGAACCGCGATCTCTCGCGTTCGTGAAGTCGCCCTCGCGAGTAGAAGATTGGCAACGTTTGCGCAGGCAATCAGCAGTACGAACGCAACCGCCGCCAATAGAACCAGGAGCGGTTTCTCGGTCCTACCGAGCAGCACTTCCTTGATCGGCTTAACAATCGTTCTTGGACCATTACCTTCGGTTAAGCCAACATACTCAGCATTATTGGGGTGTTGCCAGCCGAAGTTCTGAAGGATGCCGGTCGTGTCTGACTGCACTTGAGCAACCTGGACTCCCGGCTTCATGCGACCGATAACCTGGAAGAAATACGGCGCCGTGCGCTTGGTATCGAGTGGCATCGGCATCCAAAGATCGACTTCGAGCCGCGGAAACTTGAACTCAGGTGACATCACACCGACAACCTGTGTCGGAATGTTATTGAGGTTCA
>DATEIS010000456.1:0-3939 GCA_035278765.1 Pyrinomonadaceae bacterium | reverse complement strand
GACTATCAAGCTCTGAAAGAGCGGAATAACTACTACATATTTCGCACTTTCAGTGCTCATTTCAATCTAATTTTTTCTAACCAGGGGCGACGCGCTTCGCGTTGCTCAGCGCTTGCCCCTGGCTATCATATTTCGCGCCTTTGGCGCTACGCCTGACCGGGATTCGACTTTTGTGCAAAGCCTCCTCGAAGATGTGTTTAGACCGAGCGAGGGGTGGCCATAGAGTGCCACCCCTACAAAAATTTCCTTTGAATTTAGTCGCTCCTTGTCGCACAATGCCCGCAATGTAACGCTCGCTCCAGAGCGCATCTCCTTCTCGCACTCGTAAGGATCCCAGGCGAGCATGATCGGCCAGACAGTTTCCCATTACCGAATCCTCGAAAAACTAGGCGAAGGTGGAATGGGCGCGGTCTATCTGGCCGAGGACCTGCATCTTGGACGCCGCGTTGCCGTCAAGTTTCTCACGTCGACTGACCGTCACTATCGAGCCCGCTTCATTCGCGAAGCCCGTGCGGTCTCCGCCCTGAGCCACCCAAACATCGCGATGGTCCACGATTACGGTGAGACCACCGACGGCAATCAGCCGTTTATCGTGATGGAATACGTCAAAGGCAAGTCGCTCAGTGACCTGCTCGATGAAGGACTGACTCTGCGGCGCTCGGTTGAGATTGTGTCGTCAATAGCTGAAGCACTCGGCGAAGCACATCACCAGGGAATCGTACACCGCGACATCAAGCCATCGAACGTCCTCGTGAACGAACGTGGGCAAGTCAAGGTGCTCGACTTTGGTCTAGTGAAACACTTCGGCGAGCAACCGGCTAGCGGTGTCGATCTCGACGCGCGCACAATCTTTTCAACCCAAACTCGCAGCGACGTGATCGTGGGAACACCGCTCTACCTTTCTCCCGAGCAGGCCACCGGCAAAGATATTGACGGCCGCAGCGACCTATTCGCGCTCGGAGCGTTGTTGTATGAATGCCTGACGGGCCAGTCGGCGTTTTCCGGCGGGAGCGTGCTTGAAATCGGCGCGCAGATCATTCACGTCACGCCCAACCCGCCCTCGAAGCTTAACGCTGCCGTGCCGCCTGCGTTGGATCGCGTCACGATGAAAGCGTTGGAAAAGAAAGTCGAGACGCGGTACCAGTCCGCCGCTGACTTTTTGAAAGACTTGAAAGCAGCAGCGGAATCGTTGGGAACCAACGGTGTGCCGGTGTCGAGCAGGACAAACAAAGCGACTGAAGGCTTCAAACGCGGCACCAACGCTTTTGCGACGCTCACGATGCAGTTACGCCGTCAACGCTTCTCGCTGGTGTCAATCATTCCCGCTTTCATCGCACTCGGACTCGCGGCCTGGGCCATCTATTACTTCTGGCCACGGCACCATTACCAGCCACCCTCCGCAGCACTCCACTGGTACGAGAAGGGTACCGAAAGCTTGAGGAACGGCGCTAACTATCAGGCCAGCAAGGCACTGACTCAGGCCATTCAGATCGATGACAAGTATGCCCTGGCACACGCGCGTTTGGCGCAGGCGTGGGCTGAACTCGACTACTCGGAGCGTGCGAAAGATGAACTACTTTCAGCTACCAGTCAAAACGCACGCTCATCACTATCGCCGAAAGATGCGCTGTACTTGGACGCCATCCAGGCCACAGTAACGAGAAAATTTGGTGATGCGATTAACTCGTACACCGAGCTTGCCAAACTCTCACCTGATGATGGCTCGGTGTATGTCGATCTCGGTTATGCGTATGAAAACGACGGCAAAACTGACCAGGCTCTCGAGAATTATAAAAAGGCAATCGAACTGAATAATCGCCAGTACGCAACGGCGTATCTGCGCGCAGGTATCGTCTATCTGCGTAAACAGGATTCAAACAACGCGGCGCAGATGTTCGACGAGGCCGAGCGTCTCAATAAGGCAGCAAGCAACAACGAAGGATTGAATGAAGTAAATCGGCAGCGTGGAATTCTGTTTAGAAACAAGAGCGAGTACGACAGAGCTAAGGAGCAGTTTCAGCTTGCCTTTGATGCCTCACGGGTCATGGGCAATGAAGCACAACAAATAACCGCGCTCATCGATCTCAGTTACCTTGCTTCGCGGCGTGGCCAGATCTCAGAAGCCGAAAACTACGCTCAGCAGGCAGTCAGCTTTGCGCAACAAAAGCAGCTTGAGAATTTGACAGCAGGTGGCTTGCTGGAACTCGGTAACGCATTCATTGCCAAGGGCGACCTGGAAAAGGCGGAGTCGTATTTTAACCGGGCCATTCAGTTTGCCCGTGCGAACAAAGGCCGCTTGCGCGAAGCAATCGGAATGATGAATCTGAGTGGTATCTACATTCAGACGTTGCGCATCGACGAGGGTTTGCAAATGGCGCAGCAGTCTCTCCAGTTTTTTCAACAGGAGAATCATCCGCGAAATGCGTTTCTTTGCCTGACTCACATTGCCCGGGCCTATCGTCGTAAGGGCGACTATGCTGCCGCCCAACAAGCGCTAAATCAAAAGCTGGAGTTGGCCCAGCAAAGTCAGAACCAGGGATTCGTCGCAGATACTCACATCGAGCTGGGCGCCCTCCTGTTGGACCAGGAGCAGCTTCCCGCAGCCCTGGATCACTATGAAACTGCCATTAAACTTTATGGCTCCACGAATGCCTTCCTCGTCGCATTTTGTAATGAGAATCGGGCTCACATCCTGGCAGAACTTGGCCGTTACGAGGAGGCCAAAGAGTTGCTGGACGAACTTTTCAAAGGAAAAGAGGGCTACATCGGATTGGTGCCCGATCTCCACCTCAATCAGGCGGAGACGAGTCTGAGCCAGCGAGACTGGCGCCAGGCTATTGCATCCAGCAACGACACGATAAAAACAGGTGAGCCGAAATCAAATGTCACAGTTCGAGCCCAATATGTCCTCGCCATAGCCAAGGCAGAAACGGGTGCACAAACTGAGGCTCGCAAGCTTTGCGAGGATTCAATAAAAGCAACCGCAAACGCCGGCGACTTCGGTTTGCATTCACGTACATTGTTGGCGTGCGCCGAAGTGGCATTGAAAGGAAAGGACGCCCAGACCGCATTAACATTAGCAACTCAAGCTCAGGAGAGATTTGCGCGCGGTCTTCAGTTAGAATCGGAATGGCGGGCTTGGGCAATTGCCTCGCGCGCCAACCAGGAATTAGGTCACAGCGACGTCGCCCAGGAGCAGAGGAAAAACGCCGGAACAACGCGCTCCAAACTGGAACAGCAGTGGGGAGCCGATGCTTTTAAAAAGTACGCTGCCAGACCTGATATCGAGGTTTACAATCAATAACAGTTGATCCACCTGGCTCAACTCCCAAAAACTGCAAGGAGATCAGACTATGTTTGACGAAACCAACAATCCTCAACCTTCCGACCCGCCCGTAACCGGTGGTGGTGGCACCTCGAGCAGCGAGCTGGAAGAATCGACCGGGACTCAGAAGGCTAGCGAGCCCCCGACAACAGGAGGTGGCGGCGGCAGTACCACCAGCTCAGAATAACGAGGCTTCCCAGGGCCTTTCCGACAACTGAATACTTCCACAGATTACACAGTGCCATCTGTGTAATCTGTGGATTACAAACCACGCTTAGCTATCCACTCTTTCACCACTGCCTTCGGATCTCTCTTATTTCCGTCAATCTCGTAATTGAGCCGTCGCATTTCGTCGGTTGAGATTCCGTTCGCCAGCTTCGATAAGACTTCCCGCAACGCAGGGACTCTCGCTAGCGAATCCTGTCGCACGAGGTAAACGGCTTCGTAGGGTGGAAAGTAATGGCGGTCGTCTGCCAGTTGAAAGAGGTCGAGAGTGGCGATACGGCCCTCGGTCGAGTTGCCGGCCACGAGGTCGACCTGTTTTGACGAGAGCGCGATGTAGGTCAGCGACAGGTCCATCTCGCGCACTTCCGCGAACTTTAATCCGTAGGTCT
>DATEIS010000455.1:0-4927 GCA_035278765.1 Pyrinomonadaceae bacterium | reverse complement strand
CCGTTGTTTTCTTGAATCCTTTACTAAGCCACGGGCGGCCACGGAGGGCCGCCCCTACAGTACGTTCCTACTGCTTAATGGTAACGAGTCTGTCAATAGCGGGGATGTCGACTGATTGAAGGCTCCCGTCGGGCCACTTGATTTCGAGCTTATCGACCTTTGTCGCCGCACCTAACCCGAAATGCAAAGTCATATCATTCTGTGAACAGTAAATCGCGCCACTAAACACATCCTGTCGCTGTCGCACATTCCCCGTCGTCAAATAAGCCACCGCGCCAATCGCATCACGCGGGCTTTTCTTCGCAACATCACCAATGAGCTTCAGCCCAAGCCAGTGCCCACTCGACGCACCCACATTCCTCAACACGACCGGTTTGGCATCGAGATTATTGATGACGAGATCGAGTTTGCCATCACCATCGAGATCGCCAACCGCAAGTCCTCTTCCCGGCCACGCATTCGCGAGTGCATTTCCCGGCGGCGCTCCGACGCGTTCAAACTTTCCCTTAACGTTTCGAAACAGCAGTGCCTGCTGCGCGTAACTCGTTCCCCATTGATGCGCATCAGCCGCCGGATAAACATGTCCATTTACAACAAACAAATCCAGCCAGCCATCATTGTCGTAATCGACAAAACTCGTGCCCCAGCCAAGAAATGGAATCGAAACCTCACCAAGACCAGTCTGAAACGTTACGTCGGTAAAATTGTTTTCGCCGTCGTTGTGATAAAGCACGTTTGAGTCGTCAGAGAAATTGGTGATGTGGAAATCGATGCGGCCGTCGTTGTCATAATCACCGACAGCAAGTCCCATCCCTGCCTGTTCGCGACCATTCTCATTCAGCGCCACGCCTGACGGATAACCAATCTCTTCAAACGTTCCATTGCCTTTGTTTATGTAAAGCTGTTTCGGCGTCGAATCGTTTACAACGATCAGATCGAGAAGCTTGTCTTCGTCTACGTGAACAAACGCCGAACTGAAACCATAAAACTTTTCCGGATCGTTCACGCCTGCTTTAACGCTTACATCTTCAAAAGATCCGTCCGGCTTTTGATGATAGAGCGTGTCGCCTTCACCGGGCAGACCGCGTGGGCCACACATCACCGGCACGCCGCGAAACTGGCAAAAGTTCGCTCCGACCGCGCCTGACTTGCCGACATCCGAAGGATTTGGCGGCAGATTGTTAAGGTCGATCTGCACATAACCCGGAACAAAAAGATCGAGACGACCATCGCCGTCGTAATCACCCCAGCTAGCGCCCGTGCTCCAACCTTTACGAGCGACGCCGACCTTTTCCGCAACGTCGGTGAACGTGCCGTCGCCATTGTTGCGATACAGACGAGAGACACCGAAGTTGCCGATAAACATATCCGGGCGTCCATCGTTATTGTAGTCGCCGACGTTGACGCTGGCGCCCCAACGCTCGTTTGCGACTCCGGCCTTGTCAGTAACATCTTCAAACTTCCAGTTACCGAGATTTCGGTAGAGCGCGGCGCGTGGCGCTTTTTCCTTGCCTCGCGACGCGGCCATCGTCGATCCGTTTACGAGATAGATGTCCGGACGTCCGTCGGAGTCGTAATCAAAGATCGCAACGCCGCCTGAAGTCGTGTCGAAGATGTAATCCTTGACTGCTTCGCCTGAACGATGACGAAAAGCCGCGAGTGGAGTCTTGTCGGTTACGTCTTCAAAAATAACGGGCGCCGACGGATCGGTGATGCCAACAGTTCGACGCGAAGTGTAGGTGGTTGCCGTTCCTGTAGAAGCGCCACCCATCGGCTGTTGAGACTCCGGCTTCTTCGGCGGCTCTTGCGCGAGTAGCGCAAACGGAAGCAATAACGAAAGACAGATTAGCGGTAAGAGCTTTTGACGCATCGCTGGTATTACGGAGCAGCGATGACAACGTAGTCTTTGCCGCTGTAGAGACGCACACCGCCGGGGTCGGCAGCCATCATCAAAGGACGCGGCCGTCGCAACGCTTTGTCGTTGGTGACTGGCACCGAGAATAAATCTTTTCCGGCAAGATCCATCACGGTCATCTTTCCTTCAGTCGCAAAACCGAAACCGTAGGCGCCGGGAGCCAGCGACGTTCCATTGAGCGTGATGGGTGAATCGGTGATCAGGAAACCAACGTACTTCGCTCTCACATCGGCGGAGTAGCCGGAGGTATCGACCAAACCGGAAATCACATAGCGATCTGTTCCGAAGCGTGCGGCTGCGGAATTGCGCATCTGAGTTGGCGCACTGAGACCCTGAAAATAGAAACCGGTGGGGACGACGCGTGTCAGCTCGGCGCCGGTCAGGATTGCTGCACGCTCCTGGGCCACCGCCGAGCCGGCGACCAGAAGCAGTGCGGCAATCAGAGAAAAATGTTTCAGCAATTGTTTCATCAGATTCACCTCGCGGCAAACAATACTCTCGGAAACCTGCGCGAGGCAAATCGAAGACCTATTTCTTCAAGGCGAGCTCGATGCGTTCGCTCTTCTCAGCCTGGCGACCGATCCAGACCTGGCGCCCGCTAGTCGCGCTCAGCCAGATCTGCGAAAGGAAGCATTGCTCACCTTGCTTGCTGAAAACCAGACGCGCTTCTGCATTCGGATCGCTCGAGGTGTGCGTGACCGGCGCGATCAAAATCGCCGCTGACTTGCCATCCTCACTGCGGAGCCTCAAAGCATCTGATGATATGCGCTTGATGCTGTACACACCTGCGGGCAGCGTCGTCTTCCCCGCGGTAAACTCAAACGGAATATCAACCTCAACCTTGTTCGGCGCCTGCCCCTGCGCGTTCACCATCCCGAATCCCAGGAACATACCGAAAATTGCAATCACCCTATAAATTTTGTTTTTCATAGAACCTCCTTCACGTTACTAGACGCGACAGTCCCGGAAAAACGGGCTCAAAAAAGTCATCCACAGATTGCACAGATTCGCTTTCGGTGTAATCTGTGGATAGGTTTGCAATGCCGAAAGACGTGGAAAACATTACCGATCTGCTCGTCAGCTACGGTCGCGGGGACAAGGAATCGCTGGACAAGCTGATGCCCGTCGTCTACGACGAACTGCGGCGTCAGGCCGCGCGTTATCTACGTCGCGAACAAGCGGGACACACACTGCAAACAACTGCTCTCATTCACGAGGCATACGTGCGGCTGGTGGATCAACGCAACGTGCAGTGGCAAAATCGTGCACACTTCTTCGGCATCGCGGCTCAGATGATGCGGCGCATACTCGTCGATCACGCGCGCACGAAGAAGCGCGCGAAACGCGGCGGTTCCGGCATCAAGGTTTCACTCGACGATGCGACAGTTGCCGCTAAAGGTCAGGACCTGGATGTTGTCGCACTGGATGAAGCACTGACTCGACTGGCGAAGATCGACGAACAACAGAGCCGCGTAGTTGAATTGCGTTTCTTCAGTGGTCTGACGGTTGAGGAAACGGCGGAAGTGATGGGCATCTCACCCGCGACCGTCAAACGCGACTGGAGCATGGCTAAAGCATGGCTGCATCGCGAACTGAGCGGTGACAGATAAGAATGAGCGAGACGGACCCCCAACGCTGGCAACGTGTAAAAGAAATTTTCGAGGGCGCACTCGGACGTCACGGCGCCGAACGTGAATCGTTTCTCGAAAATGCCTGCGACGGCGACACTGCCGTGCGCGAAGAGGTCGAGTCTCTGCTTCGCTCATACGAAGTCGCAGGCAGTTTCATGGAATCGCCCGCGGTCGCACAAGCCGCTGACGATCTTGCCGCCGAAGAAAAACTCACTCCCGGCCAACGCGTAAAGCACTATCAAATCGTGAACCTCATTGGCGAAGGTGGGATGGGTGAGGTTTATCTTGCAACGGACACGATTCTTGGTCGCCGTGTGGCTCTGAAAGTACTGCCGGCATTTGTCAGCAAAGATCCGGAACGATTGCGTCGCTTCACACAGGAGGCACGAGCCGCCTCGAGATTGAGTCATCCGAACGTCTGCGTGGTCCATGAGGTTGGTGAAACAGACGACGGACGTCCATTCATCGCGATGGAGTACATCGAAGGCATGACGCTGCGGCAACGTATCAGAAGCCAGGCGATGAAACTCGGTGACGTGCTCGACATCGCGATACAGATTGCCGACGCACTCACAGCGGCACACGAATCGGGCATTGTTCATCGCGACATCAAACCCGAGAACATCGTGATCCGGCCTGAAGGCTTCGTGAAAATTCTCGACTTCGGACTTGCAAAACTGACGGAACGTCACAAGAGTGCGACTACGACGACAATGCCAACGCTCCTGTTCCATTCAACGCCGGGCGTAGTCATCGGCACAGCGGCTTACATGTCGCCCGAGCAAGCGCGAGGTGTGGCAATTGACGAGCGCACAGACATCTGGGGTCTCGGCGTCGTGCTTTATGAAATGGCGTCAGGCCGCGCTCCGTTTACTGGTGAAACGCCGACCGACGTTGTTGTCGCGATTGTTGAGCGAGAGCAACCACCGATCTCTGAACACGTCGAGGGCTCGCCGCCTGAGCTGGAACGTATCGTCAAAAAAGCTTTACGCAAAGACAGAAACGAGCGCTACCAGATCGTCAAAGAGATGGCCATCGATCTGCGCAGTCTGCGGAAAGAACTTGAAAGATCCTCGATGCTCGAACGTTCGATTGGTCCTGGTACTGGAGTCGCCGGCAGTGAGTATGCACGCGCTTCGTCAGGTCGCGACCGAATGGTCAAGACGGATGAGTTGAAGCAGGTGCGCACTACGATTCACAAGCCCGTTGGTTTAAGTAAAAACGCGTGGATCGGTTTAGCTGCATTGGCTGTAATCGTTCTCGCGCTTGCCGGTTACGGTATTTACCGGATGCGTCCTCGAACCGAAGCGAAGTTTCGTGTGCCGTTTGAACGCGTGGAAGTCACGAAGCTGACGACGAACGGCAACGCGTTGATGGGTGC
>DATEIS010000454.1:0-6240 GCA_035278765.1 Pyrinomonadaceae bacterium | reverse complement strand
TGTCTCCGGTGGCATCAATCGTCCGCCGATGGAACGCACTCCCGCTGTCGTTGAACTGTTTGAAAAAGCTCGCGCGATCGCAGCCGAACTCGACTTCGAACTCGGCGAAGCACAAGTCGGCGGCGCCTCTGACGGAAACTTCCTCGCGGCGATGGGAATTCCGGTGCTCGATGGTCTCGGCATCAGCGGAGACGGCGCTCACGCCGTTCACGAACACATCGAAGCTGACGATATCGCGCGTCGCGGCGCTTTGATTGGTGGTCTCCTTTTATCACTGTAATGCTCATCGCAACCTGGAACGTAAACTCAATCCTCGTACGCACGCCGAATGTCCTTCGCTGGCTCGACGCTGTGAAGCCCGACGTTCTTTGCATGCAGGAAACAAAATGCACTGACGACAAGTTTCCAACGCTCTTGTTTCAGGAACGTGGTTACCAGTGCCAGCTATTTGGGCAGCAGGCGTACAACGGCGTCGCGATCCTCACGCGTGAAGCATGCGACACCAGTCATCGTGGATATCCCGGCGATGATGAGTCGGCGCAGTCGCGACTGATCACGACCTGCGTCAACGGAATCAATATCGTCAACGTGTACATTCCGAATGGACAGGCAGTTGGGACTGATAAGTACGCGTTCAAGCTTACGTGGATGCAACGGCTGCGTGAGTTTTTTGATTCGAACTACGATCCGAAAACGCCGGTTTTGTTGTGTGGCGACTTCAACGTCGCTCCGGAAGAGCGCGACGTGCATGACATACGACTATGGCAGGGACGTGTCATGTTTAGCGAACAGGAACGCGCTGCGTTAGGGCATATAAAATCGTGGGGCTTCACAGATGCCTATCGTCTGCACGTGGAGGACGGCGGACATTTCACCTGGTGGGATTATCGGGCGGGCGCTTTTAGACGCAATCTCGGTTTGAGGATCGATCACATCTGGATTAGTGAGCCACTGGTGGAGAGAAGTGTTCGGTCGTGGATCGATCCGGAACCGCGCAAGTGGGAGAAGCCCTCGGACCATGCACCCGTCATTACGGAGTTTTCGTAGCGAAGATTTCTCACGCAGCGGCGCAAAGGCGCAACGAAAACCGCGAGGAGCATTCTTTATTTGCGTTCTTTCGTTGCGCCTTTGCGCCGCTGCGTGAGAAATCTTCGCTAGGTCAGTTAGACGTTAGCTCTGCGGTCTTTTCTGTAATGTCCTTCTGAGCCCACTCGTTATCACGACTCGCTTCGCCCGCCTTTGAGCGTTTCGCCGCTTTCATGCGTTGCACGAGATCCATGTGTGTTGAGAAGTAGGGAAGGCTCTTGCCGACAATCTCTTGAACCGAGTTGAAGCCTTTGTCGACCATAAACTTCTCGACGCCTTCCTTCAGTTCCTCGATCATCTTCACGCCTTGCAGCATCACGCCGGTGCAGATCTGAACCGTTGACGATCCAAGCAGAAGAAACTCGAGCGCATCGTGCGAATTCTCGATACCGCCGATGCCGCTAATCGAAACATCGTCGGGTTTCGCGAGCGCGAGTTGACTCACCATGCGCAACGCAATTGGCCGCACCGCCTGCGCTGAGTAACCGCCGGGAACGCAGTGACCCTCAACAGTCGGCATCGGGCGCAACGTATCAAGATCAACACCAATCACTGACAGGATCGTATTAATTGCCGAAATCCCAACAGCGCCGCCGCTGATCGCTGCCTGCGCAGGCTCGCGAATGTTCGTGATGTTGGGCGTCATCTTGGCCCATACCGGAATCTTTGCGACTTCCGTCACCCAACTCGTCACTTCTTCAGTAAGATCGGGATGTTCACCCATCTCCGAACCCATCTTGCGTTCCGTCATGCCGTGCGGACACGAAAAATTGAGTTCGAATCCGTCGACACCCGTGTCCTGGACCATGCGCGTCAATTCCTGCCAACGACTCTTTTCGTACTCCTCCATAATCGATGCGATCAGAATATGGTTGGGATACTCTTTCTTGACTTGCCGAAACTCGTCCAGCCAGACGTCGATCGGTCGATCGGAAATCAGTTCGATATTTTCAAAACCGATCACTTCGCCCGTGGTTCTCGAACGGAGTTTCCCGTAACGCGGCACAACGTTTACGACCTTCGCGGACTCAAGACTCACAGTCTTCGCGACTGCGCCGCCCCAACCCGCGTCAAATGATTTCGCAAGCACGCGAGCATTTGTTCCCGGCGGACCCGATCCGAGGACGAACGGGTTGGGAAACTTCATGCCATTGACAGTGATTGATAAATCCATAAAAACAAACTCCTTCTAATCAGCGACGAGTGAGCCGTATGTATCCGGACGGCGATCGCGGAAGAATTGCCAGGTGTTGCGAACTTCGCGAATCTTGTCCAGATCGAGATCCGCAACGACGAGCGCGTCCTTGTCGCGTGGCGCCTCTGCCACAAACTGTCCACGCGGATCGCAGAAGTAGCTCTGACCGTAAAACTCGCCGATATCCCACGGCTGCTCGTGACCGATGCGATTGATGGCGCCGATGAAATAACCATTCGCAACTGCGTGTGCCGGTTGCTCCAAACGCCACAGGTACTCTGAAAGGCCTGCCACTGTCGCCGACGGATTGAAAACGATCTCGGCGCCGTTAAGACCGAGTGCGCGCGCGCCTTCAGGGAAGTGGCGGTCGTAACAGATGTAAACACCGATGCGAGCAAATGCCGTATCGAAACACGGATAACCGAGATTGCCGGGACGGAAGTAGAACTTTTCCCAGAAGCCAGGATTCACGTGTGGGATGTGGTTTTTGCGATACTTGCCGAGATACTTGCCATCGGCGTCGATCACGGCGGCCGTGTTGTAATAGATGCCGGTGAGCTCTTCTTCATAAATCGGCACGACGATAACCATGCCGTGCTCTTTGGCGACTTCCTGCATCAACCTCACGGTTGGACCATCAGGAATTCGCTCGACTGCTTCATACCAGCGCGTCTGTTGTTCCGCACAGAAATACGGCGTCGTGAAGATCTCCTGCATGCAGATTATCTGCACGCCCTGCTTCGCGGCCTGTTCGATGTAGGTCAGGTGTTTCTCAATGTTCAGCCGCTTGATTTCATCGATCGGCAGATCGGTCGACCCGGCATTGGAACACTGTATTAGGGCGCATTTAACGGTGCGTGGCATGAGCTACTCCTCGCGCGTTCAAGATATGGATCTTATAGCATTTAGCTGCGTCGGTTATCTAGAGCTTTCATCAGTAACAGGTGCGTGAGGGCAGCAGCGCCAAAGCCGACAAACCAGGCGTAGTCGTACAGTGGTCTCAAAGCTGGCACGACCAGTCCGATCCAGGCGAGGCCGCAGCCGATCAGTGTGGCGACAATGGCGCGCCAGTTCCAGCCGCCATTGTAGGTGTAAGTACCTTCGCGCCTATAGAGGTCGCCGAGTTCGAGTCGCTTTTTGCGCACGAGCCAGTAGTCGGCGATCAGGACGCCGGCAATTGAGCCCAAGCCGCCCGAATATCCGACAAGCCAGGCAAAGATGTAACCGCTCGGATCCGCGAGCAGACGCCAGGGCTGCATCAAGATGCCGATGATGCCGGTGATCAATCCGCCGGTTCTGAATGAGATCCACTTCGGAAATGCATTCGCGAAATCGTTTGCAGGAGAGACTACGTTGGCTGCGATGTTGACCGCGAGTGTCGCGACCACGACGGTAAACATCGAGATCGCAATCACCACCACACTCTGAAACTGTCCGACGAGTTTCATCGGATCCCAAAGTTCTTCAGGTTTCATGTGCGGATAGATGACGACTGCCGCGGAGGTGATCATCACGCCCATCGCAGCGAAGACCGTCATCGTGCTTGGCAGTGCTACAACCTGGCCCACAACCTGATCGCGCTGGCTCTTACCGAAGCGCGTGAAGTCGGGCATGTTCAGTGACAGGGTGGCCCAAAATCCGATCATTCCGGTGAGCGACGGAATGAAGATCGGCCAGAACTCTGCGAGCGTGTGAAACTTGCCCTGTTGGTTGAGCAGATAGCCGAGACCATTCGCTTTGTACAACGCCCACGCAAGCAAGAGGGCTGTCATGATCAACACGAACGGCGCGGCCCAGTTCTCAACTTTTCTGAGCAGGTCCATGCCGCGGTAAATGATGTAGATGTTGAAGCCCCAGAATAACAGGAACGACAACCATGCGGTCGGCGTGTGACCTCCGATTGGACCACCGAGCAGCGTTTGCCAGCCGGGGATGATTGCGTTGAAGAACGTGTTCAGCGCTTCGCCACCGATCCACGCCTGAATGCCAAACCAGCCGCACGCGACGATCGCCCGCATGATGGCCGGAACGTTTGAGCCAAGCGTGCCGTAAGCAGCGCGCGCGAAGATGGGGAAGGGAATACCGTACTTCGTTCCCGGATGCGAATTGAGCAGGATCGGAATCAGCACGATCGTGTTGCCGAGAAGGATCGTGAACAACGCCTGCCACCAGTTCATTCCGGCACTGATGAGGCCAGACGAAAGCATGTACGTCGGAATGCAGTGCGCCATGCTGATCCAGAGCGCGGCGTAGTTGTAGGTGGTCCAATTGCGCTTTGAGACAGGAACGGGCGCAAGATCCTCGTTGTAAAGGGAACTTTGACTAATCTCAGCGAGCGCTTCGGGTTTAAGCTCTACGCGTCCGTCGGGGTGTTGGATAGTTTCGGGGGAAGTCATATTTAAATGTTTACACACGTGCCGCGTTTCAAAAACTGGCCGTTGCCGGCTTTGCCTTTGAACTCACCTTTGTCGATCACCACGTTACCGCGCGATAGAACTGTATCGACGACGCCCTTGATCTTCTTACCTTCGTAGGCGTTGTAGTCGCAGTTCATGTGCTGCGTCTTCACGCTCAACGTCTGTTCCTTTTCCGGATCGAAGATCACGATGTCGGCATCTGAACCGACTGCAATCGTCCCTTTCTTTGGGAACAGGCCAAACATCTTCGCCGCCGCTGTTGAAGTTAATTCCACGAAGCGATTCAGGCTAATGCGATTCTCGACCACGCCGCCGTTGTAGATCAGCGGCACGCGATTCTCGACGCCGGGCGCGCCGTTCGGAATCTTCGTGAAGTCGTCGCGACCGAGTTCTTTCTGTTCTTTCATACAGAAGGGACAATGATCAGTTGAGATGACCTGAAGATCGTCCATCTTCAAGCCTTTCCAGAGCTCGTCCTGGTTTGATTTCTCGCGCAACGGAGGCGTCATCACATACTTTGCGCCGTCGAAGCCCGGTTCGTCGTAATTGTCGGTCGAAAGAAATAGATACTGCGGACACGTTTCGGCGAATGCCGGGATGCCACGATCGCGCGCTTGTCGCACCTGGTTGAGTGCGTCGGCACACGAGAGGTGCACGATATACACGGGCGACTCCGCCATTTCAGCGATCGCGATGGCGCGATGCACACCTTCAGCCTCGGCAATTGTCGGTCTTGTTAAGGCGTGGTACTTCGGTGCGGTCCTGCCTTGTTCCAGAGCGCGTTTGATGATTTCGTTTATGACGATACCGTTCTCTGCGTGCATGCAGATTAGACCACCCCGTTGGCCCGCGGCTGACATTGCACGAAAGATCGTGGCGTCGTCGACGAGAAATACGCCGGGATAGGCCATGAACATCTTGAAACTCGTCACGCCTTCGTCCATCGCGGTGTAGAGTTCTTCGATCTGTTTGTCTTCGAGTTCGGTCGTGATGAGGTGAAAGCCGTAATCGATCGCGGTCTTGCCTTCGGCTTTTTTGTGCCAGTTATCGATCCCTTCGATTAGAGATTGACCTTTGTACTGCACGGCAAAGTCGATGATGCTGGTCGTGCCACCATGCACGGCAGCGATTGTGCCGGTGCGAAAATCGTCGGACGACTCAGTGCCTCCAAACGGCAGTTCCATATGCGTATGCGGATCGATGCCACCCGGAATAACGAGCTTTCCATTCGCGTCGATGGTGTGATCGGCCTCCATCTGGAGGGTCGCCCCAATCACCGAAACCTTCTCATTCTCGATCAAAACATCAGCGCGGTAATCATCAACCGCAGTCACAACGCGACCATTCTTGATAAGAGTTTTCATGAGTTTCTATCCACAGATTACACAGATTGAACTACGGTTTAAGGCAAGGCTTGGTGGAGGCGGCGTCGGCGGCGCGACGGGCGTCCTCGTTTGCTTTTGGGCCGGGCGAAATTTTGTCGGTGACGCAGATCTCGGTCGCGGTGATCTTCGCTACGGCCAGATACGATGTTAGTTTGTT
>DATEIS010000453.1:0-3464 GCA_035278765.1 Pyrinomonadaceae bacterium | reverse complement strand
CCCCTTCTGTTTTAGGTGACCCTGACCACGTTGCGGTTAAGGAAATGCTAGTCAGAATGAGCGGATTTAATAACTGTTACTATTAACAGGTGGCGGGCAGTGAAGACTTCAAAGGGCTCACGAATCAAGAAACCTCACGCGTCCGGTTGCGATCTCAAAGACCGCTCCGACGATTTTCATTTCTCCTTCGCGCAGGCGCGCCTGACCTTCCGGAGTATCCAGAATCTGCTGCACAGTCCAGCGAATGTTGCTCTCGACTGCCTGATTAGTTCGTGCTGTGGGAGAAAGGTTGGAATCGATGGGCGGAAGGCCCGGCAGAATGTTGTCAACCAACAACTGAATTCGGGAACGATGGCGATCACCGTTGTCTCGGGTCTTCAGTGCGGCGTTCACGGCTCCGCAGTCATGGTGTCCCAACACCACGAAGAGAGGCGTGTGCAAGTGTGCTCCCGCGTATTGCAAGCTGGCGGCGATCTCAGGAGAAAACACGTTTCCCGCAACGCGTATCACAAACAACTCGCCGAAACCGCTATCGAAGAGAAACTCCGGAGGCACTCGCGAATCGCTACATCCAAGAATCGTCGCGTACGGGCGCTGCCCCTCCCTGAGTCTTTTCAGTGTTTCCTGCACGAGTCCGGGTAAACGAATCTCGCCGCGAAGAAATCTCTCGTTTCCGGCGGTTAATCGCGCAAGCGCTTCGTCTGCCGAAATGATCGACTCAGGTTCTGACATGGTTGCTTAAACTGACGATCGTCAAAAAGCTATGATCGTCTGAACCATCGGCGCCCATCCGTTCATTCCCGCCGCATACGGAGTAAAGGCCCCGTTATAAGGTGATCTGTTAACCCGCATCAGCTCGGCGTTAAGCCACAAACGCTCGGTGGGAAGGAAATGCCATTTGACGCCGCCGGCGTATTCGTGCGAGTTGCCAAACTCCCCAAAAACCTGCGAGCCGCGGACATACAGGAGCAGTTTCTTAGGAACGACAAAATAGCTCGCCGACAATTCGTACCCGTGGTCGAACGTCGAGGCGAGCGGAAGCGGTCCGTCGGCTTCGAAATCGCCAAGCCAACGCATGTAGTATTGCCCGTTGACCGCCAGTCCGTTGTATTTAATGCCGCCGTCGATGGCCGACATTTTGTAGAGAGCTTTGTCGACGGTCACACCCGGTGCAAACGCTCCGGTTGAGAACGCAAGGACGCCGTCGGAATTGAAGATCGCAGTGTTATCAGGACTTGATTGATCGAGATTTGAAAACCGGTCCTCGCGAGATCTTGTAAACGAGGTACCGAGGCGAATACGAACCTTTTTCTTCGCAAAATAATCATCGTACATGTTGACTGACTTGCCGGGTTCCCCGTATCTCCCAAGTGGTTCCCACCAGACACTACCGGAAACGAGCAGATTGGTATCGATCTTGGCGGCCGAGATATTTATGCTGTTGAGAGCGTTGCCGACGAACGCAAGGTAATTCAGCCCATGCCCGAGCTCTCCGTTGGCCCATAAGCCCTGGGTGAAGCCCGGGCGGAAGAAGTTGTCCGCCATGCTCCTGTCGGTGGCGGTGAAATACGGGAACGTGTTAACCAGCGATCGGGTGCCTGGAACACCCGTGTAACCCGCAGTGAGCGTAAACGCTTTGTTGAATTGCCAGCCGATGTTTCCGGCTACGACGATCGAGGCGGCGCCGGCGGACGTCCAGACGGTGAGGCTATATTTCGCCCGCTCGTCGAATATGTAACCACCTAAAATGAACATCGAGCGATTTACGGTGATGTCGTTGCGTTTATTAACCGGGCGGACAACGCCTAAGTGGTCGGTGAAAGTATCGTCGCTCGAAAGTGTGTTGAGATATCGGAGTTGGGTATTGTTATTGAACCTCAGCAGGAACGGCACCTTAGCGTCCTTCGAGGTTTGCCAGATTATGATTCCATCTCGGTAGCGCTCGTCGTTTGCCGGCTGTGCGGCAACGGGCGCCGGCGGTACGGAACTACTTGCTGAATCTGTTTCTGGCGGCGGCGTATTCGATGCCGCATTCGCCGAGGCATCTGCCGGCGCTGCTGGTTGGCTGGCGACCGGGATATCCGTTGCCGTGCTTCCGTCAAGCCTGCGCTGCAAACGATCAACCTGTTCGAGTAATGTCTTCTGCTGCTCCTCCATCTTGCGAAGCAGTTCTCGGACCGCGGCATTCTCGGCCTTCATAGTCTCGACTTCGCTTTGCAGGTCTTTTGGCTTGGGCTCATCGGCCGCAACTTTTTTCTCAGCTACGGCGATTCTCTTCTCAGTGCTGTTAATTGCCGGCGACTGTCCGAAGGCAGAGATTGAAAACAACGCAACAGACGTTAACGCCAATACAATTGAGCGCTTGATGTATTCGCTGTGTACCGGCATCTTGAACCTACCTCCAAAGCCCTGCGAAAAAAAATGAAATCAACACTTGCAAAACCATCCACAGATTACACACGACAATTCTGCGTAACCTGTGGATGGCTCGTGCGCTAGGTGTAGATCAGCAGAGCGTCACGGAGAGGGCGAGACCGGCCTCGCTTGTTTCCTTGTACTTGCTGTTCATGTCTTTTGCAGTCTCGGCCAGGGCCTGAACGGTTGCGTCGAAATCGACGCGGTGCCGGGACGCGATCTCGTTGCTGGCGATCGCGTAGGCGGTCCATGCCTTGACCGCACCGAATGCGCAGCGCTCAATGCACGGAACCTGCACGTAACCAGCGACCGGATCGCAGGTCATTCCCAGGTGATGTTCCAGAGCCGATTCGGCCGCATTCTCTACCACCCGCGATTCTGCGTCGTACGCAGTAGCGATCAATGCTGCGGCCATCGACGACGCCACGCCGATCTCCGCCTGGCATCCGCCCTCGGCCGCAGACAGCGTCGCATGGTGTTTGCAGAGATAGCCGATCGCCAAAGCGGCGAGCATCCCCTCACGGACCTTCTGCCGATCGAGCTTCCGGACCTCGAGGAGCCCGTAGACCAGCGCCGGCATAACGCCGGCGGAACCGCCGGTCGGAGCCGTGATAACGAGGTGGCCGCGCCCGTTTTCTTCGGATGCCGCCAACGCGAATGCCGAAAGCGCTCCGATGCCTTTGTCAGCCGCAAACTTATCGTCCATGGCGCGCTTGTAAACCGTCGCCGCCTTGCTGTGCAGTTTGATCGGCCCGGGCAACACGTCATCCTCCGACATCGAAAGCCCCGATTTTACCGTGGCGACCATGGCGTTGATGATCTTGTCGATGAAAGCGTAAACCTCCTCTTCGGTTCTGCCTGCGATCGACATCTCGTTAGCGAGCATTACCTTCGCGATCGAGAGCTTGTTACTGTCGGCGTGGGCCCGCAGCTCTTTCATCAACCGGAACGGATACTTGGGTGGATTCTTCTTTGGCGGCGTGTAACCTTTCCACTCGATGAAACCGCCGCCCACTGAGTAGTACTCCTGTTCGAGTAAGACCTCGTCG
>DATEIS010000452.1:0-7847 GCA_035278765.1 Pyrinomonadaceae bacterium | reverse complement strand
TAGAGAGTCGATGGATCTCCGCGCTATCCAAAAGCCTCTGAAGGACAAGTATCGCAGCGAGCCGAATAGCTCTCGTATTACGCTCAGAGCCAGCGGCGATCAAACCGATACGCCAATTTCGTGTTCGGTCGAAGTAGGACAAAAGATATTTGAAGCCCAGGCACACAGCGGTGTCGGTGGACCCGGCACCGCCGCCTGCTCGGGCGATCTACTACTCGGCGCTCTGGCAGCGTGTGCTCAACTGACTTGCCAACTCGTTGCGACTGCGATGGGCATACCGTTCGAGCACATCCGCGTCGAAGTTGAAGGTGAGATGGACCTGAGTGGCACGCTCGGAATCTCGAAAGAAGTTCCGATTGGCTTTCAGGACATCCACGCGAAATTCGACATCAAAGCTCCGCAAGCAACCGCGGAGCAATTAGTTGCATTAAAAGAAAAGACAGAACAGTATTGCGTTGTAATGCAAACCCTCTTGAAGCCCCCACAGATTAGAACCAGTTGGTCGTAACCAACGACCTAAACGCCGAAGGCGTTCGCTAATTTCAGCCCAGGGTTGGAGCGCAGCGACAACCCTGGGGACCGGAAAATAAAAGGGTTCAAACCCTGAAAGGGTTCATTACGAGAGGAACCCTTTCAGGGTTGTAAAGATAATTAATTCTTTAACCCAGGGTAGTCGCTTCGCTCCAACCCTGGGGACCGTAAAATAAATGGGTTCAAACCCTGAAAGGGTTCATTGCGAGAGGAACCCTTTCAGGGTTGTAAAGCTAATTAATTCTTTAACCCAGGGTAGTCGCTTCGCTCCAACCCTGGGCTGAAATTAGCGAACGCCTTCAGCGTTTTGCTGCGGTAATAGCTAAATCAAGATGAAAGCCGCCGTACAATTGCCATCATTTGAACGGGCCACCGAGTGGTTGAATGGTCGCGTCGCAGCGCGACAGACCAAGGGTCATCCGACACTCGTTCATTTCTGGTCCATCAGTTCTGAAGCGGCGAAGACGAATCTCGCGCAGGTCGCACAGATACGCGATCAGCGCAAGCGCGAAGGTGTGCGTGTTATCGCCGTACACGTGCCGCAGTCGGAGGCGGAAGAGAATATCAAAGCAGTTCGCGATGCGATTTCACGGCTCAATCTCACCGAGCCATGCGCACTCGATAACGACAAACGCGTCAGCCAGGGACAAGAAGAACTTCCGGCATACTTCCTGTTCGATCCCGAAGGAGAGATCCGCAGTTCAGCGATCGGAGCAGACGGCCTGGATGTTATCGAGGACGATCTGGACCAACTACTCGGCGAGTTGAGAAACAGCAATCCTTTTTGCGTGGCGTGCGAGTTGTTTCTGAACAAAGAAGCGATGTTTTGTGCCGAGTGTGGTTCGCCATTAACGCTGCCCGGCTCAAACATCCATCCGTATTACGAAGATCATTTCAACTCCGCCCTTCCGACGATTCGACTAGCCAATCCCGATCCACTCATTGGACACAAGATCGACGGCAAGTATGAACTGGTCGCACGTTTAGGCGAGGGCGGCATGAGCGTCGTCTATCGCGCTCGTCGCGTTCACATCGGCGACGACGTCGCGGTAAAAATCCTGACCGGCAAGTTCGTCACGGACGAAGCGGCGCTGGCACGCTTTCGCCGGGAAGCACGCGCGGCGGCGATGCTGCGTCATCCAAACGTGATCACGATTCACGATTTCGGCGAGACTGACGACCCACACGCGCCTGCATACATCGTGATGGAGTTTGTAAAAGGAACACCGTTGCGCGAACTTTTGCGGAGCGAGGACCATTTTTCCGTCGAACGTGGCGTGCGATTGATGCGCGGGATTTGTGCAGGTGTCGGTTCAGCGCACCGGCAGGGCGTGGTCCATCGCGATCTGAAGCCTGAGAATATTCTGGTCGTCGCACCTGAGGATGATTTCGAACTCGAGAGTGTGAGAGTTGTCGATTTCGGGCTCGCAAAACTGCTTGCTGACGCAGGGCCGGCGTCGTCCGGAGCAGTAGTGGGAACGCCTTTTTACATGTCGCCTGAGCAGTGTCTGGGTGAGCCACTCGATACGCGGTCTGATGTATACAGTCTTGGGGCGATGTTTTACGAGATGCTATCGGGGCGTCAGCCGTTTGGCGCCGAGACCGTCTCGGGTGTGATTAACAGGCACTTGTATGACCCGCCGCCGCCGTTTGCCGAATCACTCGGGATACCGAGAAGAGTTTCGACGGGGATCATGCATGCGCTGGCGAAGGATCCGGATGACCGCCCGCAGAACGCGACTGAGCTGGCGCGGCAAATGCAGTTAGTTTGAGACGCGTGTCGATCGCGATCCAATTTGCTTCCCACGTCTTCCCAAAATCCTCCGAAAACGATTGCTCAAACCGATATGAATCATCCGTGATCTTCGTGATCACGAATCGCACCAGGATCGCTCGTCCGTTATAAGTGTCCTGGTTGTAGAACTCTCCGCGCCCATCTTTAAACTCACCAACACTCGGCGTCGTCAACATCCCATTAATCACATTCGCAAAGTTCAAACTCCACTGCCGCGCCTGCGGGTTATACAAACGCAAACTCAGTCCCTCGATGCGCCCAGCCGGACCTGCGACTTTCAGCTCGACGAGATTCGCACGACCATCCAAAACCTTGCGCACCACCGTCGTGCCCTCATACTCCACCCACGTCGTCGAGCCACTCAACGGGCGCTGCAAACGCTTCAACTGCGTTTTCCAGCTTCCGATTTCCCAATCGAAATCGTTCTGTCCATCACGCTGAGCAAATATTTGAACGGGAAATAAGACGAGAAGTAAGAACAGAATGTATCTCATGGTCGAACAACTTAGTCCGGCCACAAAACCGGGTCAAGAGGGTACCTAAAGGTAACTAATCCGCCGAGATATTTTTGCTATCACCGATACCAACTTGTTCAACTCAATCGGCTTCGAAAGGTGAACTTCGTAACCCGCATCGAGCGCTTTTGATTCGTCGACCGCGCCGGCGTAACCAGTGACGGCAATCGCAGGTATGCGTTGGCCATCAGTTTCGAGTGCACGAAGCTGTCGGACGAAATCGTATCCATCCATTCCCGGCAGTCCGATATCCGACACGATCACGTGAGGTTTCCATTCTTTGACTAGCTGCAAAGCCGTCGAAGCAGAGTCGCTGGCTTTGACCTCCGCCCCATAGCGAGCGAGGGCGAGCGTAATCAACTCGCGAGTGTCCTGCTGATCGTCAACACTGAGAACGCGCAATCCCTTTAGCACCTCGGGATACAGCTCAGTGCTTTTCTCGCCCGCGCCGTTTTGTCGCTGTCGCAAGGTCAACAACTGTGCGCTCACTTCAGGTGACACTTCACCCAATCGATCAAGATCCGACACGGACAACACAGGAAGTATGACGGTGAAAGTTGCTCCCTTCCCTCTTCCGTCGCTGGCTGCTCGAACTTCGCCGCCATGCATCGTAACCAGGCTGCTGACGATCGAGAGCCCAAGCCCGAGTCCACCGTGCACACGCTTGGACGAAGTATCAGCTTGCCTGAAGCGTTCGAACATATGAGGCAGAAACTCTGCATCGATACCTTCGCCTGTATCACGAACAATGACGTGGACATTTCTGCCGGCAGTTTTGAGTTCGATCTCGACGCGGCCATTGTTCGGCGTGAATTTGACTGAGTTTGAAAGCAGATTCCAGATTACCTGTTGCAAACGCACTGCTTCGCCCATTACGAGCCCTGCATTACGATCGAGAGATGTGATGATCTGAATATTCTTTCTCTCTGCCGCTGGACGAATTGCGTCAACCGCGCTGTCGACTACGGCTGCGAGCTCGATGGGTCTGGGATCGAGTTTCAGCTTACCGGTAACAATGCGCGAAATGTCCAGCAATTCATCGATAATTGCGCGTTGCGCCGCGGCATTACGCTCGATGACGTCGATACCGCGCTTACGATCGAGTTCGCTAAGCTTGCCGCCCTTTAACAAATGCGTCCAACCTACAATCGCGTTGAGCGGAGTGCGCAATTCGTGCGAGAGGATGGCGAGGAAGTCGTCTTTGATGCGGTTGGCTAGCTCGGCACTCTCACGTGCCTCCTGTTCGCGAGCCATCATCTTCAACACGGCTTCTTCTGACTCGCGCCTGATACGCTGAAGATTCAAATGGGCCTCAACACGAGCTAACAGTTCGCGTGCTGAAAACGGCTTTACGAGATAATCGTCCGCGCCTGCTGCCATGCCTTCAACGCTCGCTTCTTCACCAGCGCGAGCTGACAGTAGTATCACGGGAGTGGTTGCTATCCTTTCGTCACCACGCAACGCTTTCACCAAACCAAAACCATCGAGCTTCGGCATCATCACGTCTGACAAGATCAGATCAAAGTCTTCAAGCCGCGCTCTGCCAAGAGCCGTTTCTCCGTCTGCAACTGCGACCACCTCATATTTCGGCGCGAGGAGTCGCCTCACGTACTCGCGCATATCGGCGTTGTCGTCAGCCAGCAGGATCCGTGCGCATAATTGTTCCGATGCACTTCCGAAGACTTCGCCCGACCTCGAATCAAACGGGTGCAAATCATCAAGACGCTTTTCCTCACCCGGAAGCCATTTTAAAACCTCGTCTACATAGGTTTCGCCGCGCAAACTGGTCGATGCAAGCGTGCGCTGGCCTCCGACTCGATCGGCAGGCAAGTGTGCCGAGCCCAGGGGAATGCTGACGGTGAAAGTGCTCCCCTTTTCGACTTCACTCCGAACTCGAACACTGCCGCCATGAAGTTTTACCAGTTCATGGACCAGCGCCAGACCGATTCCGGATCCTTCATAACTACGACCGCGAGCTCCTTTGACGCGGTGAAAGCGCTCGAACAGGTGCGGTAACTCCGACTCCGGGATGCCCGTGCCCGTATCACTCACTTCGAGCTCGACATTGTCGCCCGCCTCTCGCAGCGTAACTACGATGTCGCCTTCGAACGTAAACTTGAAAGCATTTGACACGAGATTCAAAACAACTTTCTCCCACATCTCCCGATCGACATAGACATCACGCTCAGTCGGCGCACATTCAACTACCAGATTGAGTCCGGCCTTATCCGTTGCCGAACGAAACATGCTGGCTAGTTCGCGTGTGAGAGTTGAGACATCGACTGCTTCGAAAACAGCTTCGATACGACCAGCCTCGAGACGAGAAAAGTCGAGCAAAGTATTGACGAGTTTGAGTAAGCGAACGCCGTTGCGAAACGCCATTTCAAGCCGCTCAGAGATTTTGGGCATTGCGTGAGCAATGGCAAGCGTATCTTCGAGTGGACCAAGCATGAGTGTGAGGGGAGTGCGAAACTCGTGACTGACATTCGAGAAGAATGCCGTTTTGGCGCGATCGATTTCCGCGAGCGCCTCCGCTCGTTTCCGCTCTTCCTCGTAAGCCCGGGCATTAGCGATCGCCGTGCTGATGTGCCCGGCAATCAGATCAAGGAAGCTGCGATACTCGGCATCCACGATCCGGCGTGGACTGAGTCCGGCTACGAGGAATCCCGTGGGCTTTTTGTAACCTGAGGCGGCGATCGGTAGCACGAGAGCACTCTCGCAAGGCTCAGGCCATGGTCCACCGGTCGTGATCCCAAATCGGTTCGCCAGATCCGAAACAATTTCTGCTGCGCCTGTTTCATGTACCTTGCCTAAGGGCCACGTGTTTGAATCAGTCAAGGCTATCTTTTCCGGTGCGGCGGCGTTGCCCAAATCCGAACTGGTCGAACAAACCAAGCGTGCGTGCTTCGCGTCATCGTCCACTAGATAAACGAGCGCAAAGGGAATGTCGTATGGATTCGCGGCCAGAGTCTTTACGGCAACGTCGCAAGCCTCCTCAGCCGACTTCCCTTCAATCACCGTGCGGCCGAGATCGCGCAGTGTTTGTAGCCGGCGCTCACCGACAACACGGCCTGTCGTCTCGTAACACGCACAAAAAATTCCATCGACTTTATCAGCGTCGCCGTGAATCGGACTGTAGGAAAAGGTGAAGTACGTTTCTTCACGTGGCAGGTTGCGGTCCATCACCAGTAGTAAATCTTCGGACCAGGTGGCGACACCGGTTGCAAAAACTCCGTCGAGCATTGGACCGACAGTGGACCAGATCTCTTTCCAACACTCCTGCCCCGAACGGCCCAGCCAACCCGGGTGTTTAGTAACGCCGAGGATGGGAATGTAGCCATCGTTGTAGAACATTGTGTAGGCGGGATGGCCCCACCAAATCACGATGGGATAACGCGAGCCGATGCAGATCGAGACGGCGGTCTTGAGCGAGGCCGGCCATTCAGGCGCGGCGCCAACCGCGCTACTCGACCAGTCGAACGCGCGCATGCGCTCGCCCATCTCCCCGCCGCCCTTAAGAAAACTCAGATCGCCGGACTTGGGCGCAGTTTCCTTCCGGGCAGGCCGAAGCGCTCGCTTGTGGGCAGTCTTTGACATTCAGTGCAAAGCAAGGGGAAGAATTGGTCGTGCAGGGGGCTCCATTAAAGAACGTCTAACATTCCCTGTCAATCTTTATGTGCTTTTTGTGCCTTTTGTGGCTACAAACCGATCCGGCGGACTAAATCCATAAACCGCGGATCCGAACGGATCGGATCGAGGAGGGGGAACACTTTCAAATACGCGACGAAGTTCGAACGTTCCTGGTACGCCTTCTCCAACCAGACAAACGCCTGCTCCTTGTCGCCGAGACCGACGTAAACGTTGACGAAGGCTGCCGGCGTAACGTAGCGGGTTTTATTCAGCTCAAGTAGTTCATTCAGGATCTTCGTCGCCTCGGCTTTACGACCTGCCAGACCGTAAACGAGTCCAAGAATTCCGAGCGCACCCGGCGTTCGCTGCGAAACATTAACGGCTTTCTCCGCCGCCGCGACGGCTTCGTCAAATTGTTTATTGGCGGCATAGGTGTGGCCGAGGATCCAAAGTGCCTGGTAGTGATTTTGATCCATCGCAATCACGTTACGCAGTTGCTCGATCGCTTCGTCATACCGACGCGCATTCTCGAATATAAATCCACGCTGTGCGCTAATCGAGAGTGAAAACGGATCCAGCTCGCGCGCGCGATTCGACGCCGCGATCGACTCGTCAATACGTCCGCGCGACATCAAATAACTCGAGTAAAAGTTATGTGCATTCGCATAACTCGGATTCAACTCGATCGCGCGTTTGTGATTCTGTTCGGCAGCCGTCCAATCCCAATTGAAGTGCTTAACATACCCGAGCGCGCTGTAAGCCTCGCCGAGTCCGCTATCGAGTTGAAGAGCTTTGGTTGCAGCTTCTTCAGCGTGTCGACGCGCCTCGAGCGGCGGCATCGACGCCACCTGGACCGCGCCGAGTGCGTTGTAACAGTCGGCGAGTCCAACGTACGCCGGCGCATAACCCTCGTCTTCTTTAATCGCACTCTGAAAATGCGCGATCGCTTTATTGAGATTTTCTTCGGTGCGTTTATTCCAGTAGAGATAACGCCCCTGGAGATAGTCGTCATAAGCCTTCGGCCTGACCGGACGGCGTGACGCGAAACGCGCCTGCTCGTCGGGCGTCATCTGAATTCGCACTTCCTGTGCGACTGCCCGCGCGATTTCACTTTGCAGATCGAGAACATCGCGCACGTCGCGCGTGTAATCGCCGACCCACAAGTGGCGATCCGTGGGCGCGTGGATCAACTGCGTCCGCACAACAACTCGATCCCCGGATCTTTGCACGGTGCCTTCGACAATTGCGTCCACCTTTATCTCGCGCGCGATTTCGGGGAGAGACTTCTTGGTTCCCTTGTAATGCATCGACGAAGTGCGAGAGATGACGTGAAGACCACTAATCTTGGCGAGATCACCGATGAGCGCATCGGTCAT
>DATEIS010000451.1:0-30952 GCA_035278765.1 Pyrinomonadaceae bacterium | reverse complement strand
GCGAAGCCGTGTGTAACCAGATCACCGACAGAATCCGCGTCACTCACTACGAACCCCTTAAAGCCCCACTGCTTTCGCAAAACTTCCGTAAGCAGGAAGGCATTGCCGGTTGCCGGCACGTCGTTGAGATTCATGTAAGCCGACATCACGGTACCAACGCCCGCATCGATTGCTGCTTTGAAGGGCGGAAGGTAAACGTTGTAGAGCTCGGCATCACTGAGATAGGCAGAGTCGTAGTCGCGACCTCCCTCGGCAGCTCCGTAGCCTGCGAAGTGTTTCACGCATGCAAGCAAACGTCCTGGGGCTAAGGGGTCCGATCCCTGAAAGCCTCGCACCTGCGCGGCGGACATCTTTGCACCGAGATACGGATCTTCACCTGCCCCCTCGACGATCCGTCCCCAGCGCGGATCGCGCGCGATGTCCACCATCGGCGCAAACGTCCAACGGACTCCGGCCGCTCGTGCCTCGCGTGCCGCGATCGTTTGTGCGCGCTCAACCATCGCCGGATCCCACGAGGACGCCATCGCGAGTGGAACAGGAAAAACTGTACGAAAGCCGTGGATGACATCGAAGCCGAACAGTAGTGGAATCTTCAATCGCGATTGCTCGACTGCAACTTTCTGAAATCGATTAACGAGCGCGGGATCGGTGACGAAGAGTAGCGATCCGATCTTGCCTGCGCGGATGTCCGGCTCCATCATCTCGGGCTTCATCAACTGGCTGAGAAAGAAGAGTTGATTAAGCTGGCCGATCTTTTCCTCCAACGTCATCTTCGCCAGCAGATCGGCTGCGCGTTTCGGGGCCGAGTCGCGACTCGTTGTTGCCTGGCCGCGTGTCTGGATGAGCGGCGTGAATATAGAAAGAATCAAGAGAAGACATTTCAGCTTGCGCATTGTTTTTCCTTTGATCAGTGGTCCAACTTCGTTTGCCCCGACACACGAGACATATCCAGAGTTTTGACTTTTACAATCTTTTGGATGAGCACAGCAAGATTTTTTGAGACTAAGCTCTGACATGACTTAGAATCATTGCCCGAAAGGACCTCCAATGAAACTTCTCTTCGCTTTCGTTTTTGTTTTTGCGACGCTGGCAGTATCAGTATCAGCCCAAACCGTCGCCTTCACCAACGTCAACGTGATCCCGATGGATCGTGAGCGTGTACTCGCGAACCAGACAGTGGTGATCAAGAACGGTGTGATCTCTGAGATCGGTAAGAACGTAAAGCTACCTAAAGACGCAGTGCGCGTCGACGGTAACGGAAAGTATTTAATCCCAGGCCTGGTTGATATGCACACGCACCTGCTGTCAGACAGCGACGAGTTTCCAGATTCAATTGGTCCAGATGAACTTCGTGTGATGGTGGCAAACGGCGTCACGACGGTCCGGTTCATGATTGGGACGCCCGAACTGCTGGCCCTGCGCAGCCGATCCGCTAACGGCGAGATTGACGCCCCGACGATCTTCGTGGCGAGCCCGCACCTAACCGGAAAGGAACAGGGAAACAACTTCGTCGTTAACACACCGGAAGAAGCGCGCGAGGCCGTGCGCAAATCGAAGGCGGCAGGTTACGACCTCATCAAAGTGACGACGTTCGTCAAACCGGAGGTCTATGAAGCGGCAGTGGACGAAGCCGCGAAGCAAAACATTCGCGTTGTCGGTCACGCCGACAGCCGTTTCGTCGGAGTCGAACGCGCCTGGAAAGCTAAACAACAGATCGAGCACCTCGATGGTTACATAGAACTCCTGCTTCGTGCCGATGCACCGATGAAGGGCAGCGTGTCAGACCTTTACATTTACAACCCGGAGAATTGGAAAAGTTTCGACTACATCGACGAAAGCAAAATCCCTGAGGTCGCGCGCAAAACTGTCGCATCAAACCCTTACGTCAATCCCACGCAGCATTTCATGAAAAATTCCTTCGGACGGCTTCGCACTGAAGAGGAGATTCGAAAGCAACCGGATTTCCGCTTCTATCCCCCGAAGGTGCAACAGCAATGGCTCGACTTCTACAAAAAGAATCGCTTCATCAACACTGTGCCCCTCGAGAAGCGAGCACGCTGGATCAAACTCCGCGAACAACTCATCAAGGCAATATACGACGCCGGCGGCAAGATCATGACCGGGTCAGATACGCCCGAGTTCCTGTGGCTTTACGGCTTCGGGATGCATCACGAACTGAAGGCCCTGAATGAAGCCGGCCTTTCCAATTACGCTGTGCTAGAGGCTGCAACCAAAAACCCGTCAATGTTCCTCGGGACGATCGCCAGAGTCGGCACGATCGAGAAAGGAAAGCGAGCCGACCTCATACTCCTAAACGCTAATCCGCTCGACGATATCTCGGCCACCGAAAATCGCGCCGGCGTAATGCTGAAAGGAAAATGGCACACGCAACAAGAGTTGAACGTCTGGCTCGACGAATCGGCCCAGGCAATCTCAACATCATTTAAAGAACACAAATCAGGAAACTGATCGGAATCCGTGGCATCATAGGTAAGAATGAGGAGTGCCTATGATTGGTCGAGACCTGATTTCCATACAGAACCTGATAGTGGTTTTCTTCCTCGTAAGCTTGCCTCATAGTGCTTTGCTTTGTCGTGCACAAACCAGCCCGCCAGCCTTGCCCGCTAAAACTCCAGAGACGCAAACAGTACAAGACTCCGTGAAGATATCTATTGAAGAAGTGCGAATCCCCGTAACAGCGTTGGACGCCTCCGGACGTTTTGACCCGACATTGGGTATAGACGACTTGATGGTGAGAGAAGATGGCGTTGTGCAACAGTTGCGAGGATTGTACCGAATCCCTGGAAGCGTTTTGCTCATGCTTGATACCGGCGGAGAACAGAATTCCGCCAAGTCCGTCCGTCTTACCAGAGAAGTGGCCCGGTCGTTGGTTTCCGCGTTGCAAAATGATGACCAGGTCGCCGTTATGCAAGTTAGCAACCGAGTCGAACTGGTGCAGGAATGGACGCTCAATAGGTCAGATGTTATTCAGTCTCTCGAAAAGAAACTGTATCCCGGAAAGCGGAGTGCCGTGGGAGCCGCACTTATTGCAGCAGTTGAGTACTTCGAACAGATGCCATCGCGCAATCATCATCTGGTCCTGGTGTCTGATGGAATTGTGCGCAAAGCAAATGAACCCGAGCTTGAGAAAGCGTTTAAGAGCGTGACGGCAGCTAATATCACGGTCCACATCATTAGTTATACTTCTCTCGGGCTTCGGGCAAAGAAACCTGTACCCACTCGTCCGAGGGTAAAAAGCGCTGTCGACAAACATCTAATCGACGCTCTACCGAAAGCGAGATTCAAGCAAGATCCAACGCCAGATCTCAAAACATTGATGGAGAATAAGGGAGGGTTGGTAATTGATGTTGAACCTTTGCTCCGAGGCGGAATCAAAGAGATATTAAGAGCACGTGAAAAGGAGTTTCAGGACATCACGGAAGCAACTGGTGGAACGATCTCATTACCAGCTTCAGCGGCCGAAATGGTCGACCGGGCTGCCGGCGTCGCTCGAGAAGTGGATTCACAATACATGCTCACGTACAAACCACTTCGTCCCCTGAGTTCATCAACAGCGAACGAGTACCGCCGGATTGATATCTTTTCGAGACGCGTTGGACTAACTGTCCGAGCGAGGCGCGGCTACGTTGCAAAAATACAGAAAGCGCAACCGGCTTTGCCTCAAAAGTAGGAATCGCACTTGGATCGGGTCAGTATCCAGGAAGCTAGCGCAACCAAAATGCAATTTGACAATGATTCCGCAAGCAGAGTAGGTTGAACCTGTTTCTCCCCCGGCCCAGTTGAGTCAAAATCTCCTCGCAAATCGCATTACTTGTAGTGCGAAGATGCAGTTGAACTCCCCGTTCAGCATCTTGACCTCGTTTTAAATAGCCCATCTTACAACGAACAACCCTGTGGTTAGGCCTGGAGTGTAGGTCCTCATACCTATGTGTTTTTTCTCGACACTCATGAGCCATTGCTAATGAAAGGAACCTCTGTCGTATGGACCAACGAGTGCAACGAGTTATTACTCTGATTGAAAGTAGTTTCGACCGAGAGCTCTCTGTGAGTGAGATGGCGCGCTCTGTGGATTTATCGGTCTCTCACCTGCAACACTTGTTCAAGAAGGATATGGGCCAAAGCCCCGCACACTACGTGCAAGCACTCAGATTGAAGCGGGCGAGAGAGCTTTTGGAGAGCTCTTCGTTGAGTATCAAGCAGATCATGATTCGCATCGGAACGAAAGACCGCAGTAACTTTGAGCGAAGATTCAAGCGGGCTTACAAACTCACGCCAGTTCAATACAGAAAGGAGTATGCAATCGCAGAAACAGCCATAAATTAGCAGAAACAGCACTAAGTTTGTGATTGCTTTTGATCATGACCACGACTATTTTCCAATGCACTCGTTTCCGTTCTGTTTTCGCATTGCGTTCCCCAGCGCAACAACAAACTTCTTACGAAAGGTAAAGATCATGAGCAATAAGATCTGGTTGAAAAAAGTAGTCCATATCGCCATCGTGCTCGGGTTGTTCATTGGCGGTATGTTTGGCGCGCGCACTTCCTCCGCCCAGGGTGGTCCATATCCCGGGAGTGGTGGTTGTCCTCCACCGCCTCTGTTTTGCGCGAGCCTTGGTTGTACGGCGAACGGTTATAACGGACAACCGATGGGGTCCCCGGCGTGTCTCTATTACAGGATGAGCACCGGGCAACCATGCGGAAGTTCTAATTGTACGAAGTAATCCGCACCGCTTCTGAATTCTTCTCTGTGCAACCTTTGTGTCCTCTGTGACTCTGTGTGATCATTACTAAGTCTCCAACCACAGAGACACAGAGAACGCAGAGATTGCACAGAGAAATCAGATTCAGGTACCAGTGGCGCATAGTTTGTAGACGAGGTGAAATGAAACAGAATTATTGTTTGGCGAGCCTGTCCCTCGTTTTCATTCTCAGTACGCCCGTCTTAAATTTTGCTCAGACAAAGCCGAAGAGTCCGCGCAAAAAACCTGATCCGAGACTCGCGCGGGCACAATCCATCACCGACGATCTAATCAAAGACGCTGCCGCGCTCGAACTTGCCGATCGCGCCTTGCTTTGGATGCGATTGGGAGAGATCTGGAGACGAACCGATCCCGAGCGAGCTGCGACCTGGTTCAAAAAAGCTGTTACAGAATTAGAGGTCGCACCACCGGACGAATCCGCCGCAGCACGCGCTCAACGCGTTGCGACAGCACGCGCACTATTAAGCATTGTTGCTCCGTTTGACAAAGAGATGGCCACGCGACTCACTGCCGTCTTTACAGAAGAGTCAGCACGCGGAGAAGAAGGTGATCGCGCCGAGAATGCCAAAGCACTGGCGAGCGCAGCGTACCAGGCGATTGATACCGATCCAAACCTGGCGGCAAAGCTCGCGTTGGCCTCCCTGCGCTGGGGTAACGAGGGAGACGTTGCGTCCGTAATGATCAAGCTGCGAAAGCGCGATCCACACGTAAGCGATGCCCTCTTCAGTGAGGTGTTAGCCAAAGCCGCGATTACTCGCGATAAAGAGCTGCTCTGGAAGTTAGTCTCGGTTGCCTTCAAAGCGCCGTTGGAACCTCAATGGTATGGTTTGGCGCCGCCCGACAGTTTGTCCCAGAATTTGCTCACCGTACTGGCGGAAACGTTGCAGCAAGCATCGTCCACAAATACTCCCGATTGTATGTTTGTTTCGGCAACCGTAGCTCCTTTGCTGAGCCACTACGATCGCCTCGCACCGGCGCAAGCGCCAACCGTTCGTCAGGAGATGAACAAATGTCAGGCTTTGCAATCGACGTCCGAGGAGCAACCTGCCGTACCAGAATCAGGGAAACAACAAACAATCGACGAGATGGTCGCGGAAGCGAACAAGATCTCGAATCCGATTCTTCGTGCCGTTACGCTGGTGCGAGTTGCGAACCAGGCAGCCAGCCAAAGGAAGTATGACCGCGCCATCGAAATACTGAATAGCGTTGAACCCGAGCTGCCGCCCTTTTTGCGTGGTCCATGGCAAGGATGGCGTGCCGAGTGGGCCGCGTTGTCAGCATTGGCCCATCTGAAGGCCGGGGACCGGCCTGGTATGCAGCAGGTTATTAACGCGGTTCCGGCAAATCTGCGTGCTCAGACGCAAATCATGCTCGCAGAAAAGCTGGATGCAAAGGAGCGTAACCTCGCCATTGAACTTCTGCTGGACGGACAAAAATATCTGGCGAGAGATGACGTAAGCAATCGGCTGAAAGCCGATTGGTATCCGGTGCTGGTCCGCCTGAGCGCGAAATACATCCCGTCGCAGGCTCCGGCAATGCTCAACGAGGCTGTCAAAATATTAAATCGAGTCGAAAGTTCCGAGCCGGCAAAAAGGGGCGCTCCCGAAGGAGCTGTCGACGCTGCGGCAAACTATCTTTGGCGCCCAATTGATCTGGCTGGCTCTCTTATCGACATAGACGAAAATGGAGTTCGCTACTCAGTTTCACAACTCGACTCTCCAGTGTTACGTGCACAAGCACGCCTTGGTCTACTGGTCTCAACATTGGGCAAGCTTGACTCCCCCGAGCCAGCCAGGTGACGTATAAAGGAACACGTCTATGGCATTCAACAGACGCCGGTTTGGATGGATCTTTAAATTGGTCCTGGCGATTGGATTTAGCTTCGTAATCACGACGTTCGTCGTGCGATACGTAATGTCGTATCCAAGTGAAGCTGTTCTTCCTTTGGAAGGGTTCAATTACCGTCTGCTGCTAAATGACTCCGGAAATGACACGCCCACCTGGCGAGGACCAAAGGTAGGAGAGCGAATAGATCTTGCGCTCTTCACGGATCAAAATGGAAACACTCTTAAAGACGCACTGAACAAAGGACCAGCAATGCTGGCAGTGGTGAACCCCAACTGTGCGATGTGTAAGGTTGCCGACGATCAAATGCGGACCATTCGCGACCGGCTCTCAACAGTCGGGATCAAGTACTACATCATCTCGCCGACCCCCGACGTAGCGAGCGCCGAGGTTTTTGCATTTGCTGATTCGTTGAATACTGACGTGCCTGTGTTTGTCTGGTCGCGACGTGACCCGAAACCTGCTCCATCGTTGGTAGCGATGGTTACGCCGTCACATTTACTACTGGATCCCGGCGGAGTTGTGATCGCCAGGTGGCCCGGAAGTAATGAGCATAAAGACGTCCGTGACCGGATGGCCAATCAGATCGTTTCAGATAGTTTAATGATCGCCGATGTGATCGTTGCAATGCAGCACGGCGCAACTATTCAAAACGGCACTAAGGCTCAGTGAAACCTCAAACCTGCCTGCACTCACTCAGGCAGGTGATCTCCACTTCCCCCGTGTCAGAAGATATAGCCCATGGTTCACGTTGGTCCATCTTCAGGTTCACTTATTTATGAATGCTCTAACACAAAGGATCTGGCCCCACAGAGTTTGGATACTGGTGGTAATTCTGCACGGGTGGTGGTTGTTGCTGAGCGGAAGCTACCTGTGGAGTTTTTGGCGCAGTCCGATGATTTCCGGCGCTGACGGCTCGGGCCACGTCGCGGCTTTATATCTTTACAGTCTTCATATTTATCCAAACATTCAAGGTTGGTTGCCGGAGTTCTTCGGTGGCATGCCGTTTCCAATCTTTTACCCGCCGTTGTTCTACTGGATCGGCGCCACGTTGATGAAACTGGGGCTCAGCGCGCCAGTCAGCGCAAAGCTTCTCACTACCTTTTCGTTTTTAGCTTTGCCCGGTGTCCTGTTCAGTTTAGGACGCCGTTTCGGTCTGAAGAATGTCGAAGCGTTCGCAGCGGCCGCATTCGCGGGCGTCATCGCCTGTGGCTCAAACATTCCCGCCCTTTCGGGAATTGGTTTGCTCGGACTCTTTGAAGTTGGGCTTTACACGCAAACATTGAGCTTCGTTTGGTTCTGTATCTGGTGCGGGGCGCTCATTCATGCCGACCGCTCTCGGTGGGCCATGCTAACGGCGCTGCTTGCTCTCACGGCTACGGTTTTGACAAATGTTCACATGTTGCCGCTGGTAGCGACCTTTGGTTTGTCGTGGTTCGCAATCAAGATCTGGCGCATCTGGCGCGAATTTCCTGAGTCGAGAAAAGATAAAATCCTGGGCCACTTTGGCAGGTCAGTCTTTCTAGCGGGCGTGCCAATCCTGATAGCCGCAGTTTGGTTGATCCCTCTCATTCGCTATTACAGTTATGCCCTCGGCCAACCCTTAGCGCCTGCCGGTTTGTTTTCCCTATTTGGAACGCTGAATGTTGCCTGGGCTGCTTGCGCGCTCGTCGCCTGGCAGGAACGACATCGCCGGCCGGAGCTCGCGGCTTTATGTCTCACACTGCTGATCACCGTGATCATAACCGTGACGCCGCTCGGCGGAATGTTGAAGTCATATCCTTTTCAACCGTGGCGGATAGCGTCCGGCGCGCTACTCCTGTCATCGATCCCAATTGCCTTTTTGTGTCTGCGATCACTTCAACAACTATTCGGAAATCAACCTCGCCTGATCGCAGCATGCCTCGCGGTCGCGCTTGTACTAATGGCCATTGTTCATCAGCAACAACGGTTTAACCTCGGCGCACTTTCAACTTCGGATACTGCCAAACTTGAAAAGGTAAAGGCAGCAGTTCGCGAGCTGCCACCGGGCATGGTTCTGGTTGAGAGTTTTCGCGATACCAGCGCAGCCGAGGGAGACGAGGTGAGTATTCGCAAAGGATTCTTCTCCCGTGCGCTCACTAACCAAATCGCAATGGATCGTCGACCAGTGTTGTGGTCTATTTACCGGGAGCACGTCGCAACGGCTCCACTCCTGACGGCCGTGCGGAATCTCTTTTCAGAGAGTCAAGGTGAATTTGGTATGGATGGTCTTGCCTTGAGACGTGCGGGATTCGACAGCCTTAAAAGTGATGAGGCGACGAAGCTGGCAAGGCACGTTGGAGTGCATTACTACCTGCTCAGTTCCCCGTTGCAAATCGATCGTCTCAATAGCGATCCGAGCGTTCAACTTCTCTGGGAGTTGGAAGGATGGCGCCTCTTCGCCAATCGAGTACAACCGGCAGAACACGCAGAGCTAGTCACGACTACGCCCGTTCTTGCTTGGATACCGGCCCACTTCAAAAGTCGCGACCCGGGTGATTTCGACTTGTTCAATTTGTCAGAACAACTCACCTTTGATGGACATCCGGATGTTTGCGTGCTGTGGGCGCAGAGTGAGGGAATAAATCCATTAGAGATTGCTTCTCAACTTTCCAGAACAATAGTTTTGATCGATCCGAAATCAGTCTCGTCGATGAAGACAGGCGATTGGCTGGCTACGTTGACAGCAAACGGATCGAGGTTGTCGGTGTTGTTGCTTGACGATCGCTCACCACTAGCCATTCAGGTCCATGAACAACGACAACGCTTCGGCTCATATGAGCGGATAATGGCAATCGACTATGCCACGAATAGCAGCGAACTTATTGCCGAAGTTGCCCGGCGACTCGTTCACCTTCAGAGCAATTCGTCCGCCGCCAGTCAACCTTCTTCGACTAATCTATGGAGAACCAGCACCGCATACTTTCCCACATGGTTAACTGCAAGCGGGCGCCAGACGTTGCTTACCGGACAAGGAGGAATGGCGAGCCTCGACACCGCGCCGCCATCACTACGCTGGCATCGCGCACCATTGCAGCCGCTTGCGATTGCTGTGAGTCTGATTGGAGTTGTTCTGGGTTTACTCGGCTTGATCTACTTCAACTTCAAATACACTTACGGTCGACAGGTCTTACCGGCTGAGCTCGACGTTGCGACGCCAACAGCAATTCCGCGAGCTGTTAAAGCTAGCGACCAAAATCTCCAAATCCAACGCCCCTTCAAAATGTAAAGATCTGGGACTATGCTGGCAAAATCCCTGCTTGGAGAAGGTCTGACTTTTGAGCAAAGCCATGCTGCATTAAGATACGCAGTCATCTCACTTCCCAATGATAAGCAGGAATTCGTATGAAGACATTTTTAATGCTGGCTCTGCTTTTGATCTCCTTTGCTTCATCCACCGAGTGGTCACAACAAAAGCCGCAGCAAAATGTCCTGGCCATATCAGAGGTGACGGTAATTGATGCGACTGGTACTCCAGCCAAACCCAACATGACCGTGATAATCACCGGAGATCAGATCACGGAGATTGCCGCGGCTCAACCACAACGCGACTTTACTGCGACCAGCGGTACCGCAACAGACGGAAGTGACTTCACCGCCACCTCAGGTACCTTGACCTTTACAGCAGGTGAAACTATCAAAACGTTTACTGTCCCGATTCTTGACGACAGTCTCGACGAGAATGCGGAATCGGTAACCCTCACGCTCAGTAACCCGACCGGTTTTACGTTAGGTGCTAGAAACAGCACGGTGTTGACTATCAATGATAACGATCCTACGCCGTTGATGTTTATTAGCGACGCAACGGTAGCAGAAGGAGACAGTGGTTTTACCGATGCTGAGTTCAGATTGAGTTTGAATCGGCCGAGTGGCCGTACGTTGAGCGTTCGCTTCGGCGCGTTTAGCGGCACCGGCGCGATTCCCACCGTGGATTTTGAACCTGTTTTCAGTCGAACCATCACGTTCAAATCCTGGCGAAACAACCAAGATGGCTACGGTGCGAGTTATTGGCGACACGTTTGTTGAGGACGTCGAGCTGTTCCATGCGGGTCTGACCCTCACAACTAACGTTATAGTTTGGACAATACTGCGTTCGGAACGATCATTGACGACGACTCGCTTGTCTTAAGGGCCGAATTTGGTAATCAGAAAGCCATCAGTTTGGATTCGCCGTTCCTGCTCAAAGATCCTTTCCCGGTCCTCAATACTCTCAACTTCAGTCTCGATGGCCGCACGCGAATCATGCTTTTGGCGACCGGGATCAGGTTAGCGCCGGGCGAGGATGCGACGGCGGTCACGGCAGTGGCTGAGGATCAGCAGGGCGGACTGCACCCACTAACAGTGGAGTTCGTCGGCACCGTACCTGACTTGAATTGGCTCCAGCAGGTAGTAGTGAAACTTCCGGACAGCCTCACGAATACCGGCTCCGCGCTGGTATCAATCAGTCTCCACGGATCGAGCAGCAACAAGGTGCGGATCGCGATCAAGTCACCATAGTTTGAATCAAATTGAGGAATATCAGAGCAGTTTTGAGGAACATTAAAGCCCTGTATCGATTATGCTGCTCAGACTTTGGAGGGAGGTGCTTATGAAAAAGACTTTCGCCGTCACCACTTTTAGTCTGACACTGATACTCGCTTGTTTGTGTGTTTCCGCACAATCCCCTTCCCGCGAGAATCTTCTTAAAGAGATTGACGCAAAGACTAAAGAGATCGAAGCAAAGCGTGCCGAACTTACGGCGCTGATCAAGAAGATCCTTGACGTTTCCGACACAGACCGCCAGGAGTTTGCTGCCTTTCTTAAACAGCCTCAGACCGGAATGATCCGGCTGCTGCCTCGCGAGAAGTACGATGGAAAGGGCCCCCTTGCGATTAACGGTGGCGGCGCCTATTACTCGTTTGTACTTAAAACTCATGAATATGGACATGGCTCAGACATTTCATTGGAACAGGGACAGCTATCAGTGGGCTTCGCAGGTGCGGATTACGGAATGCTTTTAAACATTGGAGACGTTTCGTTCGATCAAGTGAGCAATCACAATGCGACGCGCACTCTATTGGACTATAAGTCACCAATAAAGGAGGCCGACATCCGTGCCGAGTACCAGAAGCTTTGGAAAGGCATCGAGCTCACGGGTTTCAACTTCCAGCGCCGAGTACCGGCAAACGTCTCGAACACTTATCTCTTGCGATCGATATCTCCTGACGCCTCCGACATTGCAGTAGCTTTTCGCATCATCCGAAAAGATACGGATGGCAGTCTGATCCTCGCTTATAAAGTGTTGAAGAGTTTTCCAAGACCGGCAATGGAACGAACTCAAACCGCCGCTCTCGAAAACCGTTAGTTGTTCCGACACTGCCTCAATCCCGCCCACGGCAGTGGGCGGATTGTTCAAGTCCTTTCTATATCAAACCAATTCGTAGAATCTGAATTCCGCCCACGGCAGTGGGCGGATTGTTCAAGTCCACACTATTTATCACAGCCCTCGAGATCAGGATAAATAGTACGAGATTGAACAATCCGCCAACTCCCGTTGGCGGGATTCAGATTTAGCTTTGGTTTCTTATGTAGAAAGGACTTGAAATATCCGCCCACTGCCGTGGGGCGGGATTCAGATCTAGCTTTTGGTTTCTTATGTAGAAAGGACTTGAAATATCCGCCCACTGCCGTGGCGCGCGGGATTCAGATCTAGCTTTTGGTTTCTCATATAGAAAGGACTTGAATGATCCGCCCACTGCCATGGGGCGGGATTAAACTAGTCATTTTCGGTCCAAGTGGTTCATACTATGCTTCGTAAATAAGAAACGGTGCGCGCCTCTCACAGTTAAGCCAAACTTGGCGGAGCATACCTCGATGAAACTATTAACTTCGCTGACCATCACTATCGCGCTAGCGGCGCTAGTCCTGGCACAAACTTCCTCATCCAGTTTCAGCGACGCAGCACAAGCAAAGCAAGAGTTGAACGAAGCCGCCCGGGCTTATCGCGAAGGAAGGTTCAAGGAAGCGCTGGCTCGTGCCGAAAAGGCTTTGCTGCTCGATCCGCAAAACAAAACGGCGCCGTATTTTATAGCTCGCACGATGCACGCACTGTACAGACCCGGAATTACCACACCCGAGAATGTTGCCCAAGGACATGAGGCAATAGTCGCCTATCAGAGGGTCCTGAAACTGTTTCCCGAAAATGATGAAGCGTACAAAGCAATCGCATACCTCTATGGCGCATTGAAGGAAGACGCACTGCTAACTGAATGGTTACTTCAACGCGCGAATAACGTTTCAATTTCTAACGAAAAACGATCCGATGCGTACGTTCATCTGGCGTCGAGAGACTGGGATTGTTCCTTCAAGATCACCCAACAACCAAACATCAAAGTGGTAACGGTTAACGGGGACAAAACATTCATCCAGCACAAAATGCCTAAAGAGCGCGCTGAATTCGAACAGGCCAGAGAATGCGCCAACCGCGGTTTGGAAATGGCCAATACCGCGATACTCCTTGTGCCCGAAAATGAATCGGCCTGGACCTACAAATCAAACATTCTTTTGGAATTTTGGAAACTGTCTGAAATGCAGGGAGAGCTGCAGCAACAACGTGAATTCCGTCGACAGTACGAGGAAGCGCTGAGGGTGACAACGACGCTCTCGGCAAGTCGCAAATCGAACCCGTGATTCTCAATACCAGACTGAAGGAGAGCGGAAATGAACAACGCAGAGGCTGATGGAAAATGCGCTCACAAACCATGCAAATGTGCGCCACCTGCCGGCGATGAGTATTGCAGCACACATTGCAGGAACGCAGCTGGGGGCCATGAAACAAACTGTAGCTGCGGTCATCCTGATTGCCTCTGATTGCGGCGTATATATTTGAGAAAAATCAGGACATTCTTGAGGAAAATCAGAGCCTCCGAGCGGGTATCCTTTGGGTCAACAATAAGTTGCAACCAACCCAAAAGGAGAATCAGATGTCCTGGTCCCGACTGCGTCAGTACAAACAGTGGTCGTCGTATCTCGCTCCCGCGTTAGTCTTAGTAATAATCTTTCTTGCCGCTGGCCGGAGTAACGGCCAATCAAATGTCGCCCCTCCTCCGCCCTTTAAGGCCGGGCAATCAATGTACATCGTTGCTTTTCGTCGCATCCAGTATCCGATAATTCTGGATGAAACGGTGGGTGGCCCGCAGCGCGATTATATAAATTCGGATCTCGATGCTGAGAGGAAAGTCAGAAAAAGGATCGAGGAGTGGAACTTCTTTAAAGTCGCTGAGAAACCGAGCGAAGCAGATTTTATCTTTCTTGTTAATCTCGATGACAGTTCTATCGAGGGTCTGGCCATTCCCTTTGTCGCCTATCGTCAGCACTTCAAGGAGAAGTTTGATCTGGATGGCTTGCGAGACGCCGCGTTTGGACGATATCTGATCGGGCCGCTAAAACTGCCGACGCTTAGCCGGTTGAGCGATCGTTTGGTTAAGCAATTTCGCGAGAAGGTAGCGCCAGGATCATGAAGGTGCTCTGCCGGATCTAAGTAAACACACGAAAAACGGGAGCAATCATCCGACGAAAGAGTCGTAAAATACTTTCTCGTTCTATTTTTGCTTCGCCCGCATCAACCATCTTGCGCGATTGCAAGATGAAGGCAAATCAGTAGCAACAGTTAAGCCTCCATAACGACTTAAGATTTGATGAGGCCATCATTGTGCTCAGCGAATCAGATGGTCCACTAAAAGAACAAAGGAAGAGGAGAGAGTATTGATGAGTTGTTTTACAAGGAAGTTAGGGCTTGGCTTTGCGGTGTTGTTAGCGACATGTCTGATGATTTCGACTGGGATTGGTCAGTCAACTCAGTCCGGCACTCAAAAAACAGAGCCCTCAGCGCAGACCGTGACAATCGACGGCAAGGTGTCAGCGGTCTCAGAAACTTCAGTCACAGTTGTTGACGCGAAGAAAGCGGAAAAAACAATTGTGATCGACGCGAACACTAAAATCACCAAGAGCGGAAAGGATGTTACCGCAGCAGACATCAAAGCGGACGACTCAGTAGTGGTAGTTGCCAAGGCTGATGGAGACGCTTTAACGGCCATCAGTATAAAAGTGGCTTGAGAAGTTAACCCTTCAACGGTTGGGGGTCGAACAGCGACCCCCTACTTTATCTTCTTCGCGCGAAACTCCCGTCCATTGAGTCGCAACGTCATCTCGACGACTTCATTATTCGCGTTCTTAACGAAAGCAACCTGGATGTCCTGAACCGGATGGAAAAACTGTGTGTCGGACTCAGCCAGCAAAGGCACACCCACCGGCTGTCCGGCTAACTTCAGCATTAGAGTGTCGTTCTCAACCAGGATGGTCGTGATCCTCCCCGGCCGATCTTCGAATTCTCCAACATATGCGACGAGGACTTTTGGATCGATCTTTACACTTGTTCGCTCTTTAGGAATCTCATACTTCTCTCCGAAGATGAGCGCCGACAGATCTCTGCTCGCTCGAATGACTTGTGAGTTTTCAAGATTTCCCAGGAAGATAATTACGAGCTTATCATCCGGAAAGCGCGTCATCATGCCTGTGAAACCCGGCACTCCTCCGGGATGAAAAATCGCGCGACGATTGAATTGCCGGTTGACAAACCAGCCGTAACCGTAATTGGGCGCTGGTCCATATTCGCCAATCGCGGGCGTGAACATCGCCTCCTGAGTTTTGGGTGAAAGCAGCTTGTCACCAAGAAGCGCCTGGTCCAACCGTAAAAGATCCTCAGTAGTCGAATACAATCCGCCGGCCGAGTACGACTGCGATTGGTCAATGTAAACTGCGTTCATCAAACTCCCACCGACACGATCGTCAGGCCGCAAATAACCGGCCGCACGATTTTTTATTATCGGCTCATGGCTGTCGTAGCCGGTGTTTGCCATCCCGAGCGGGACAAAGATGTAGTCTTTGAGAAATGCTTCGTAAGATTGTCCGGATGCTTTCTCGATCACATGGCCCAGGAGAATGTAGCCATTGTTGTTGTAATCGAATTTCTCGCCCGGCTTGAAATCCGCGGGCTTGTTTTTGAAGCGCTCGATTAATTGCATCACGCTCATCGGCATCATCGCGGTCTTTAAGTAATCGCCTGCTTTATCGTGTTTCGCGAGTCCGGACGTATGGCTCAACAGATGATGAAGCGTGATCTGTTGCCAACCTGCCGGACAGTCAGCCACGTACTTGCAAATCGAGTCTTGCACACTCAACTTCCCGCGCTGTTGAAGCAGCATTACGGCGATCGCCGTGAAGGGCTTGGTGATTGAGCCGATGCGAAATTTAGTTTGTGGTGTGTTGGGAACGTCGAGCTCAAAGTTCGACATGCCATAACCCTTATTCACCACAACCGCACCGTCCCGCGCGATGAGAAGCGAACCATTGAACTTTCCGAGCTTGACCACCGCGTCCATGTACTCGTTGATTCTCGCGACGACATCCTGATTTACGGGCGCCGGCACTTGAGCTGACGATGTGGCCACGAGCAGGACCAACGTCAATAAAGACGACACTACGCCCTTCTGCAAAATGAATGATCGTTTCATAGCAGCTCCCTCAGACAGATTCTTAATGTGATTTGCCGAACCTGGTGTATATCCGTCTAGGATATATCGCGTGGCGATATAGTATGAGGATTAGGTGGCGCTGTCAAGGCGATTCTTCTGTCCCAAAGTCCACTGTTGGAAGAGGTCAGTACCGTAACGCGGTAGCGTCGGGTGGATCTGCATGCCAAGGTCGACCCGACGCTACCACGTTACGGTACTGACCTCTTCCAAGCACGGGCATTGACTCTCCAAGCTACATCAACTACTGGATGCGGATCGTACCGGCATTACTGAACTGTTGATGCGCTATGATCTGCACCGAGTACGTGGCCGGTGGCAGTCCAGTTGGTAGCCGAACGGTCACTTGCGTGAACTCCGTATTCGGAATCGGGCGCACGTCCAGGGCTTGCACCTGGAAGCTGATGAAAGCATTTGGGTTAGTGAACCTCACGAAGACAGCCGACGACAACTCGCCTGGATTCAGTTGCAGGTTCCGCGTAAAGAATGCCACTCGAGTATTCTTGTCGGTTCCAGTCATCGGCCACCAATCCGGAATACCAACAATCGTGAATGGATCTCTGACGCCGAGAAGCGCGTCCACAGCCGCAGCGTGACCGGCAATCGGACCCGACTCTTCAATCAGCAACTCAAGGACATCGTCGTTAAGGATCGCACCGGTTCCCACGCTGCTGAGCAGCGTGGCGCCGGTAGGATTCGTAAGTAGGATTCTGAAACCTTCATTAGCCTCAGCATTGTTATCGCCGCAAATCTTCACCGGTATGGTGAATGACGTCTGGCCAGGGTTGAACGAGAGAGTGCCTGAAACCCCCTCGTAGTCGATGCCCTGGCTGTTGTTGCACTTGGGTCCGCCAAACGCACCGAAGTTTGCGCTGGCATAGTTGACGCTGACCGCACGGCCAGTGGCCGCTGACAGGCTAACAGTTAAAAATAGATCCGTTGTAGTGCCGGTGTTCCCCTCCAGAGTTTGTACGTTGTCGATGTTCAACGTTGGAACGGTGGACTTATCCTGCACGGTGATAGTGAGGGTACTCGGTGCGCCCAGCACTTCAAGATTGGCGTCGTTGCGCAACGTAACTGTGAAAGTTTCATCCGATTCCGTAGTGCCATCGTCGGTAATGGGGATCGAAATCGTCTTGCTTGTTTCACCGTCATTGAACGTCAACGTGCCCGAAGTGGACGTATAGTCCTGACCCGCGATTGCCGTTCCATTCGCCGTTGCATAATCAACCGACAGACTTCCTGAACTGCCGCCCGTACGCAGGACGGTTACCGGAAGCGTACCCACATCTTCGATCGCACCAATTGAACTTACACTGAATTGCACGCTGCCAACCGCACTGTTGGAATTGGCCGCCGAGAACTCAGAAGTGTTTCCATTAGGATCAGTTGCGGTTGCAGTAAGAACACGACCTGCCGGTAAATCAACCGGGAACGTCGCGTTGATGGTAGCGTCGCCGTTGTTGTTGGTAGTGACCGAGGTCGTGCTAAAGAACTGGGCTCCTTCTCCATTTCCAGAAGGATCTGTGGCAGCATTCGTGTAGAAATCGATCTGGAAGGTGGTGTTTGATAGAGACTTCAAGCTTCCCTGAATTGTCGTGCTGTTACTCGACGACAGCACGCCCGTCAATATTGGGAAGTTCTGAAGATTGTTTGCGCCCGTATCCGGATCGGTACCGTCGTTGGCGGTCACACCATTTGCACCAAGATCAATTCCCAGGCCGGTGTTTGAGAAAATGGAATTGCCGCGAATGGCATTGCCCTGTCCGTTCCCGGAGATGACGACGCCGCCGGCGCCGTTGAAGGCAATCTTGTTGGCGGCTCCGTTCTGAGTGCCGCCGATGGTGGAATTGACTGCGTCAAAAATCAAAATACCTTGCGCTACATTCGGCAACTGTCCCGTTCCACTTGCGTTGAGTCCGATGTAGTTACCCTGAATGACGTTACCGACAATACCCGAGAAGAAAGATCCGAGTTGAATGCCGACCGTATTTCCAGAGATGACATTGCGCGCGCCGGCAACAAGACCACCGACGATGTTGTTGCTGGTACCGATATTGAGGCCAACATTAGTAGTACCAACGGCGCGGGTGCCGGTGACGTCAGTGCCGATGTAGTTACCCCGGACAGTTATTGCCGCGCCAGAGCCGAAGTTCCCAAGGACAACATTAGTTGAGTTGTTTCCGGAGATAATGTTTCTCTCCTCGGGCGCGGTGCCGCCGATTAGGACGCCATCGCTGGCACTCACACCACTATTGTTGCCCAACGGCAGGGTGCCGGTGATATCGGTACCAATGTAATTGCCTTGTACCTTACTACCCGCTCCGCGTATGGAAACACCTTCGCTGTTATTACCTGAGATGATGTTCCTTGCTCCGGCTGTGACACCACCGACGAGGATGTTCGTTCCAAAAGCCGAGACAGCAGTGGAATTAGGAATCTTGTTTGTGCCGTTTACGTCTGTGCCGATCAGATTACCTTGAATCAGGGTCCCGGTGCCGTTACTCGAGACTCCGACGTTGTTATGGCCTGAGATGAGATTCCCAGCACCGGGCGCAGTGCCTCCGATGACGTTGTCAATCGAAGCCGCCTGGAAAATCACGACGCCACTGGAGTTGGGCAGCGCTGCGGTTCCTGCCGCATTGGTGCCGATAAAGTTTCCTTGAATAACGTTACCGTTGCTGGTGTTGATCTCGATATTTGAACTTGAGTTTCCGGAGATAACGTTCCGCGTCGCGGCAGTGGTCCCTCCAATCACATTGTTGTTTGAGTTCGTCAGTTGAATGCCACGCTGATTTTGTCTCTGCGTCGTTCCGTTCGCAGCGACGCCGATATAGTTCGCTTGAATCAGGTTGCCGTCGCAGTTGTTCAGGTTGATGCCGCTTGTATTACGGAAGTTAGCAATAGACAAACCTTTCACGGCGCTGCCGCCGGCTCTGATCATCAGACCATCACCACCATTAAAGCCGATCGCTAAGCCGTCAATTTCAATCAGCGGGGTACCCGCATATCCGGGTTGAGTAGTGCCATCGATCACGACGCGATCCGTAATCTCAGGCAGCGCGATAAGCACACTAATCGTCTTCACGCCCGACCCGGGAATGTTGAATGTGATCGTGTCTGTGCCAGGAGTTGCATTCGCGTTAGTGATCGCGTCGCGCAACGATCCGGGACCGTGATTGTTGGCATTCGTCACCACAAAACTCTGACGCGTGGCAGCGAAATTCGCAGTTTGATTAGCACTCAGACTGTTGAAGGTTTGATTTGCGGGAGCAAAGTTAAACCCGACGATCGACGGAGTTACCGTGTAGTTGCCGCCGACGATGAGTTCGAATGAATAGTTTCCGTTACTGTCAGTAGTCTTCACGCTCGTTTGTGATCCGCTGAGGGTCACCGTCACGCCGGACAACGGGTTGCCGTTTTCTGTTATTTGTCCGCCGATCGTAAAGAACGGCGAATCGCTGATTAGCGCACTAAAGTCCTGAACCTGGTCGCTGTTGAGATTGTTGAAAGTCTGGCTCGCAGGCGTCATGGTGAAGTGAGGCTTGCTTGCGCTGACGGTGTAATTGCCTCCTTCACGCAATCTTGAAAACTGGTATGAGCCGTCGTTTTCAGTCAGCACACTGGTTAGTGACGTGCCGTCGCTCAACACAACCTCCGCGTTCGCGAGAGGCACATCGCCGCTATTCAATACGCGACCACTAATGATGTACGAATTCGCTAGCTTCGAAATGAACGCGTCGTTTGCGCCACGAAGGAAAGGCTGGAAAGCGTTCGGAGTAACGGGGAAGCCGGCTGAGCTGTTTGTACCAACGACATAAACATTGCCCGAGGAGTCGAGCGCGATTCCAAAAGCCTGGGTATTCTGTCCGAAGAAAGTCTGTGACGGTGGTCCACCAATGAGTGTCGAGTAAACCACGCTGTTACCCGCTGCATTGATTTTGGTGACGAAGGCGTCAAAAGCAGATGCCGATGAATTTGCGAGATAAATCGTTGAAGGTTTCAAAGGGTCGATAACCATCACCGTTGGGGACGGCGTACCGAGCCCCTTGTTCATGACGGTCCATGTTTGCCCGGTGTCGGTACTCTTGAAAACACCCAGCTGCGCCGTAAAGAAATTAGAAAGCAGATAGACCGTTGTTGGGCTTACCGGATCGAAATAGATCTTGCCGGATCTGTTCGGCAACGGAGTCCAATTAGCGCCACCATTAACACTCTTAAAGACACCCTGATCAGTGCTGGCAAACACGAGTCCCGCCGTATGCGGACTAACCGCCACCGAGCGCACGACCGTATTCGCGACCACGTCAAACTTTTGCCAGGTACTTCCGGAGTTCGTGCTTTTGTAAACTGCACCCGGGAAGACCGTATCCGAAACATAGATTGTCGCGTGGTCCAACGGGTCGACAACGATTGAGGTGGGAACCTGCGGCGGCGCATCTGGTATCGGCGCCCAATTATCCGCTCCATCCGTAGTCTTGTAGATGTGACTACTAGGAACACAACAGAAAGACACACCCAGATACAGCGTGTTCGGTGAAGAAGGAACAATAGCAAGGCTAAGCAGGTCGGTGTTAATGAGTCCAGTGTTACGCAAGGCCCACGTAGCCCCACTGTCGGTGCTCTTATAAACACCAGTGCCGCTCTGAAAACCACCAATCGCCAGGTACAGCGTGGCGGGCGCGGACGGATTGATAACCATCGCCGTTACGTTCTTGTTGGCGCCGAGACCGTTATTAATTGCGGTCCAGGTTCGGCCACCATTTGTGGTCTTGAAAACACCCGTCTGGGTGCCGGCGTAAACCGTTGAAGGCTCAGTCGGATGGATCACCATGGTGTTGACGGTGGAGGCGGCGAAACCGAAATTGTCGTTGCTCCAGTTCGCGGCTCCATCGACGCTCTTAAATATCGGGCTCTTTGTGCGTAGTGAGTCCTGAGTCAGTGGAAATTCAACAGAGTCGGTATACCCGGTTACGTAGACGTTGTTTGATGAGTCAATAGCGACGCCGCGACCGGCATCAGTTCCCGTGCCACCGAGGAACGTGGAGTAAACAAGTGCCGATCCGTTACTGCTGATCTTCGTTAAAAACGCATCTCCGAGAAAACTCGATGCACTGAGACTTGGCTGAATAGGATTCTGCGTCGGGAAGTTAGTTGAAAACGTGGAGCCGGTAACGTAAGCGTTTCCGGAAGAGTCGGCAGCGATAGCTAAACCGCTGTCAGTACTATTACCACCAAGATAAGTCGAGTAAGTCAGCGTGCCATCAGTAGTCAGTTTCGTTACGAAAGCGTCAAAACTAAAGTTGCCACCGAAGGTGGGCTGAAATGCGTTCGAAATCAGGAAGTCAGAGGAGCCGGTTTGTCCTGTTACATAAACATTGGCGGAGTTATCGAGCGTGACGGCTGACGCGCTATCACACTGGCTGCCCCGCAGGTACGTCGAAAAAACATAGGACGGCACGCTGGGATTGATCTTCGTGACGAAACCGCTCGAACAACTCTTGGAAGCGGGTGCTCCTTGTACGGCATTCGCAACCGGAAAATTCAGGGAGCTCGTCTGGCCTGCCACATAGATATTTCCGTTCGCATCGACTGCAATGCCGTTGCCGGTGTCATCACTGTTTCCGCCGAGCAGAGTTGAAAACAACAGAGCGGAGCCAGTGGCGTTTAATTTAGTGACAAAGGCGTCGAAGGAGAAGCTACTCGAACCCGTAGCAACGTAAAGAATGGAAGCATTAGAGGGATGAGGCACGAGTAATCGAACAGAAAGATTCCACAGACCAGCGTTCGCTTTGTCCCAGCTCGTTCCCCCATTTGTGGATTTGATGATTCCGTTGTTGTTGCCAACTGCCGCAAACACACCGGAAGAATTCACAACCATCCCACTGATCGGACCCGACACACCGGTCGTGAGCGGACTCCACGAGGTGGCGCCATTCGTACTCTTATCAATACCGCCTTCAGAACCATGGCCCACATAAATCGTTGACGTATTGGCTGGATCGATCGCGATTGCACCAATGCTGGTCGCACTGGAACCAGTCATTCCATTATTCATCGCCGTCCAAACACTACCGCCATTCGTCGATTTAAAAAGGCCGTTGAAAAACGTGCCGGCGTAGATCGTTAACGGCGTCGAGGGATCGATCGCGAGTGTACGAACACTCGGAGTTCCTGGAACACCAAAGTTGTTCTGCACGATCCAGGTGCTGCCGCTGTCGGTGCTCTTGAACACTCCACTACTGCCGGCCGCATACATTGTCGAGGGTGTTACCGGATCGAACACGATCACGCTCACATTTGAGACGTTAATCGGCGACGTATTGATCGTAGTGAAGCTGTTACCACCGTCTGTCGACTTGGATAAGCCACTAAAAAGAGAAATGTAAACAACCGAAGCATTGGTGGGATCTACGGCCAAAGCACTCGCAAACGAAGGACTCGAAAGCCCTGTAGCAGCCAGCTTGGACCAGTTCGCTCCGCCATCAGTACTCTTGTACAGACCGTCGCTGGTCGAGGTGTAAAGGGTGGTTGGCGTGTTCGGAGCGACGGCCAGCACGTTGATGTCCCCTACCAAACCGTTGTTCTGGTTGTTCCAGTTTGCGGCAGCATCAGTAGTCGTAAAAAAGGTGCTGGTTGTCTTTAGACCATTCAGGGTCGGAAAGTTGTTCCCGCTGGTATTTCCGGTGACGTAAGCATTGCCGGACGAATCGACTGCGATGCCGAATCCAGTGCTGTTACCGTTGTTACCGTTGAGGTAGGTCGAATAAACAAGTGAAGTCCCGGTCTGATCGAGTTTGGTAACGAATGCTCCGCCGTTATTAGACGTAGTCTTGAAAGCTCCGGGCGTGGTGGGAAAACCGGTAAAGTCGGAGTTGCCGGTGATATATGCATTTCCCGAGGAATCGACTGCGATCGACGACCCACTTTCGTTGTTACTGGATCCCAATAAAGTTGAATATGAAAGTACGGGATCGATGATGAGCGGTTTGCTCGAGTCGAAACGTTCGAGTTTGAATCTGACTTCGTTTCGATTGATGACGTACGTGCCTTTAACTTCGCGACGACTGCCATCTTCCTCGACCTGGTAGATCACGGGCTTGTTCAACGACACTTCGCCGTGCTTTAGCCCGAGCAATAGTTTTCCACTCTTATCCAGTCGAAGTTGCTCCGCGCCTTCGACAATAAATCTGATGAGTTTCGGATCGGCGCCGGCCCCCACAACAAAGTCGTATTCGAGTTCCTGCTGTTGGCCGTAATAGACGACATCGATTCCGGGATAGACGTTTTTGAAGTAGGCTTTTTTGTAAGTGGGAATATTGCGACGCCAGTTGGCGGGATCGTTGCCGATGAAGTAGTGGACTTTGCCCGGCAGTTCGTCCTGACCTTCCACCTGAGGCGTTGCGTTAGCGCCAAGCATCTTCAAGCGCAGGACCGTCCCCTCGCGCACGTTTGCATCAGCAGCAGCCGGTTCCTTCGACTTGTCCGCTGGCGGAGCGGGCGACTTTCGCACTCTCAAAACCGCTTCAGTCGAAGTCAGAAACAGCTCGTAACCAGGTCCGTGCGATACGAACTTCACCTGCTTGTCTATTTGTCCTTTATTCAACTCAAAGCTGAGCGGCAACTTGCCAAAATTTTCCGCAATTCTGGCTTTGGCTGGCGCATCCGCAGTTGTCGTGTTCGCCGATGCTGCTGGTGAAAGTTTGTCGTCGTTCTGGGCGGTGACAAAGATCACGCTTGCAAAAACTGCAATCAAGCAAGCAATTCCGAATGTGAGCACAATTCGACTAATGCGCGAACGAAGGGGGGTATGTGGATTCATGGTTTACTAAGAACTTTCTAAAATACGTCAGCGTGAAGGTTACTAATAAATAGGACGGTAACCTGACGTCTGGACTGAGGTTTGGTACCTGGGCTAAGTGCAGGTCATTTTCGTTCCAGACCGGCCCGGAAGTCAACCCCCTTATAGACTTCGAGCCGGTGGTTTGAGGATTGGTGAGGCTTTTCGCTATTGCGCCGGCCTGGGCTTCAATTCCCACAGCACGTTGACGATGACCCACCGTCCGTTGACCTTCGCTATGTGCATATAGTCGATCCAGCCGGACATTACGGCCTTAACGCTCGCGGCGTTTTCGAAAACGTCGAGGATCGTAATGTCTTTCTGTTGGTTTTCTTTCGGTATGTCCTTGCCGCCACCGCGTTTGACTCCCTGCACCAGGCCCATTGCGCTCATTTGTTCGAGGCGGCTCCGTCCTTTTTGGTCGGTGAAGACTACGCGTTTTGCGAGATCGGGGTGCAGCGCGCGTTCCATCCGCTCGGGGTTTGCTTCATACCAACCCTCGACGTAATCGAGCGCCGTCTGCGTGATGGCTTGCCTGTCGGCATCCGAGGGCTTTGTTTGAGCGTGAACGGCAGAAAACACAAAGGTTGTGAGCAGGATAAGGAATAGAGTTCTCATGGATGATCGTCCTTTCAATTTTGCCGAGACTTTAATTACCGGCGTTGATGACGACAACAACTTTGTGAGATGCGGTTCGTTTTTGGTGAAATGCGGTAGTTGTTTGGTGAAGCCAGCCGTCTTGCATAAATCCCGCCCACGGCAGTGGGCGGATGGTTCAAGTCCTTTCTATAAAGCTCACCCGCAAAGAGATTCCAATACCGCCCACGGTAGTGGGCGGATGGTTCAAGTCTTTTCTATAAAGCTCACCCGTAAAGAGATTCCAATACCGCCCACGGTAGTGGGCGGATGGTTCAAGTCCTTTCTATAATGCTCACCCGCAAAGAGATTCCAATACCGCCCACGGCAGTGGGCGGATGGTTCAAGTCCTTTCTATAAAGCTCACCCGTAAAGAGATTCCAATACCGCCCACGGCAGTGGGCGGATGGTTCAAGTCCACACTATTCATCAACGCCCGCGACTCCTGTGGACGGAATTTAGATAAATAGTGACAGCTTGAACGATCCGCCAACTTCCGTTGGCGGGATTCAAACGTCAATTGATTAGTTTGATATAGAAAGGACTTGAATAATCCGCCCACTGCCGTAGGGCGGGATTTCGGACTCTTTATGCAAAGCCAAGCAATCAAACTTTCAACGCGCTTTGGAGATTCTTGCGGTAGCGGCGGGTTGAGGAGAGTCGGGTTGCATCTTTCAAGATGACTTCGAACTCACCTTTGGATGTGGGATGCAGTTCTTGAATCTGATCGATGCGAACGATCGTCGAGCGCCGCAGCCGTACAAACGCAACTGGATCCAATTTTTTCTCGATCCGATCCATAGTTTCGCGTAACAAGTACGCCTTACCTTTACTGTGCAGGCTAACGTAGTTCCCTTCCGAAGTAATCCATTCGACGTCCTCAATATTCAAGAGCACGATCCGTCCATTAACTTTAATTGAGACTCGAGACAGGTACTCCACCGGCACACTTGCTGGCTGCTCGGCAACAACTTCAACCGCCGAGTCCTGAGACGCTCTAAAGAGAAATTGATGCGCGGAATAGATTGCGATGATCAACGCGTAGACCAGAACGCTCTGATGAAACTCCTCGACCACCAGTTCTCTATACAGACCAATGGCACGGTTCACTCCGGATCCGGAAATCAAAGTAGCCACAGCTGAATACAAACCTAACTGCATCAACGACAAAACAACCGCAGCCGGAATGTGAACAACGAACGCCTTAACAAATCGACCTTTCGTAAATGGAAAACGTGAAGCTAAACGAAGGACGACTGGCGTCAGGATGGCCCAGCAGTAAGCGCACAGCAGCCACGGAACCAGATGGCGCGGCAAGTCCGCAAACCCTCTCGAAATCCCTCTCCTGATAATGCTCTGACTCGCAAAAAAGACACCGTACGCAGTCCACGCCAGGAAGATCAGTCCCAGCCTGATGTAACTCTGCTTTCCAATGGCGTGAAATCGTGTCTGCACCGGTTGATAATACGATACGACACGATCTTTGTTGACGGGAAATTCAGTCTTGCTTTGCAGCTTGCATGTAGAACGAGAAAGCTCGGGACGGAAAGTGAGCGGGCGGCGGCAGACGTTGCCAACCTTTGGGATCGATGAAGCTGCCAGGCGCAAACTCACGCCACGCGTTTGTGTCATGTCGCACGTAGACAAACACGCCGGGATTCGAGAGTCGCAATAGGCGTTTGCCATTATGAGTCGCGCGATAAAGCAGCCATGCGTCCTCCGCCAGATTCACTTCCGGATAACGGCAGCCTTGCGTCCAAATATCTTTCCGGTATACGAGCGTCCCGCCGTGAACATTCTCGACAAACATGCGCTGATGCAATTGCGGATCGGTGGTCCAGAACTCGCCGGCGGGTAACTTCAGCACAAACTTGTTCTCAAGCCCGGTAAAATCCGCTGCGCCGGCGACTATGGGCGCAACTTGATAACGAAGACGATCCGGCGAGTACCAATCGTCATCGTCCCAATGCGCGATGATTTCTCCACGCGCGTGTTGACACGCGAGATTGCGCTTGGCGCCAATCGACATGCGATGCGGCTTCCGCAAGTACTGAATGTTCTCCTCCGTTGGTATCAAATCTTCGATAGGATCGGTCCCATCGTCTATGACGATCAACTCTCGATTCGGATAATCCTGCTGGAGGAAAGAGTGCAAAGCCTGTGGCACGTAAGCGCGCCGGTTGTAAGTCGGCATGATGCAGGAAACGAGTGGCCACTCACGTGCTCGAAAATAAAAGTAAATTTCGTCGCCGAGCAACGTTGCGAGCAGATCGCGCGATAGTGAGTGCCAGTACGAACCGTGGAGATCTTTGCGACTGACATTTTCCGGGTGGACGGTTGCGACACACAACGATGGATCGGCGAGGTCGCGAATCGATCTCCCGCGGTTGCTCCAAACAAAACGAGAGTCCTCTCCGACCTGAATGTCTGCGAAGCGGTGGTGGTCCCAAAATGTTTTGCGGTAGACGAGGGTATTGCCGCCTACCCACGACGCGTTGGCATGCGGATAACGGTATTCCCAGGCTTGCGCCGTCGTCACATCATGATAGTAGATGCGACTGCTTCCGCTGATGTCATAACCTTCAAGTGTGGAAACCTGTCGCGTAACACGATCCACCGGATACCAATCGTCGTCATCCCAGTGCACAATAAATTCACCGCGTGCCTGTGCACATGCGAGGTTGCGTTTAGCGCCAATTGTGGCCTTACGATCCAGGCGGAGGTAACGAATTCGATCGCTCTCCGGCACGCAACTCGACACCGCATCTGGTCCATCGTCGACCACCAGCAGTTCCAGATTCGGATAGTCCTGTCGCAGAAAACTGCGAATCGCCTGTGGCACAAACATACGCCGGTTATACGTTGGCATGATGCAACTAACGAGCGGCGCTTCGACCACGGCGGGGACCGGTGGAGAGACTTCCGAGGCTGACAAAACAGGAAGAGGTCTCTTAAGTTCTATCAGTTCTGGTGGAGCGAAGTTACTACAAGCATCGCCGCGGCAGTGGGCACGGTAGTCAGTCTTTTCACCGCGGAGGCGCGCGCCGCAGAACTTGTCCTGGTAGAGATGCTTGCTCGCTTCGAAGCGGCGCGCCTCTTCGAGTTGACGGCGCGCGGTAAATGGCGCGCGATGTACGTACGCGGCGCCGACCCAAACACCACGCCAACCGGCACGCGCGGCGCGAATGTTGTAATCCATTTCCCAGCACGGCCCGAGCGAGTATCGTTCATCCGCGCCACCCACGGCTTCGATCACTTCACGGCGGACCGCGTAACAAAAATCCGCGAGACTGTAGAGGGGCTCCAGCGTGCGCACCTGATCGTTAAACCGTGCCTCAGCTTCGCGCGCAAGTTCCCACACCTGCTGGTCGCTTCCGTTGCTGTTTCGGAACACACCCTGTTCGTTCCATGAAAGGTTTGTTGATGGACCAGCAAGACCGTTTTGCGGATCGGTCTCAAGACCCCTGAGCAAATGTTCGAGCCAGCCCGGGCCGACACGCGCTCCGCTTTCGAGCAACACGACGACGGCAGCATCTGAATGTGCCGCCAGCCGGTTGAAACATGCTGCGGCGCCGAGAGATTCTTTAGTTCGGGACTGCGGGATCTCAGGCATTCCACTTAACGCCTGCGTCATGTGTGCATCGTGGCCGTCTGCCAAAACGACTAGCTGAAATCCCGGAACAGTGTTTCGCCGCACGCTGTCCAATGTTATCCGCAGCCGCTCCGGCTCAGTGTGGCAATAGATGCCGATGCTGACGTGTTTTGTGAAGGTGTCTTTCATCTACGTAACGATGCCGTGTACGTAAAAACGATCCCATTCGATGATTGTATGCAGCGTATATCCCTGCTCATTCAGGGCTACGTCTAACAATGGGTCGTCGTAATTGTTTTCCACCGTGATACAGGGATTCCCGAGTGCTGAGAGGTTCGTCGAACGTATGATCGAAAGTTCCGAGCCTTCCGTGTCGATAGACAAGTAATCAACTTTGTCGACGCCGTGTTCCTGAAGCACTTTATCCAGGCGTCGCATCGGTACCTGGATCACGCCTTTGCTTCCTCCGAATTCGCTGATCTCTGAATCGACGCGCGAGAGGTGTCTTGGATCGTATGCGGACAACACGCCGCTCAGCATGCGAGTCTGGGCCGCGTTGCTCTGAATCGCCAGAAACTCGACCTCGGATTCATCGTGGTCGCCAATGCACGCGTGTACACAAATGCAACTGCGGTTACGGCGCAGAGCCGCAAAAATGTCGGGCAGCGGTTCGATGCAGATGCCGGTCCAGCAACGGTCTCGCTCCAGCATCAGCGTGTTCGAGATCGTCATGCCATCGTAAGCGCCGATGTCGACGAACACGCCATCGCGCTTCCCGTGAAAATATTCATCGACGATTTTGTCCTGCCCGAGTTGACTCATATCAGTTTGGCTTCTATTGAATTACGCCGAAGGCGTTCGCTAATTTCAGCCCAGGGTTGGAGCGCCAGCGACAACCCTGGGAAACATGAAATAAAGAGGAGCAAACCCTGAAAGGGTTCCTCTCTTGGCGAACCCTTTCAGGGTTTCAGCGCAATTTAAAAACCATGTCCCAGGGTTCTCGCGATGCTCGAACCCTGGGCTGAAATTAGCGAACGCCTTCGGCGTACTCATCAAAATTTCACCTTAGTTCCTGGTTTTCGAGCAGGACGTAGTCCTGCCACATCTCGATCACTTTAAACTGAGGCAGCATCTCCAGGATTTCGCGGAGCGTGACCTGGTCCTTATACAGCTCGTCGTCGGAGAATTCCGTGAACAGGTAACGTGTGCGTTTCAGAGTCTGCCGGCCGCCCAGAATCATGTCGCCCTCGGCTCCCTCGATGTCGGCCCAGATAAAATCAATGACGCCGTCCAGTCGTTGTTCTTCACAGAAACTGTCGAGTGACTGCACGACAACCGGGACCGATGCGCCAAAGGTCACGGGATAACGCAGCAAATGATTGAAGGGCTGCTTAATCGACGACGAGTGTGTCCATGTTTCGGCCCACTTGCGCTGGCTCAATACGATCGAAGCATGACCGTCGTGATCGCCAATCGCTTTCTGATGCACCACCACGTTCGTTCGTGGTTGCGGTTGATTGCGCAAGTCAGGCTCAAAAACATGGACGGTGGCGCCCGGGATTTGTGCCAGCCAGTCGTTGTCGCCGTTATGTGCGCCCAATTCCAAAAAGAGTTTGGCTCCTGGACCACTAAATTTCTCTTCGGCCCATTGCCTGATGTTCATTGGCTGCTGAGACAGACCTGTTGTGTGCTGCTCGATATGACAACGCGAGCCCCAGGCGGTCGAACCGCAAGGCTCGAAACCTCTGTTGCCGTTGAGTCCTGCCGCGCGACCGAACTCGACTCCGCAACGACCCCAGTTTTCCCACGACCAATTCTGTGGATGGTTGCGATGAAACGCGACCGGGAAATCAATCGCGCGCATCAGGCGATTGTTATTCGCGAAGATAAACGGGACCCAATAATCCCACCACGGCTGGCCCAGGCTGAGAAAGGATTTTGGAAACAGCGAAGCGTCGCGGCCATGTAACAAAAATGCGTCGATGCCATGCACTTCACGACTTGCGCGCCGAACGTCGCCGTCGTGATTGAAGCGAATGAAATAACCAAGTCCGCCGTCGCACAACTGGCGGATTCGTTGCAACTCCCACGTCTCCAATTGCAGTTGGATGTCGGCATTGATTAGCAGCGCCAAAACGTTTTGCTCGGCGGCCCAATCAAGCAGCGTGTTGACGTAGACGTAGTGTCCACCAAAAGTGTCTTTTGCAGTTTTTTCGACCGGCACAAACTCGACATCAAAAGTCTGTGAGAGTATTTCAATTTCTGAGGGGTGATTGAACGCGACCACCTTGAGTCCGGCCGCGCGCCAAGAGTTTATACATTCCGCAGTTGCTGCTGGATCTCTCGGGCGAGGCGGCAACGAAGTGAGCGCGTAGATCCTTTCATCCTTTGGCCGTCGTCTTTCAACGCGCAGCTTAAACTCGTCCGGATCTCGTTTCACCAGTTCCCGGGCCGCGAGTATTACCTGCGTTGGAATCACGTGACATTCACCCTTCTCGCCTGCCAGACTCCAAACTTCAAAACCGAAATCACCCGTCGTCTTAATAAATGAGATTGGTTCGCGGAACCCTACGCGGCGCAGTCAGTCAACAGCCACTTCGTGACCGCTCCAATCGTTCCCTACCAACACGTAGAGTTTTCCCGCCGATAGGAATTCAACCTCGAACGCC
>DATEIS010000450.1:0-12433 GCA_035278765.1 Pyrinomonadaceae bacterium | reverse complement strand
CCGATGATGTTGATAAGCAGCACCACAAGCGCTAACACCAACAGGATATGTATAAACCCACCAACCGTGTAGCTACTTACAACGCCGAGCAACCACAGCACCAAGAGAATTACAAAAATCGTCCAAAGCATTTGTTCTTCCTCCTTTTGTCAACCACGCCCAAGTTTCGTTGGTACAAAAGCAATCGCACTCTGTTGAGCAACGAGTGTGCCATTTTGGTTTCGGGGCTTTTTGAAGGAAAACAGTTGTTTGAGCGTATGGAAACGTAGCAGCGCGAGCCACGGATGGTACGGATTTTAAATTACTGAGGAAACAGTACGGACAACCCGAATTGATCTATCACGAATCTGTGTAATCTGTGCTAAAGTGATGACAGCGTTCGCGAAGGCGGGCGCATCGGTGTTTTAAGCCTGTCTCGGTTTTCGCGTGCGGGTCCTTCCATCGAAGTTCCGTCGCTTTATCTAACCCCGATTCTTTGGTTCTTTTATCTTGTTTGCCGGCCGGACAGAGGCGCTCTCTGCCGGATCATTTGGAGGTTTGTTTATGCCCACCCCCAGCCCACGGGTATCGGTTCGAACACGCAAAGTCGCCATCATAGGCCTGTCTGTCATTGCTCTTGCGCTAATCGTTGCGGGCACGATTGCGATTTATCAAGCGCAGCTATCATCAGTACAAAAGATCAACTATTCCCAGCTCTATAACCTTGCTCAAACCGGCGGCGCAGCATCTCTCGCTGTCGAGGGGGAGACGCTGACCGTTACCAAGGCTGACGGAACGCTCGTCGAAGCAACGGTTACAGGGGAAACCACGCAGGCTGAGGTAGTCCAACTGTTCCGGAAGAACAATGTGCCGATCGAGTTTCGGCCTTTGCAGCCCGGACTGCTTTCCGATGTTCTCAGTTGGGGACTGCCGATCTTGATGCTTGGAGTGGTCGGATTTGCCAGTTGGAAACTCTACTCTAGCATGAGTGGTCGTGGCGCATTCGAGCTGGAGAATCACAATGGTAAGCAGGATGTTGGGTTTGCCGATGTGGCGGGCGTTGATGAAGCGCGCGCGGAGTTGACGGAAACGATTGAGTTCTTGCGCAATCCGGAGCGATTTAGCCGGCTTGGTGGACGCGTTCCGCGTGGCATTTTGCTTTATGGGCCTCCGGGTACTGGCAAAACGCTTCTCGCCCGTGCTGCGGCGAAAGAAGCGGGTGTGGCGTTCCTGGCGGCTTCAGGTTCGAGCTTTCAGGAGAAGTTTGCGGGACTTGGCGCGGCGCGCGTGCGACATCTCTTTGCAAAGGGCAGAAAGCTCTCGCCCTGCATTATCTTCATCGACGAGATCGACGCTCTTGGACGACAGCGTGGTCGCGGTGGCGATTCGGCCTCTGCCGATCAGGATCAGACGTTGAACCAGTTGTTGGTTGAAATGGATGGATTTGATCAGTCGAGCGCGGTTGTGGTGATTGCATCAACTAACCGGCCGGATATTCTCGATAAAGCACTCACACGCCCGGGCCGTTTCGATCGTGAGATCGCGGTGAATCTTGCCGACGTTTCTGGCCGCGAGGCGATCCTGAAAGTTCATGCACGTAATCTCAAACTCGAAGACGGCCTCGACTTGCAGTGGATCGCTCGGGGAACTCCCGGGTTCTCCGGCGCCGAACTCGCGAATCTCATGAACGAGGCCGCAATCGCCGCCACTCGCGACGATTCACCGGCAGTCGCTCGCAAGCACATTGAAATCGCGCGTGATCGCATCCTGATGGGCGCCGAACGACAGGGCTTCATGATGGACGATGATGAGCGCTACGCGACAGCAGTCCACGAGGCTGGTCACGTTGCGGTCGGCTTAGCGGTGGAGAATGGCGATCCGATTCACAAGGTGTCGATCCTTCCACGCGGCCGTGCACTTGGTGTAACGCAGTCACTGCCCGAACGCGATCGTTTTATGAAGAAGCGTGAGTACCTCGAGGATCAGATTGCGTTGTTGCTTGGTGGTCGTGCCGCCGAGCAGATCCTGCTGGCGACGATGACTGCCGGAGCTTCGAACGATATCGAACGCGCCGTCGAAATAGCCAGACGGATGGTCAGCGAGTTTGGTATGAGCCGTCTCGGACCGATTCATCTTGGCCAGTCGGATCAGCAGCGCAGCCAGAGTTTGCTGGATAAGGTTGAAGAAGCGACGACCGAGTTAATCAACGAACAACTCGAGCGTGCTTGTGCGATTGTCTCGGCAGAGAAAGAATCGATCGGGCGTCTCGTTGAGTTGTTGATGGAACGCGACACACTCGATGCTGAGGAGATTGCGGGCTGCTTTAACCGACAAACAGTTCGCGCCGCGTAGAAACAGATTAGCTACAAAGAGGCACGAAAGGCACAGAAATCATTTTGTGCCTTTTGTGCTTTTTTGTGGCTCACACGACGAGATAGAGCGGATTCTCGAGGATCTTTTTGAATGTCTGCAGGAACTTTGCGCCGGTGGCGCCGTCGATGATGCGGTGATCGCACGACATCGTGACGCGCATCATTTGCCGGATCACGATCTCGTTGTCACGGACAACCGGTTTCGGCGTCATCGCGCCAATTGCGAGTATCGCGCCTTCAGGCGGATTGATGACTGCGGTGAACTCGTCGATGCCAAACATGCCCAGGTTGCTGATCGAGAAGGTCGCGCCTGTGTACTCTTCCGGCTTCAACTTCCGCGAACGCGCACGCTCTGCCAATTCACGTACTTCACCCGCAATCTGGCTCAGTGATTTTTGATCTGCCGCACGCACCACAGGCGTGATCAGACCGTCCTCGATCGCGACCGCGACGCCGATGTCAGCGTGTTCGTAGTATCTGACGATCTTCTCCTGGAACGAGGCATTGACTTGCGGATGCTGCAGCAACGCTGCCGCAGTCACTTTGATGATGATGTCGTTGATGCTGATCTTGAGATCCGGATCGAGGGCGTTGATGCCTTTGCGCATTTCGGCGGCACGATCCATTTCGATGTCACAGGTGAGAAAGAAGTGCGGGATCGGTCCGAGTGAAGTGACGAGACGTTTCGCAATAACCTTTCGAATCTCACTGGCCGGCTCGTCCCGATAAGCCGAAGCTCCCGCCTGTGGGGCTTGAACGAGACGGAGCGGAGTAGCAGCCTCCGCTTTCGGCTGGCTCATGGCTGCTTCGATGTCCTTCTTGATGATCCGCCCGCCGGGTCCACTGCCCTGAAGCGAACGTAAATCAATGCCTGCTTCAGCAGCCATGCGCGCGGCAAGCGGCGAGACGATCATTCGACCTGAGTCAGATGCTGCCGGCAGTGATGGACGACCGTTGTCGACTGCGGGTTGCGGTTGTGCACTCGCCGCTGCGGCTTTCGCTTGTGGCGCCGGTGCCGGTGGCTCCGGAGCTTTCGCCGGCTCTTCTTTCTTCTGCTCCTGCGGTTTCGGCGCGGCCGCCGCCGGTGCTTCAGACAACATCGACGCGATGTCTTCGTTGGGTTCGCCGATCACGGCGATCAACTGTCCCAAGGGGGCTGACTGCCCTTCACCAATCAGGATCTTGCGCAGGACACCGTTCGCGAGTGCCTGCATTTCCATCGTCGCCTTGTCGGTATCGATTTCGGCGAGCGGCTCGCCCATGGAGACCTTGTCTCCCTCTTTTTTTAACCAACGCGAGATCTGTCCCTCCTCCATCGTGGGGGAGAGCTTCGGCATGATTACCTTCGTCGCCATAATCTGTGCAATCTGTGGATAGGGTCCTAGTCTAAGTAAGCAACTTCGCGAACAGCCGCGATAATCCGGTTCACATCAGGTATCGCGAGGTCTTCCAGGTTCTTCGCGTATGGCATCGGCACATCAACGCCCGAAACGCGCTTTACCGGAGCGTCGAGATAGTCAAACGCGCGCTCCATGATCTCTGTGCTGATCTCCGCGCCGACGCCGCAGACCGGATGCGACTCTTCCGCGATGACAACGCGATTCGTCTTTTTTACTGATTCGACAATCGTACCGATGTCGAGTGGCCGGATGGTTCTAGGATCGATCACTTCACACGAAACACCCTGCTGCTCGAGTTGATCCGCTGCTTTTAGCGCCAGTGGAACCATCAATGAACGCGCGACGATCGTCACGTCTTTGCCTTCGCGTTTGATGTCCGCGACTCCGAGTGGAATCGTGAAGTCAGGATCGTCAGGAACCTCGCCTTTGTGTCCGTACATCCGCTCCTGCTCAATGAACACAACCGGATCGTCGTCGCGAATGGCAGACTTCAGTAGTCCTTTAGCGTCGGCCGGGGTCGACGGCATCACAACCTTGATTCCAGGAAAGTATGCATACCACGATTCGATCGCCTGAGAGTGCTGCGATGAAACCTGAAACGCGGAACCGCCTGGACCACGAAAAACGATCGGAATATTGAACTGACCGCCCGACATGTAAAGCATCTTGGCAGCCGAGTTAATGATCTGATCGGTGGCCAGTATCGAGAAGTTAAAGGTCATGAACTCGATAACCGGTCTTAACCCAGCCATCGCCGCGCCCACGCCGAGCCCGGCAAATCCGAGCTCAGTGATCGGCGTATCGATAACTCTTTTGCCGCCAAACTCGTGGAATAGACCTTTAGTGACTTTGTAAGCGCCGTCGTACTCGGCAACTTCTTCACCCATCAAAAATACTTTTTCATCGCGGGCCAGCTCTTCGCGGAGGGCCTGATTAAGTGCTTCGCGGATCGTGATTGTCGGCATGATTTTTATTTGCGGCCCGGTTCGATTGGGTTTGCGTAGACGTCTGTGTAGAGCTCGGACGGATCCGGGAATGGACTCTCATCGGCAAAACGAATCGAATCCTCGACCTCTTCGCGAATCTTCTGGTCCATCTCGTCCAGAGCTTTTTGGTCTACGATGTTCTCTTCGAGCAGGCTGGCGGAAAACAGTTTGAGTGGATCGCGCTCCTGATACTTCTCGATTTCCGCTCTCGTGCGATAGTTGCCGGGGTCAGACATCGAGTGGCCCATAAAGCGATAGGTGCGAATCTCGAGCAGCGTCGGCAGGTAATCCTTGCGCGCGCGTTCGACCGCACGCACCGTGGCTTCACGCACGGCCAGCACGTCCATGCCGTCAACAAACTCCGAATGCATTTCGTAGGCGCAGGCTTTCTTGGAGATGTCACGCAGAGACATGGCGCGGGCGAGAGAAGTGCCCATGCCGTATTGATTGTTCTCGCAGATGTAGATGCAAGGGAGCTTCCAAAGCTGGGCCATGTTCAGCGACTCGTGGAACGCGCCCTGATTCACTGCCGCTTCGCCGAAGTAACAAAGCGTCACCTGATCGGTGCCCTGATACTTCGTGGCGAACGCGGTTCCGGTTGCGAGTGGAATCTGGCCGCCGACAATCGCGTGCCCGCCGAGAAAGCCGAGACTCTTGTCGAACATGTGCATCGAGCCGCCTTTGCCTTTTGAGCAACCGGTAGCTTTGCCATATAGCTCTGCCATGATCGAACGCGCCGTCATACCCTTGGCGAGTGCGAGTCCGTGTTCGCGATAACTCGCGAGCACATAGTCGTCTTTTCTGATCGCGGAGATGGTGCCGACACCGACGGCTTCCTGGCCGATGTACAGGTGACAGAAGCCACCGATCTTACCGGCGACATAAACTTCCGCCGACTTCTCTTCGAAGCGACGGATCAAGAGCATCTGCCGGTAAAGTTCGATTAGTTGATCGACTTTGAGTCCGCTGTTGTTGACTCGGGTTTTCTGTCGTTCCTTGGCCTGGTCTCTTTCTTCTTTGAGCTGTTTGGGGTCCAGGTCCGGGGGAGCGTCCATCACGCCGGTAGAGCTCTGCTGCTCTTCGGCTTTTGCGGCTGAAGGTGGTGCGGCTGTTTGTTTGCTCATAAAACGTCGGATTATGCCACAAAAAGAGTTAGCCACAAAAAGGGCCACAAAAGGCACATAAAGCACAAAAGGCACAAAACGATCATCGAAAACTATTTTGTGCCTTTTGTGCTTTATGTGCCTTTTGTGGCTTTAGGTCATCATGTCGATTGGGGCGAGGCCCGCGCCGGCGACGGTGAGAACGGTTTTGCGTCCGTTCTTGTCGTGTTGCATGCGGCGGGCGGCGGCGCTCAGGAGTTCTTCGGAGGTTTCGCCGTCCTCCGGGAAGCAGGCGACACCGAGACTGACGCCTAAGCCAACCATTGTGCCCGTGCGCACTGAAAATAATTGCTCTTCGACGGCGTTGCGCATTCGCTCGCTGATGGCTCCGGCCATCTTGATTGAGGCCATCGGCATGATGGCTACGAATTCGTCTCCCGCGTAGCGCGTCAGTATGTCCATCTGTCTCAACTCTCGGCGCACAACACCCGCCACACTCGCTAGCAAGCGGTCGCCAATCGAGTGTCCGTACTGGTCGTTTACGACCTTGAAGTCGTCGATGTCCATACAGACGACGGCCAGCGGCTCCTTGTTCATGCGCTGGCATTCGGCGAGTCGCTGTTCCAGCATCATGTAGAATCCGCGCGCATTCGGCAGATCCGTCAAAGGATCGACAAGCGCACTCTCGCGAGTTCGCTCATAAGTCAGCGCGTTGTTGAGCGCGCTCGAAGCGTGCTGGCAAACTGATTCGAGCAGTCGAACGTGCTCAGTGCTGTATGACGTGCGGCTTTGCGAGTACAACGAGATTGCGCCAAAGGCGCCGTCTTCACGCAGTAACGGCGAGACCAGGACACCGCGAAAGCGTTTTACGACTTCATCGGGAATCCCAATCATGTCCAGATCCGCCGAGGCATTACACATCGATCGTGAATTCGCTATCACCCAACCAGTAATCCCGTCGCCAATGTTGATGCGCCTGCGCTTGAACAACTCCAGCTCTTCGCCGACCACATGCGCGGCAATCGCTTTGCCCGAAGGATCGTCAACCAGATAAATCACACACGTGTCGAACGGCACGATCGCGCGCAGCTTGTTCGCAACGAGCGTCACCGTGTCGCTGAGATTGAGCGACGAACCGATCGTCTGTGCAATTTCGTGGAGCGCAAAAACCTCGCGTTGTGCGTCACTGATCGAGCGGAACGGCGAAACCTCTTCCGCAACACCAAGAATATCGGGCGCTAAACCGGCATCCGGCTTCGTGCTTGTTTGGGTGTCGATGGTAGGCGCCGAAGCAACTTGCTCCTGAATATCCTGCGAGTCGATCATCCGATCAAACTCTTCCACGTGCTTGATGAAGGTTTCTACCACTCTCGGATCAAACGCGCTGCCGACCATGCTGCGCAAAAGCGCGAGCGACTCTTCGCGTTTCATCCCTTTGCGATAGGGACGATCGCAACGTGTCGCATCGTAGAAATCAACGACAGAAATAATTCGCGCGACGAGTGGAATCCCTTCACCCTTGAGACCTTTGGGATAACCGCTGCCATCCCATTTCTCGTGGTGATAACGAACGATGTCTTCAACCGGGTAAGGGAAGTTGACGCGTTTGAGGATGTCGCCACCGACGACGGGGTGAATCTTCATCTTTGCGAATTCGGCTTCAGTGAGTTTGCCTGGTTTATTCAGGATGTATTCAGGCACCGCGAGTTTGCCGATGTCGTGAAGTAATGCCCCTGCGTGAAGAGCACGTATTTCTGAGTCAGAAACCTTTAAGAGGCGTCCCATCTGTTGAGCGTAGATCTGTGTGCGGCGCACATGACCGTGAGTCGTCTGATCTTTTGCGTCGATCGCGATCGCCAACGACTCGATGGTGTTCATGTGAATGTTTGCCATCTCTTCGGCGTGCTGGAGTCTTTCGGCCTCACCGTGACGAATTTCTTCAAGCCGTCGTTCGTTGAAGCGATAAAGCAGGTACATGAGAACGGAGATCAGCAAACCGAGAACTGCATGTGCGAAACTTTCGTTGAAGACTGCCGTGTAGAACAGCACTGCCGAAGCCGCTCCGGCGAGCTTTGTGGTCAGTGTCCAAACGACTGTTTCAGGTGTGGGAATGAGGGTGAACTTACCGGCTTCAAAACTCAAACACCACGCTGTCGCAATCGTGCTCAATACGTATTGCAGAGCGGCGAGGACGAGGAGGGGAATTAAAAGGACGTTCAGCGGAAGAGCGCCTTGCGCAGGCACTTCGTTCTGACCAGCAAACAAATTGATTAGTGCTCCATAAAACGAGGCAGCGACGAACGTAGAAACCACTGCCATGCCGGTCTTGAGCAGTACTTCCCTATTGGTTGCAATGCGGTAGGTGGAAACAAATGCGACGAGGGCTGCGAGTAAGACTGCCGGGCCGGTGGCGTTTGAGGGAGGAACGGCGTAGAGCATTACGGCCAGCAGGACGAATGAGTCGGCAATAGACTCTCTGCTTCTGAGGATGCCGTCTTTACTGGTTACGCGAACGGTGAGTGGGCTTGAGGCTATTGTGATGAGGATTAGCAACAGCCATGAGCCGATTCCTACGTCTTTGAAAAGGGCGAGGTCAACGGTGGTGATAACTGCCGCCAACAGCAAAATGGCGCTCACGACAGAGATACCTGTCATGAGAGCGGTGCTCCTCCAGTTGGTTTTCAGCATCTCTGGGGCGATCCTTCCGAAAACAGAAGACCTAACTAACAAAATTGGTGGATTGGTTTTGCGCGCTTGGTATGGTGCCAACATTGTTTGGCACGAGGGTAAATATAGCGTTGATTCTCAAGATTTGCAAGATGAACAAGATTCAATCCCGTTCATCCTGAAAATCCTGGAAGTTCTGTCTAAAGCTGTGCTGCGAGGGCATTTACGTCGGTCACTGGCTGCTGACAAGTGAAATGCTCACACACGTACGCCGTAGCTTTGGAGTCGATGAGGGGGCGATTTGCGAGTAATGGGGTGATCTGAGCTGCGTCGGAGTTATCCCCAAAGCCAGGAGCAAGGACCTTGTTGGGGAGATATTTTCTCCAGGTTTCGGCCAAGAATGGACCGATATCGTCTGAATCTTTTCCGACAATCGCCACTTCCTTCGGCGTCGAGAGCAGAAAATCAATAGCCGACAGGGCGTAGCCGAAGCCGGATGGATATCGTCGAACCTGATCGCCGATTTCACGCAGGACGGCCGTTGCGAGACTTCGATAGTTTTCTTGACCCGTGAGTGTCGCGAGCCGCAGCAATAGAATGGCGGCGACGGAGTTTCCCGAGGGTGTCGCGTTATCAAAGTAATCCTTGGCACGCACGATCAAGCTTTCATGACTCTTCCCGGTAAAGAAAAATCCGCCGCTCTCGTCGTCCCAGAACTCTTCAATCATGCGGTCAGCCAGAGCCAGTGCTTCCTTGAGCCAACGCAGTTCCCCCGTCGTTTCGAACAGCGTCAGGAGACCTTCGCTCAGAAACGCGTAATCTTCAAGATACGCATTGAACTTTGCACGCCCGTCTTTCCACGTGCGTAGCAACCTTCCATCCGCGCGCAGATTTGAAAGAACAAACTCCGCGTTTCGTCGAGCAGCATCTGTGTAGTCAGGCCGATTAAGGATCACACCCGCCTCTGCAAAGCTCGCGAGCATCAAACCGTTCCAGGCGGTGAGAATTTTTTCGTCTCGATCGGGCTTGATGCGCGTCTCTCGCAACTCAAAAAGTTTGCGACGGCTTTCTTTGAGCGATGCCTCGAGGTCTGCTTCGGAAATTCCAAGAGACTTCGCGACTTCTTCTTTAGACCGTGTGACGTTCGGAATATTCTTTCCTTCAAAGTTTCCCGCCTCGGTGATGTTGTAGTACGCCGCGAAATTCGACGCATCTTTTTCACCCAACGTCTGCTGAATTTCTTTAAGGTCCCAAACAAAGAACTTTCCCTCGTGTCCTTCTGAATCGGCGTCCTGCGTTGAATAAAAACCACCCTCCGGGTGCGTCATCTCGCGAAGAACGTAATCGAGAATACCTTCCGCAGTTTCGCGCGGCTGTTGTTCACCGCTGATCTGAAAATAATGAAGGTAGAGTCGCGAAAGTAAGGCGTTGTCGTACAACATTTTCTCAAAGTGAGGAACTAGCCATTTCGCATCAGTTGAATACCGATGAAAACCGCCGCCGATCTGATCGTACATGCCGGCATTCGCCATCTTGTCGCACGTGTATTTCACCATCTCAAGCGCTTCACGATTGCCGGTCCGAACGTGTGTGCGCAGTAAGAATTCGAGCGTCATCGCGGGTGGAAACTTCGGTGCGCCACCGAAACCACCGTTGATCGAATCATAATTTCGCACCACGCCGACATACGCCGCATCGAGCAACTCAGTCTCAATCGGATGATCGGAACCACCTGTCTCACTCAATCGACGGAGTTCATTGATCAACGATGTCCCCGTCTCGCGTATTTCATCCTGTCGCTCGCGATATGCTTCCGCAACGCCGATCAAAACTCTCGGAAAACCCGGAATGTTGTAACGGTCCTGCGGCGGAAAATACGTGCCACCATAGAACGGAACTGCCTCGGGCGTCAGAAACACTGTCATCGGCCAACCACCGTGATGAGTCATCATTTGGACAGCGTTCATGTAGATCTGATCGAGGTCCGGACGCTCTTCGCGGTCGACTTTGATATTCACGAAATACTCATTCATGAGCTTCGCGATCTCTTCGTTTTCAAACGACTCATGCGCCATCACGTGACACCAGTGGCAAGCCGAATAGCCAATGCTGAGCAGAACCGGCTTGTTCTCGCGACGCGATACTTCGAACGCTTCGTCGCCCCACGGATACCAATCGACCGGATTGTGCGCATGCTGAAGCAGATAAGGACTGGTTTCATTAATTAGATGGTTAGGCATAACGACAGAGTACACAGATTACGCCGATTGCTCCAATCTGTGAGTTCTGTGTAATCTGTGGACATGGAACGCGAAACTCTGGAGTTTGATGTTGTTTTTGTAGGTGCAGGCCCGGCCAATCTCAGCGGCGCGCTCCACCTCGCACAACTGGTCAAACAAGACAAATCTCTCGGCGATATTGAAATCGCGGTGATCGAAAAAGGATCGACCGTCGGCTCACACATACTCTCCGGCGCAGTGATGGACCCGAAAGCGCTCCGCGAACTGATCCCTAATTTCGAGGAACAAGGCGCGCCGCTCGAGTCGCCGGTGAAAGAAGATCATTTCCTCTATCTCACACCGAAACTCGCAATACGTTCACCGATCACACCACCGCCACTGAAGAATCACGGTTATTACATTGTTTCTCTCAATCGGTTGACTGCCTGGTTAGGTGAGAAGTGTGAAGAGGCGGGCGTAAATATTTTCCCGGAGTTTCCCGGCGCCGATCTGCTCTACGACGACAACGACCGCGTGCTTGGAGTTCGCACTGGCGATAAAGGCATCGATAAAGAAGGGAAGCGGAAACCGAACTACGAGCCCGGTGTCGATCTCAAGGCAAAGGTGACTGTCCTCGGCGAAGGACCACGCGGATCGCTCACCAAGCAACTTATCGAACGACTCGCATTAGACGAGGGATGTGATCCGCAGGTCTACAGTCTCGGCGTAAAAGAGTTGTGGGAACTGCCTGACGATCGATATCCAACCGGACGCGTCACGCACACACTCGGCTTTCCTTCCGACACGTCGACTTATGGCGGTGGTTGGATCTACGGAATGCAAAACCGCGTCGTGAATATCGGGTATGTGACTGGACTCGATTACAAAGATCCATTGATCGATCCGCACGCAGAATTCCAACGCTTCAAGACTCATCCTTACATCGCCAAGCTGCTCGATGGTGGAAAGATGATTCGTTATGGCGCGAAGACCGTCACTGCCGGCGGTTATTTTGCAGTTCCGCGGATGTACGCCGATGGAGTGTTGTTGGCAGGAGACTGCGCCGGCCTTCTGAATCCACAACGGCTGAAGGGAATTCACTCCGCCATCAAGAGCGGCATGCTGGCGGCGCAAGTGATCTTCGACGCGCTGAAGGCGAACGACTTCTCTGCCGATCAGTTGGAGCGTTACGAAGATTTAATAAATGAAAGCTGGATCATGCCGGAGTTACACAAGGTGAGAAATTTTCACTCCGGCTTCAGACATGGTCGCTGGCTCGCGCTAATTAATACCGGACTTCAATTCTTCCTCGGCGGGCGTGCATGGGGACTATTTGATCGAGATCGTGGCGTCGCGGGTTACGAAGAGATGAAGAAGCTTTCGGCGTACGGTTATCGCGGCGACAAGCTGGAACAGCGTTATACCGATCTGCGTTTCGACGGCAAGCTAACTTTCAATAAGGTCACTGACGTTTACCACGCCGCTGTGGGCCACGACGAGGATCAGCCGGTCCATCTACACGTGCTCGACACGAATATTTGTTCGACACGCTGTGCGGAGGAGTACGGCAATCCTTGTCAGCGATTCTGTCCTGCGGCTGTCTATGAAATGGTTGAGGACGGTGGAAACGGAAAGCGGCGCCTGCAGATCAACTTCTCAAACTGCGTGCACTGCAAGACCTGCGACATCATGGACCCCTACCAGATC
>DATEIS010000449.1:0-8195 GCA_035278765.1 Pyrinomonadaceae bacterium | reverse complement strand
GATCGTCGCGATGCATGCCGGGCTACCTTATGCAGCTCGTTAAAACGCGTAGGGAAACACAACTGCCAATAACAATGAATTGGCTCTCGCTGCCTAATTAAGCACCGAGCGTCTCGCCGCAAGTTGCTCATGCGCGCGGAGGGAGATGTCACTTAGATGAGCTGGCCTGCTGTTTCGGTCCGTGACAGTGGGCGAGATCAAAGTCGGGCTAGCTTGTGTCGAGGTCTTGTCGCTTCACTGACTCGACATCAAGCGAATTTTTGTCGGGCTTGCCTGACAAGAAAGAGAAGCGAATAAGCATGTAGAGTCCTTCGGCGTTGGTTTTTGGATCCGAGTTCAATTCTCGGCGCCTCCACCATAAAAATTGCGGGAGCCCTCACTCCCGAAAGACCCAGAGAGAAGTTATGAGCACTACAACTCAATCTCACTTAATGACTGCGGAAGAATTAGGAAATTTGCCTGACGAACCGCTTCGTCACGAACTGATTAAAGGGGAACTCCTCACGATGCCTCTTACGAAATATGAACATATGCGGGTAGCCGGCAACCTCACGTTCCTTTTAAGCCAACACGTTAGGGCGAATCGACTCGGCAAAGTCTTGACCGAAGGTGGCTTCAAAATTGAAAGCGATCCCGATACCGTTCTGGGGCCGGATGTTTCATTTGTCTCCACGGATCATATTAGCTTGAGTCCCGAAGGGTATCACGATGGTCCACCGGACCTTGTCGTTGAAGTGATCTCTCCCGGTGACCGAAGAGGCCGCATCGAGCGCAAACTTGGTCTGTGGCTGGAAGCAGGCACAAGATCTATATGGCACGTTAACCCGCGGCGTCGAACAGTCGAAGTAATCTCATCTACAGGTGAGAGAAGAACTCTTCACGAGAGTGACGAACTCGTCGACGATACTGTCCCGGGCTTTCGAGTAAAAGTTTCAGAGATCTTCGAATAGGCCGCCAACACTTGGACCGCAACCTTCCCATTGGCATTTTCGACAGCGGCGTTGGTGGCTTAACAGTCTACAAAGCACTGCACGAACGTCTGCCAAACGAACGCTTCGTCTACCTCGGCGACACCGCACGCGTTCCTTACGGCACCAAATCACTCGCAACTGTCGAACGTTACGCTGTCGAGAATTCGAGATTTCTCGAAGCGCACGGAATCAAATTACTCGTAGTCGCCTGCAATACCGCTTCAGCGCTCGCGCTACCCGCAATCCGCAATGCCATCAAGGTTCCCGTCATCGGTGTGATCGAACCCGGTTCGCGAGCCGCAGTTGAAATTGCGAAAGGCGCAAACATCGGAGTCATCGCTACAGAAGCGACAGTGCAGAGTCACGCCTACGCGAAAGCCATCGCCGCAATGGGAGCGACCGGTCAAGTGATCGAGCGCGCATGTCCACTCTTCGTTCCTCTGGCGGAAGAAGGCTGGGCAGACTCAGAGGTCGCGCGCACGGTTGCCAACGATTACCTGAGCGAGCTCAACGGAAAGTCTTTAAGCGCCCTGGTGCTGGGTTGCACGCACTATCCAATCCTTCGCGACGTGATTAGCGACACTGTCGGCAGGGAAGTCGAACTAATCGATTCAGGCGCTGCAACCGCCCACGACGTCGAATCGCTTCTCGACAGTTCAGATCTGACTCACGAAGACACTCTCGGTCTTTACCAGGAACGCCAACTCTGTGATGATTTAGACCATTTTTATGTGACCGACGCAGCCGAAAGATTTGCTAAAGTAGCCGAGAGATTTTTAGGTTCGGCTCCTTCCATTCTTGAAGCCGTAGAGATTTGGGGACACGATGAGCTTCGCACGCACTGACGGACGCGCTCCAGACGAATTGCGTCCGGCACGAATCACGCCGGGCTTTTTGCCATACGCCGAAGGATCGGTGCTGATCGAGATGGGAAACACTCGCGTCGTCTGTGCCGCGTCGCTCGAGGATCGAGTGCCGCCATTTTTGCGAAACACCGGCCAGGGATGGTTAACCGCTGAATACGCCATGTTGCCGCGTGCAACGCAAACTCGCACATCGCGCGAAATCGGACGTGGTGGACCTTCCGGTCGCACGCACGAAATACAACGACTAATCGGCAGAAGTTTGCGCGCAGTCGTGGATCTGAAAGCACTCGGCGAACGCACCATCACGATCGATTGCGACGTTCTGCAAGCCGACGGCGGGACGCGCACCGCTGCGATCACGGGCGCTTTCGTCGCCTTCGCTCTCGCGAATCACCAGTTGCTCAAAATCGGAAAGATCACCAGATCTGTAACGACTGATCAGGTGGCGGCCGTCAGTGTGGGAATCGTCGGAGGCACGCCGCTCCTCGATCTCAAGTACGACGAAGACTCGCGCGCCGAAGTCGATATGAACATCGTCTGCACCGGCGACGGAAGATTCATCGAACTCCAGGGCACCGCTGAACGCGAGCCCTTCAGCCGCGCGCAAATGGATGAATTGGTGGCCCTCGGGGAGCTTGGAATTCAGGAACTAATTGGGGTTCAAAAGAACATAATCTCGCAGCTTCAATAGGCCAATTAAGCAACGACCACACTTGGCACGGGCATCTGACAAGCTTTGGAGGAGTGAATGCGACGGATTTTAGCTTTTGCCTTGGTTTTGATTGCAGTTTCAGCGCCGCTGGCGCTGGCGCAGCAAGCCTACACGCACGACAAGGTCGAGTACACTTTCGATATTCCTTCACCCACGTGGCGTTCGATCCTCGAGCCGGATGCGGCTCACGAACATCCGGAATTTGTTTACGGTGATCGCCTTGACGGATACCTGACGATTCGCAAAGAGGTTGTCGATGCAGGCACAACGCCCGCAGAAGTCGCGCGTCGTGATCAGGATTTGAGACTTCGATTCCTGCCGGGTTTTGTTGACGGCAAACAGGAATCCTTCAACGGTCGACTCGACGGCGTCACCATGTCGTATGAGTTTGTCAGAACCGGCAAGCCGATGCTGGGACGTACGTATTACTTGCAAGCTGATAACCGCACGATTTATGCCTTGCGCTTTACTGGATTACGCGACAAGCTGGCTCGCATTCGCAATCAAACCGATTTGATAGCGCGCACTTTTAAACTCAAGTAAACCAGACATGAAGCTGGCCCACGGACTAGCAATCAAGCCTTCGCTCATACACGGCCAAGGCTGCTTCGCCACCGTACCGTTCAAGAAGAGACACAAGATCGCAGAGTATACCGGCGAGAAGATCACAAACGCTGAAGCCCGTCGCCGAGCACATCGAAAGATGCTGCGGATTTGTGAAGTTAACAGTCGCTGGAGTTTGGACGGCAGTCGCGGCGGCAACGGCACGCACTACATAAATCATTCATGTGTGCCGAATGCTTTCATGCAGATCCTCTACGACCACATTCTTTTCATCGCCTTACGCGACATCGAAGCCGGCGAAGAGATCACGATCGATTACGAATCAACTTTGCATTCTGACGACAAGCGTTGCATCTGCGGGACTCAAACCTGTCGCGGTACTATCAACCGCATCTAAATTCGCGGCTCACAATCGCGGGAGAGTAAAACTGAACTTCGAACCACGTCCCTCTTCTGAATCGAGATTGACTTGGCCACCGTGTTGCTCAATAACCTCACGAACGAACGATAATCCGAGGCCCGTCGACTCTTCATCTTTCTCTTGGCCCTCGCGAACCACACGATAGAACTTGTCCCAAACCCGTTCCTTGGCTTCAGCAGGAATACCGAAACCCCGATCCTCGACACAAACTCGAACTGCTTCAGCCTCGAGCGCTGTTGAAACCGTCACGGTAGTTCGCTCCGGACTGTACTTGATCGCATTGTTGACGAGGTTCTTCACCGCTTGTGTGATCAAGCCCTTGTCCGCGGCGACTGGAGGAATGCGATGCGCGGGTTGTTCGATAAGACGAATGCGCTTCTTTTTAGCAACTGGTTGCAACGACATAATGGTCTCGCGGACGACTTCGTCGAGACGAAGCGGAATCTTCAGCACTTCCTGCTTATCTTTACGCTGCAACTGCGTCACGGAAAGGAAGGTATTGATCATTCGCGACATTCGTTGTGATTCGTTAGCGATGATCGAAACGAACTCGCGCGCTTGGGGTGGGATAGTGTTATCTGCCGTCAACAGCTCTGCAAAGCCGTTGATGCTCGTGAGCGGAGTGCGAAGCTCGTGCGACATCAGCGAGATCATGTCGCTCTTTAACTTCTCGTACTCTTTCGTCGCGGTTACGTCTTTAACGTAAAGTGCGATGCCAATCGGTTTTTGTCGCTCTCGAAGTAGTGAGATCCTCAGGTTGAGAATCTGGTTCTTCGGTTCGAAGTTGAGCTCACCTTCGTACTCGTCGCCGGTTTGTAAAACGCGTCTTACTGCGATCGCAGGTTCATCAAAAACATCCGTCCTGAATTTGTTGAGTAGGTCGAACAGATCCATTGTCGAGACGCGCTCGGAATCCAGACCCGCAAAACCGAGAAGTGTTTGATTGACGAGTGCAATGGTGCCGTCGAGATATGCGATGGCGACGCCGTCGTCAATATGTGTGAGAGTGCTGGCTTCACATCGCTGCTCGACTGTTACCGCTTTCAACACATTAAGCGCATCGATTTTTCTCTTGCTGCCACTTTGCGAGAAGTAACTGAGCAACTGCGAGGCCGCCTGGTTCTGAGAGAAGCTTTCGCGTTCCAGATTACGAGCGAATTGAGAACCAACGGCTGCAAGTAGCGGTGCATCGTCAACCGAGAATTCCGAGGCGAGTCGGATGAGCAATACACCCGCAGTTTCGCTTTCGTGAAGCAGCGGCACTGCGACGGCTGAAGAGTTTTTATCTGGTAATGTTTGGCTCTCTAATTCTCCTGAGGCTAGAGCACGCTGGCAGAGATCGATGCCTTCGCGCCAGACGGAGTTGCGACGCGGGTCCTGTGCGTTGGGAGCGGCGCCTTTGAAGCGTGCGACAGGTTGCAGAGAGTCGACTTCGTCGTAACGAAAAACCACCGCTTCACTCAGCGGCAGGACGGTGTTCAGCAGTTTTAGCCCGCTCAGGAGTCTCGCGTTTGCGCCGATCGAACCGTTCAGTTCGGCTGAAGAGTGAAAGAGTGAACGAGCAAGCTCGCGGTCAAGAGACCAGAGACGATTGATCTGTGTAAGCAGTAACGAAAGGCCACCGCTAAAGAGAAGCGGGATGGTCAGCAGGTCAAGGTTGAATACGAGGAAACCTACAATGCCGGAGCCGCATACCGCGACTATGGTTACCAAAAGCCAGCGCCAGCAACGACGCAAGCCAAAGCGATTCAGCGACAAACTTAAAGCGAGTGCGAACACCACCAGGCACGCCGCGATGATCGAATCATCGAGGATCGTGAGGTCGGCGGGCGAAGGGGTGGGGACAAATGTCGCGAGGTTGGGCATCACGCCCAGGGCCTGAAACGCATAGCCCGCCAGACCGGCGCAGATGCCGATCACAGATGCAGAAAAGTAAGAAGTTAGTGCTTTTATTCGAGTCAAGGCGGTGAGTTAGCCAGTGGAGCGATGGCCCGGAAGGGATTTCAAAAGCCGAGGGGATTATACAATGCCAAGCAATGTTAAATCTACGAGAATCGTCGAGGAATTTGTTGTAGGGGCGGCACCCCGTGGCCGCCCCTACAAATTTTTCAGCGCGGCGCGGATTTCTGGAAGCTGATCTTCGAAAACAGTGCGCAGATCGAGCAGCACCTTTCCTTCCGAGATGCGGGTGATGATTGGAGGCGAGAAAGTGCGGAACTGGTGCTCGATTTCCTGCGCTGACTTCTGTTGATGCGTGATACCGATGAGTGTGGTCGGGAAAGTGGAAGTTGGGCCAGCACCACCACCAAGCGCGGACTCCCCTTCAAGCAACTCGACATTGAGATCACCGGCATTCAAACGGTCGACGATACTTTGTGCGCGTTGCCTTAATTCTTCATTCGTAAGCGACAGCATTTGAATCACCGGCACTTCCGATTGGGCCATGTTCTTTTGATGTGAGATAAGCGTCGCTTCGAGGGCGGCGAGCCTTATCTTGTCGCTTCGTAGCGCACGATAGAGTGGATGCTTTCGTAATCGAGAGACAATAGCGTGTCTACCTGCAATCAAACCTGCCTGGACCGATCCGAGGAGCTTATCGCCGCTGAATGAAGTAACGTCAACTCCGGTCTCGATGATCTCGCGCACAACCGGTTCATCAATTACTCCGTACCTTCGCAAATCATCTAACTGTCCGGATCCGGCATCTTCATACAGCAACAACCCTGCTTCGTGAGCCAGCGTCACGAGTTCCGATCGCTCAGGCGAGCTCGCGAAACCGACGATCCGATAGTTCGAAGGATGAACGCGCATGATCAGTCGTGTATTCGAACTGATCGCCCGTTGATAGTCGTGTAAATGAGTGCGATTCGTGGTTCCCACCTCAATCATGCGGGTGCCTGAACTTGCCATCACATCCGGCACCCGGAAGTCGCCACCGATCTCGACGAGCTCTCCACGCGAGACAATCGTCTCTCCATCGCCGGCCAGCACAGTCAAGATCAGTAGCGCCGCGGCGGCACAGTTGTTCACGACCAGAGCATCCTCAGCTCCAGTTAGATCCTTAAGGAGCGACTGCACTCGTGCCGCTCGTCCGCCCCTGCCTCCACTCTCAAGATCATATTCAACGGAACAATAACGAGTGGCCTCGTCAATCGCAGTCCGCGCTGCGTCAGACAACGGCGCACGGCCCAGGTTTGTATGCAGCACAACGCCAGTAGCATTGATAACGGCCTTGATCCCGGCCTGGCCTTCGCGACGTGCGCTTGCTTCCATTCGCTTGACGGCTTCGGCGAGCAGTGTTTCCTGATAGTTGCCATTGTCGGCGGTGAATTCCCGATTACGGACCAAATCACGAATCTCAGCCGTAACTGAGCGAGCGATGCCCGTCAATCTTCTGAGCCCAACCAGATTGCGCAGCTCACGCGCAGCATCGGTACGCAACAACGCATCGACCGACGGCACGTCTCGTAGGCTTGCATGAGTGCTTTCAGACATAGGCTTCAAAGACGCGAGGCTATCACAAATATGGTTGATCCTGATAAATCCTATCTATTGACACATCGCTTTCGAACCCCATAGACTGCAATCGTCGCGTCAAACCAACGACGCAAAACCCCGCCCTACTTTTCCTCGCCAGGAGATTCAATTCTGTGGGATTACGCGAAAATAAACTGCTTCGATCAAAACTGCAGGTACAGTCAAAGAGCAAGTTCTCTATCGGCGAGAACCAACCAACGCCCGACGAACAACTGACACGTCTCGAGGAAGACATCCGCCGGCTGCGAGTCGAGTTTGACATCTTCTTCAACGGCGGCTCAAAGCGACCACCGTACGACACCAAAGGACGCGTCGAGACTCTTCTAAAGCGACTCGGAGACGATCGCAGCTTAACGTTCGCGCAGAGATATCGGTACAACTCGCTTGCCGCACGCTATAACTCGTTTAGAGAACTCTGGCGTCGCACGATGCAGGGACGTGAAGAGGGTCGTGACGCTGTTTCGGCACATCGCGCGAGCGTCCACAAAGAAACAAGTGCCCCGAAAGTCGAGCCGGTTTCATTTGTTTGTGCCGATGCACATCGGGAAGTGGAAGTCGTCAAGAATCTTTTTGAGTCGCTGATGGAAGCAAAGCGAGTTTGTGGTGAGACGGAGGACCTGTCGTTTCCCAAATTTCATCGTTTGATTGCTTCAAAGGCGGATGGACTCAAGGAAAAGCTCGGTTGCGAACAAGTGCGATTTTCAGTCGCGATCGAGAATGGACATGTCAGCTTTAAAGCCCGAGGGGAATAGTTCACAGAATTAGGCAGAATAAAAGAAAGGCGACCAGATGGTCGCCTTTCTTCTTGTGAGCTTACCGGACCCGTGACCGGAAGCAAGTCAGTGGCTTTGCGGAAGGCAAGCCGGGGAGACACTACATCTTCGTGACTTTTTCGGCCTGAGGTCCCTTTGGGCCCTGGGTTACCTCAAACTCAACTTCCTGACCCTCTTCGAGAGTCTTGAAGCCGTCGCCTTGAATGGCGCTATAGTGAACGAAGATGTCCGAAGAACCAGGTTGCTCGATAAAACCGTAGCCCTTCGAATTATTAAACCACTTGACCTTACCGGTTATTCTAGACATAACAACGAATCCTCCTAACGATTCGGTAAAACGGACACGAAGCC
>DATEIS010000448.1:0-4292 GCA_035278765.1 Pyrinomonadaceae bacterium | reverse complement strand
TACAGGCGCTGTGGTACGTACTGTAGGGGCGGCCCTCCGTGGCCGCCCTCGATTTGCAAGTTTCTTCTGACTTCCCGTTCTTTCGCATAGTGAACACCGAAAGGAACCCGTCATGAAGACCTTTTTGCTCTTAACGCTGACCGCCATCTTCAGCACTTCCATTCTTTTAGCCTGCTCCGCTGCCACAACTGAAACCATTCCGCCGCTCACTCACAACGCCCCGATTCCTGTCAAAAAGACGATGAAAGCCTTTGCTTCTGAACAGGAACTGGTGCGTTATTTCAAAGAGCTGGCCGAAAAATACAAACGCGAAAACAGAGCAGTGGTGGGGAATATGGCATACGATGCGGCCCCGGCTACTAAGTCGGCCGCACCCGAGTCACAGCCGTCGGAATCAGTTACCAACACTCAGCACGCGGGTGTTGATGAAGGCGGAATAGTTAAGGTCCACGGCGATCATCTCGTCGTCCTAAGACGCGGCCGTCTCTTCACCGTAGCTATCGGTGACGAAGCACTGAAACCGATCTCGAGTGTCGATGCGTTCGCTCCCGATATCAACCCGAGCAGCACCTGGTACGACGAGATGCTGATCTCAGGCAACACGGTGGTTGTAATCGGTTACAGTTACGGACGCGGCGGTACAGAGGTTGGTCTATTTGACATCACCGCCGACGGAAAACTCTCGTATCGCTCTACGTATCACCTGCGCTCAAACGATTATTATTCATCGCGCAACTACGCGAGCCGTCTCATCGGCAGCAAGCTAATCTTTTACGCGCCTCAATATCTTTACGCTGGCGCTGAAGATCCCTTTGAGTCGTTCCCAGCGGTTCGCAAATGGCACGAAGGCGCCACGGCGAAAGAATTCCAACGCATCACACCTGCAACTCGCGTCTATCGCCCTGAGACGGATATAACTTCCGGCTACGGAATGGCACTGCACACTGTGACCGTCTGCGATCTGGCCAAGGGTGGCTTCGATTGTCAGGCCACGGCGGTAATTGGACCACCGGGACACGTGTTCTATGTTTCGCCTGACTCGGTATATGTGTGGGGCAGCGTCTGGGGCCGTAACAGCGAATTCAAATCATTGCTATTCCGAATGCCGCTCGACGGGAGTGGCCCAAGTGCGTTGGGTGTGGCAGGCTCTCCGATCGACCAGTTCTCTTTTTTGCAGAGTGACGATCAGCATCTGAATGTACTCGTAGCATCACGTGGTAAAGGTGACGGCATGTGGCAGGCTGAAGTCACATATGGTGACGTCGCCTTGATGCGAATCCCGATCACGAGTTTCTCAGATGGCAGCGAGTCAGTGCCGGCTTCAAACTATCGCAAGCTGCCGAAGCCTGAAAGCCACGGCATTCAAAATCGTTTTGTCGGTGGACATCTGATCTACGGCACCGGCAGTGGCTGGGGTGAGCCGAAGAAGAATGCCGATCAAACGAATCTCTTTGTCGTCGATTGGAAGCGCGGTGATTCCCATCAGTTGAAACTGCCTCATGGTGTCGATCGCATCGAGCAAATGGGGGGCGACGCGGTCATCGTTGGCACGGATGGCAAGAACTTGCACTTCTCTTCTCTGCGTCTGGGCCAGTGGCCGGAGATCGTCGCTCGCTACACGCGCAAAGAGGCTTCGCAGGGTGAGACGCGCAGTCATGGATTCTTCTATAAGCCCGAGGGCGATGAGACCGGAATGTTGGGTCTGCCGATCAGTGTTCCGGGACGTGCAGGTTATAAGCAGTTGTTTGAAAACTCGGCTGCGATTCTTTTCCTGAGAAACGACTCGTTACAGTTTCGCGAAGTCGGAGAGCTTGGTTCGCAACCGGAGAAAGCGATCGACGATTCGTGCCGCGCGTCATGTGTTGATTGGTATGGGAATGCGAGACCGTTGTTCCTGCGCGGTCGTGTATTCGCGCTACTCGGCTATGAGATCGTCGAAGGCCGACTCGACGATGGCCGCATGCACGAGCTCCGGCGGGTGAATTACGCGCCCTTTCAGCAAGCAGCCGTGCGCGGCGAATAGACTGAGAGACCCATCCACAGATTACGCAGAATGATCTGTGTAATCTGTGGATGGATCTTCTGCCCCCTCCCTTGCTAAACTCCTCTCTCTGCGCGCTCAGTCCAAACACAATTTAGGAGGCCCCTATGTTCCGCCGACGTTTGTCTTATCTTTCCCTGCTGCTGATTCTTGCGCTTGCTAACTCCTTCGCAGCGCAGACTGCCCGCCGTCCACTAAAACTCGACGACATGACTCGCTTTCGCAGCGTCGGCGATCCACAGATCTCGCCTGACGGCAAATACGTCGCTTACGTCGTCGGCGCCACGGACGCAAAGGAAGACAAGTCAAACTCGCACATCTGGATGGTCGGAATCGACGGCACGAACGATCGACAAATAACGTTCAGTAACGAGAGCGAGAGCTCGCCGCGCTGGAGTCCTGACGGCAAATTCATTTCGTTCACCTCGTCACGCCCCGGCAAAGCGCGCGGCAACCAGGTTTGGCTGCTCAATCGGGACGGCGGCGAGGCGATGCAACTTACCGAGATCAAAGGACGTCTTCAGGGACACGAATGGTCTCCTGATTCAAAGCGGTTGGCCCTCGTGGTCGGTGATCCCGATCCGGAGTCGGAACCTGCACCATCACCGCAACCCGGCGCGACTCCACGCGTGCCGAAACCCATCGTCATCGATCGTTACAGGTTCAAGCAGGACGGCCAGGGCTACCTGCTGACGGGACGTCACACATACATTTATATCTACGATATCGAGTCGAAAAAATTTGAACGGCTTACCAAAAGCAAATGGGATGAGAGTTCCCCGTCGTGGTCGCCAGACGGAACGCGCATCGCTTTCATGAGCAATCACTCGGACGATCCGGATCGCGATCCGTCAGCGCAGCTTTATGTCGCCGAAGCAAAGCCTGGCGCTACTGAGAAGCAGCTTACACCAACGGAAATACGTGCCGGCCGCTCGCGACCGGAGTGGAGTCCGGATTCCAAATGGATCGCGTTCCTCGAGGGAGATGAAAGGAAATACGGCGCTTACAGCATGGACCGTCTGGCGCTCGTTCCCTCGGATGGCAGCAGTGCACCCGCGCGACTCAAGGCAGCCGAGGATCTCGATCGTGGCGTGTTCTCGCCGCGCTTCACTGCCGATGGTAAAGCGATTCAGTTTCTGGTAACTGACGATCGTTCTGTCTATCCAGTCAAAGCAAATCTATCTGGCGGAGTTGCCCAAAAACTTCTGGCGCCCCCAGTCGTGATTGGCAATTGGAATTTTAACGGCGGACGTTCGGTTGTAGTTACCGGCGGAAACTCGAAATCTAGTGAGATTCATGTTTGGGAAGGAAACTCGCTGCGCCAGCTTACACACCAAAACGACGCCCTATTTGCAGAGCTCGATCTCGGCGTCACTGAAGAAATCGGGTTCAAGAGTAAAGACGGCACGCAGGTCAATGCATTGTTGACCTATCCGGTCGGCTACGTAAAAGGAACCAAAGTTCCACTCCTGCTGCGAATTCACGGTGGTCCAAACTCGCAGGACCAGCACACTTTTAGTCTCGAACGACAGATGTTTGCGGCGAATGGTTACGCTGTGCTCGCAGTGAACTATCGTGGCAGTGCCGGACGCGGTCAGAAGTTCTCGCGCGCGATCTTTGCCGACTGGGGCAATTATGAAGTCCAGGATCTGCTGGCTGGAATCGATCATGTGGTCAAGATCGGTGTCGCTGACCCGGATCGACTGGGTGTGGGCGGTTGGAGTTACGGTGGAATCCTGACTGACTATCTGATCGCTACTGATAATAGATTCAAAGCGGCAACGAGCGGAGCGGGTACGGCGTTCACAGTGGCCTTCTACGGCACCGATCAGTACATCATTCAGTACGACTACGAAATCGGACCACCGTGGAATCCGAAAGCCTGGGAGATTTACCAGAAGATCTCGTATCCATTCCTGCATGCCGATCGCATTCAAACGCCGACACTATTTCTCGGCGGCGAACGCGACTTCAATGTGCCTGTGCAGGGTAGTCAGCAGATGTACCAGGCGCTTCGCAGTCTCGGGATCGATACGCAACTGATCATTTATCCGAACGAGAATCACGGCATCCAGAGGCCGAGTTATCAACGCGATCGGATGGAACGTTATCTGGCGTGGTACGACAAGTACGTGAAGAAGACTGCCGGGCCTTCGAGCACTTCAACGGCGCAATAAGTTATAGTGCGTCGCATGCGTTTGTTTGCGACGTCGGATCTACATACAGACTATAAAGAGAATCTCGCCTGGCT
>DATEIS010000447.1:0-5531 GCA_035278765.1 Pyrinomonadaceae bacterium | reverse complement strand
AGTTACAGCGCTGGACGCTCTGTACGATCGAAACCCATTTACCTTGTCAGGCGGCGAACAGGCGCTGTTGGCTGTGACGAGTGCCCTGGCTCTCGAGCCCAGCCTTTTAGCATTGGACTGCGCGCTCGAACAAATAGATTCCTCATTCAAAACGGAGTTGATTCGTCAAATGCTGAAAGGCAGGGCCTTTCAATCAGCCACGGTTATTGCTGATAACTGTTTGTCCGAGATTGAAGCTGCTGAGAACCTCGACACGATTACGGTCTCCCGCGCAGAAAATGATTGGCCGCACCGCCTGAGATTTGATCCGATAACAGCGGGCGCTGACGGTTTCCTGGCCCCACGAAACCCTTGTCAACTTACTCTAAGTAACATAGTCTTCCGATACTCGGGGAGCGCATCGGTTCTCAAAAGCGCATCGGCTCAACTCCACCCGGGTAAGCTCTACTTTCTGGAAGGACGAAACGGCGCCGGCAAAAGCACCCTCGCTAAAATACTGTCCGGCGTTCTGCACCCTAACTCAGGTCGAATCTTTGCCAACGGAGAACAGGTTTACCCATGGAAACATCCGGGAGAGTTAGTGGCATATCACTTCCAGAATCCAGATGTACAACTCTTTTCGACCACCGTTGAAGAAGAGATTAAGGCAGGACCAAACACCGGCGGAGTGGCAGCGCGCGAGCGTGACAGGCACTGCGATGCTGTTATGAAGGCGTTTGGTCTCTCACATTTGCGCGCAGAGCATCCACTCGACATGCCCTTCGTCATTCGCAAGCGGATAGCGCTGGCGGCAACGATCGCTATGGGACGACCGTGGTTGATTCTTGACGAGCCAACACTCGGTCAAGACAGATCTTCAGCAGAGGCAATGACAGGTCTTATCCAAAAACTGCTCAAGTTAGGAACCGGGGTCATCGTGATTTCCCACTCGTCGCGATTTCGAAAGCTTTTTTCTGCTGAGTCACTCAAATTGAATGAAGGACTCCTTTACCAGTAGAGAACAAACGACCTATGACTGATACGTCCCAAAACACTCATATAAGACGAATTGAATGGAAAGAAATTGAGTCGCATGTAAAGGCAGTAAACCGTGAATTGTGGGATGCTCTCGATCCGATTATGAATGGACATAAGAGGAAGGGAAGATCCAAACATTTCATATTGGCCGAATACTCATACGGGCAACTGCTTGTCGACGAGGGAAAGTTTCAGCTTCCCTGCTCGGAAGCCTGCTCGGAGACATGTAAAGAAATCGCTTCCGAACTCAAGTACAGCTACATACCGTTAGGACTGGTTCTCGATAAATGTGTCGAAGTCTTTGTCATGCGAGAACACGGCTATTCGAGAACGGGAATGCGATTGGTTCCATTGCGGGTACTCTCAAAGGGTGAACTGTTCGGCGTCTTTGAGACGCTCGACACAATATCCAAAATTCCGAACCCGACAAAACCTCAGTGGAGCGTATCGTCCGGCACAAGATCCGTCTTCATTATTGCTCCGCTGAACAATAACGAACTGTTAACGAAAATAGACAAATACCTTGGTTACCAGGTGCCGCGGGGACGGGTGACCGATGGTTATGACTGGGAATACATCGACCACGTTGCTAAAGCAAAGTCGTCAGACATGAACTGGCGAGTGCAGGTCCTCTTGTTTCCCGACTGGATTAACGGAGAAGAAGTGGACCTTGCTCCGCTAAAGAATGTGTTCTCACGTACTGGCTGGCATCAAATAGCGCCATTGCGTAGTTATGTTATCGAGGAAGCTGAAATCGCAAGGATTTACATGGATCATGCAGCCAAGAAGCTTGCGGGACGCACGGGTGAACTCTATTATTACTTCACCGTCCGCCATCTCCTCGCTATCTCCAAAGGCGAAATGCCTGCTTTTCAACCCGTCACTTCATCCGAGTCGCAGGGTGGTCCATTCCTTGAGTTTCAGGAAATTATCAGCTCAATCAATGTGCTCAACTATTATCCCGTGATACTTCAACCAGGACTTCTCTCAGAGTCCAACACCGTAGGCTACTACTCCGTTAATCAGCCATCTCTCTTATCGCCGGTGCCAGACAAGTTACCTAAGAAAACCCGAAAGGCCTTCGTAGCAGACCTCAGCTTTGCGATAGCTGGCTGGCCTCAGAAACAGCTTGAGGATGCCATGATAGATCGCTCGCAGATGAGGTTTTATAGCGACTGGGGACAATCTAATTTTGGAAACGATAAGCGGATGCCGGCAACAGGGGTCATTGACGCGCTCAGGAGACAGGGCACCGGTCTGAGGTTTGTTGAAGCCCTGGATGAGAGAAGAAACGAGTTTCTGCCACCCAATGCAGTTAATTCTTCAAATGGCAACCGTAATCTGAAAGTCCAGTTCAAACACAGGTTTTTTGACGGAGCCATCCGTATCGTCCGTAAACAATCGTGAGAGTTAATTATGTTTCCCAGGTTACCGTTGCTCGAAGCAATACTGGAAAAACTTTCTCCCGCCGCAAAAACTTCCCTCACGGATGTAGCTATCGTAACAACCCAGCACTTATTGGAGACTACTGGCAGCTTGTTTGAAACTCTGCTTCGGCTTGGTGCTAAACCGGAACAGTTTTATGTAGAAGGAAAACTGTATTCCACAAATGTGGACGTTGCGGAAGAGCTGAGGTCAATGGGCCTCAAGGTTCAACATTCGGCATTCTTAAAGGGCAGAGGGAACTTTGCCGAATCTCTCAACCAAGACCTTCGTCAAGTCTGGACCACCGTCAGTGATGATGCGAGGCGAGGTTGGTTCAAATCCGTGATAGTTCTCGATGATGGCGGTCATTGTCTGGCAGCGGTTCCTCCATCAATCTGGCGGACTCTTCCCGTAGCGGGCATCGAGCAAACAACTAGCGGTTTACAGTTACAGACTGAGCCCCGCCAGTTTCCTGTCATTCAAGTGGCGTCCTCGGCAGCAAAGCGTCACATTGAGCCACCAATGATCAGCAAGGCTGTGCTCGCAAAACTCCGCGCTCGGATACCTTTAACGGATAGATCGACTACTTGTGGTGTGATCGGTTTTGGGAGTATCGGCCGCGCGATTACGCAAGATCTACTGGAGCGGGGACACAACGTTTTTGTATTTGATTGCAATGAATCCCTTAGAGATTCTATTCCGCCGGGCGCGAAATGGTGCGAGGGGATCGAGAAGCTATTTCATAAGTCAGAATACATTTTTGGTTGCACAGGCGCCGATGTTATTAACGACCCCAAATGGATTAGCAGCCTTCGAGGTTGCAAGACGCTCATTAGTTGTTCTTCAGAGGATAAGGAATTCCTTTCCGCGCTTAAACTGCTGAATGGCGATGACTGTGTACATGAAGGGCATCAACTTCAGGACGTTACAATTAATTTGAGTAACTGCCATCTTGCAATTCTGCGTGGAGGATTTCCTATTAATTTTGATGGCTCATCGGAGTCTGTACCCGCTGTTGATATCCAGTTCACAAGAGCGCTGCTCCTGGCGGGGGTCTTACAGGCAGCATTATGTAACAATGTTTTTCGGGGCAAAAAAGAGCCGATCATGTTGAGTCCAGTACTCCAACAATTCCTAATTAAGGAGTGGTTCTCAATGTATCCTTCACGAATCAAGTGGTACCCGCCGCTTTGTGTCGAGCGATTCACAAGTCTTGATTGGATCCGCAAGAATTCGACAGGCTTAACTTTGAGCTGTAACGATCTGGATGGATGTTTTCTATAATTCCAGCCTCTACCCTCTCAATAATCTAACTGCTTGAGGACGGTCGATAGGGCGTCTTCTTGTCGATAGACGAGGGCGCCGCGATCTTTTCTCTTGACTTCCAGCCGGAATCATGCAAAAAACAGGACGCCTATCCAGAAATTCGTACATGCGGGTGTGTTTGCTTAAGTAGCTTTGCGCCCGCATGTCTACTACCGGCCGGTCTAGCCGGCACAAAGGAAAACAAAATGAAACTACGCCCCAGACATATCGTCCTGTCGGTATTCCTTGTCTTATGTTTCGCAACGGCTGTTTTTGCACAGCGCACCAGCGGTGATCTCGAAGGAAAAGTTATCGACCAAAACGGCGCTGTCATTCCAAATGTCAGTATTACCTTGACCGGAGTCACAGTGAGTTTTAAGCGAACCGTTCAAAGCGATGATCAAGGGGAGTTTCGCATTCCACAAGTCCCGATCGGCACCCACAGAATCACGACTGCAGCCTTGAGCGGTTTTGCGGCCAGTACGGTGGAGAATATTTCCGTGACCGTCGAGAAGGTTACCGTCGTCACCGTCAAGCTGGGTATAACGTCAACAACTTCGACGGTTGACATTGCTGCTTCTGATGCGACCGGTGGCATAGATCCTACCGATAGTAAGGTTCAAACAAACATTACGCCCAAAATGATTGAGCAGTTACCCAAAGGCACAAACTTTAATTCTTTATTAAGGGTTTCCCCGGCCACACGTGCAGAATCTCTTTCCGGTGGTTTTCAAGTTGACGGAGCTTCAGGTTCGGAAAACAGCTTTCTTATCGACGGATTGTCCGTTGAGAATTTCAGAACCGGTGTTCTGAACGGCGTGAACAATATTCCGACTGAGTTGGTTTCGGAAATTCAGATCAAAACCGGAGGTTTTGAAGCCCAGCACGGCGGAGCTTCGGGAGCTGTCGTCTCGGTTGTTACGAGACAAGGTTCCGATAGTTTTCACGGCGATTTTGGCTCCGCATTTGAACTTAGCGCGCTGCAACCATCACCCAGATTTACGCCGCAACGGTTTGTTGCGAGTAGTTCAAGCGCTGCCGCGATCGCCGCAAATCCCGATTTTCTCTTTGCCATTGCGCAGAAGAAAGACGACTTCTCGAATATCTACCCGAGTGGGACACTGGGAGGGCCAATCGTACAAAAACGGGTGTGGTTTCTAGCGAGTTATTCGCCGCAGATCTTTACCACCACTCGCACTTCGAATTTCATTAATTCGACGAGCAACGCTAATTTTACGACCGGTCAATATGTTCCTAGTCCGAGACTCGACTCGTCTGGACATCCACTCGCTCCGATTACATATCGATCCAGAGTGAAAAGCGAATATGCTTTTAGCAGGATCGATGCAACCTTCTTCTCGAGTCTGAGAGGTGGCGTATCTTACTTGTGGAATCCGGAGATTACTGACGGAAACATTCCTTTCGCCAATATCACCAGTTCACAGCCGGTCGACACGGTTTACGGCGGAGTTACATACAATTCCCACGATTACTCGGCTTTGCGAGGTGGACGACGCAGCTCGAATAATTTTACGAGCCATCTTGAATGGACACCGACCAACAGAATGGTGGTTACCGCTCGATATGGTCGCGCTTTTCAAAATGAGAAACAGGGAAACTACGCAATTCCGGAAGGTGTGCGATCTGTATGTAGTGGATCATCAGCGGCGTATGCCGCGATCGCGACTGGATGCCCGGGAGGTATTGGTTTCCAAAATCTCACAACGAACTCGATTACCACTCGAGATGTTTCCATAAAGAACGAATTTTCTGCGGACGCCAGC
>DATEIS010000446.1:0-3581 GCA_035278765.1 Pyrinomonadaceae bacterium | reverse complement strand
TGGTCTGGAGCACGCAACCTGTCATACGTGAGAGAACTTTTACCCGCACCGCAAAGTTGGCCCAACTGTTTGAATCTTACGACATGGTCCTGCCGACATCGTTTGTACAACGTCCCTATGCGCCGATCCTGCGCAACGCATGGGGCGAGATTGCATCGGCGACGGAAACACATCTGGAAGCTGCGCAAACAATCGAGTTTGGTGAAACAAACATCGGTCTCTTCTTAGTAAAAAACCAAAAATTATTCGAGGTCTTATTCGATTTGCAGAGTCGTTACTGGAACGACGCCACCGGTCGCTACGACCGCAGCCGTGGTGAGTTCGGCTTCCCTAATGAAGTTATCAGTGCCCTCGCCCAACAGAAGACGGTGTTCGCCAGTCCGTTTGCGGACGCGCGAGAAGAGCAAGGCATCAAGCGCTTAGAAGACCTGGCGCGCTGCGAACGATTCATTTCCGAACTGGAACAGGAAAATGGCCACGACGGTAAATAGAGCGAAGGCTTCGGCCAAACCGATCTCCAACCTGCGGTGGTGGATCGGAGGGCTGCTGTTTGCTTCCACCGTCATCAACTACATCGACCGGCAAACACTGTCTGTCCTGGCTCCTTATCTCAAAGAACAATACGCGTGGAACAATCAAGACTTCGCGATGATTGTGATCTCGTTTCGCGTTGCTTACTCAGTTGGACAAACCGTCTCGGGTCGTTTAATCGATCGCATCGGCACTCGCAAGGGCTTAACGATCACTGTGATCTGGTACTCCATCGCTGCGATGTTGACGTCGCTCGCGGGCGGTTTACGCAGTTTTGCATTCTTTCGTTTCTTACTTGGCGCAGGTGAGTCAGCGAACTGGCCGGCCGCAACGAAGGCTGTTGCAGAATGGTTTCCCAAAAAGGAACGTGGCTGGGCCGTGGCGCTGTTTGACAGTGGTTCTTCGATCGGCGGCGCAGTCGCTCCTTTGATCGTCATTGGCTTGTACAAGTACTTCGGCGGCTGGCGACCGGCTTTTATCATCACCGGGACGCTAGGCTTTTTGTGGCTGATCGCGTGGCGAATGCTCTATCACCCGCCTGAGTCTCACCCGCGAATTAGCGAAGCTGAACGCGAAATGATCCTGCGCGATCGAGTCGAATTGGACCAGCAGGAACAACAGTCAACACAACAGTCAAGATGGCGAGACCTGATCAAACTTCCGCAAACGTGGGCCATAATAGCGGCCCGTACGATGACGGACCCGGTTTGGTTTTTTATCACTGACTGGTTTGCAATCTACCTCGTAACTAAAGGAATCAACCCTGAACAGGGACTGCTAGCCTTCTGGATCCCTTTTGTTGCAGCCGACCTCGGTAATTTTTTTGGCGGCGGAATGTCGAGTTGGTTAATCCGACGCGGCTGGCCAGTCGTTAAAGCGCGCAAGGCTGTTATCGTATTTGGTGGACTGGGAATGACGCTCCTGATCCCGACTATTTTTACTTCGAACTTGCTCGCGCTCGCTGGTCTCTTCGCAATTTCCACGTTTGCATATGCGTCTTTCTCAACGATGGCACTCGTGCTGCCGTCGGATCTTTACCGCAGCCAATCGGTTGCAACTGTCAGTGGCATGAGTGGTACCGGCGCCGGTCTGGGAACGATCGTCTCGACGTTTCTGATCGGCTATGTTGCAGATCATTATTCGTTTGAGCCGATATTGATTACTGCGAGCTTCATTCCTTTCATCGGCATGATCCTGGTTTTGATTTTGATTCGTCGACGTGATTGAAGTTGTCGATAAAGGTCCACTCTTGGATACTACGGCGCGACGACCCAAAATGGCGAAAGGGTGTTTGATCCAATCATGACCTACTCAATCGGCGTAGATCTCGGCGGAACAAATATCAAGATCGTCGTCGTCTCCACTGACGGCACTGTGCTCGAGTATCTGACGTGCGAGACAGCCGACTCCGAAGGTTCGTGGGCCGAGACAATCAAGTCTAATCTCCATCAAATTCAAGAGCGACGCGGCGAGCCACCGGCGCACATCGGTCTTGCTGCTCCCGGGCTGGCAGCTAAGGACGGTCGCTCGATTGGTTACATGCAGGGACGGCTCAGAGGACTGCAGGGGTTTGTGTGGCAGGACTTTTTGGATCTGCCAACTCCGGTAGTTGTGCTGAACGATGCGCATGCAGCCCTGTTGGGAGAAGTGTGGCAGGGTGCGGCGAAGGGTTATCGCAACGTAATTCTTTTAACTCTCGGAACCGGAGTCGGAGGAGCAGTGCTTGTTGAAGGCCGTCTGTTCAAAGGTCACATCGGACGCGCCGGTCATCTGGGCCACGTCTCCGTCTGCTCCGATGGTCCTCCGGACATTGTGAACACTCCGGGAAGTCTCGAACAGATGATTGGCAACTACAATCTGGCCGAGCGCTCCGGAGGGCGTTTCACGTCGACACGCAAACTCGTCGAAGCCCATCTTGCCGGCGATACGGAGGCAACAAAGATCTGGCTTCGTTCGATCTTTCACCTCGCGGCAGCGGTCGCCTCGTTCATCAATAGTTTCGATCCGGAGATCGTCATTATCGGAGGCGGCATCGCTCAAGCAGGCGCCGCATTATTTGACCCACTTCGCGAACACCTCGATCGTTTTGAATGGCGACCAATGGACCATCACGTTCCCGTCATATCCGCAGCACTCGGCGAAAATGCGGGCGCCATTGGTGCTGCATATCACGCAATTCTCGAAGCGCCTACGATCTGATATTGACTTTCGTTTACTTTCGTTCGTAATCTCCGTGCGATGCTGAATCTCGAACGAAGAACAAAGATTCTTGAGTTGCTGGAGAAGCACGGGCAGGTTGCTGTTCCGGATCTGAGCAGACGGTTCAAGACGTCGGAAGTGACGATACGAAACGACTTGAAGGAACTGCACGACCGTGGCCTGATCCGGCGAGCTCACGGCGGCGCGGTTAAAGTGAGTATGGTTAGCATGGACCCGTCGCTTACGATCAAGGCGGAGCTTCACGCGGATGAAAAGCGCAGAATCGGCGCGGCTGCGGCTGAGATGATCAATGATGGCGATTCGATCATCCTCGACTCCGGTACCACCACGCAGCAAATCGCCCGGCAGATCAAGCACAAGAAAGATTTGAAGGTCATTACAAATGGACTGAATATCGCCACTGAGCTCTTTGGGGCTAAAGATATTCAGTTGATCTTTTTGGGTGGCGTGATTCGCCAGAATTCACTGTCTGCGGTCGGACATTTTGCAGAGGACATACTGGCTCAGTTGTCGGCGGATAAAGTTTTCCTGGCTGTTGATGCTTGCGATCTTGAGTTTGGTTTAAGCACGCCGAATCTCGAGGAGTCGCAGGTTAATCAGGCGATGGCGCAGATCGCGAGAGAGAAGATTCTTGTTGCTGATTCGAGTAAGTTTGGGAAGCGGAGTCTTTCGCGAATCATTCCGCTTTCCGAGGTCGATGTGATCGTTACGGACCGCGGACTTCCGTCCGAGATTCAAAACGAGCTAAGAGCCCGTGAACTAAAACTGGTACTGGTGTAGTTGGAACGTACTGTAGGGGCGGCCCTCCGTGGCCGCCCGTGGTTTGTATA
>DATEIS010000445.1:0-3952 GCA_035278765.1 Pyrinomonadaceae bacterium | reverse complement strand
TATCACAACTGGATCGTGAATGCGGTTGTCGATCTTGTCTTCAAGCGACTTGCTGAGGGTCGTGAGCGACCGCGTTATCGATGGGATGCATTGCTCAATCCCGAGCCTGTCGCGGCGTATGCAGTGGCGTCAGCGTCTGAGCAGCAGGCACGGACGATCACGCCAGCATCCAAGAAACCGGCATCAAAACGAAAGAAACAATAATCTGTGTAATCTGTGGTTTATGTAGCAGGTTTGGATCGCGTGAGGAGCATCTTCGTACCGGCTAATGTCAGCAACCAGATGATCAAAGCGGACGAGGCAACCGACCAACCTAAACTCCCGGCAACGGGATCGATCAGTCCACCAATAAGAGCAAGCAATACACTCGCATTCGTCACGCGTAACGCCAGTCGACGAATGCGAGTGACGCTTTGCAACCAGTTAATCCGCCGGAGTTCCGCAACCAGATAATCATCATCATTATTCAACTGCATGTAGTACTCGCCTTCACTGCGAGCGTAGCGCGCAAGCGCTGTTTCGGAACTTACACGCGCGGCTTCATGATAATGATGAATTACGTGGGCCAACTTTCCTTCACGCAGAGCGATGTCGGCCAAGCCAATCCTGGCTTTGAAGTTTCCGCTGTCCAGATCAACCACTCGTTGTAGTGCACGGCGGGCGTGATTTGCATCACCGCACTCGAGAAAACTCTCGCCAATCAACGGCAATAAAACAACGTCGTTCTTCGCGCGAATACTCGCGAGGCGCAAAGCTGCTCGCGCACGCGACAACAGACGCGCATCTGACTGCGCACTCGCCTGAGAGCGCAACAGTCGTGCGAAGTCGTAAATGAGCCATGCTCCGTGCGGCTTTACATTGAGTGCGCGACGAAATGCTTCACCGGCTTCACGCAGACGCCCGGATACTCGTAGTTCGTTTCCGAGTCGACGAAGCAGACGTGCTCTTTCGAGATCTTCAGGCGTCGCGGGTGTTTCTAGAGTGGTTGGATTTCGTTTGAGCTTGCGACCGAGTTTGAAGTCGGATTTCGTAACGTCGAGTAGATCTGACGAAGCGAGTTGCGATAACTGTGCTTTTCGATTGAGGAAACGCGGCTCGTTGAGGTAGTCGCGTAAGTCGCGGCTGCGATTGTCTAACTTGCTTTCGTGGATCAGCGGAAATAGTTCCCGTACCAGCTTCCGGTAACCGCTACCGCCCGAGACGAGGACAAATTCCTTACCCTTGCCCGTGATCTGTGTTCGATAGCGATAGCGAACACGACCGCCGCGACGCAGCGTACGAACGGCCTGCGTTTCTACGGTTTCGAAATCGTCGATTGCGAGTTGCTTACGATAGCCGAAAACCAAATTGAGAAATGATGCGAGAGGCCCGTGGCGTCGCAGCAAAGCGCCGTCAAACGCGATTCGATCACTAAGCGCAAAGACCGGCACAATCAGCCATGCAGCAGCGACCATGATAACTGCGGTCAGATCGTAGCTCGCGCGCAACATGAGCGCGGCCGCAAATGACAGGACACCGGCAAGAGCGAGATAAGGTCCGGGCGAGACTCGTACACTGGCGATCGTGGATTGCGGGCGAGCGCTCTCTCGTTCTTCCTGCACCTCCGTGAGTGCCGGCAGGCTGTTAAGCTCTTTGGTCTCGTTCATTTTTTTTAACGCTCGCGAGGACAATCGATGGGCATCTCAAATGCAAAACTGCCGCGCGACCGGCCCGGTTCAGTGTAACGCAAGTCAGCCAATTGAACGAGGGTGCGCGTGGTGCAACCGGGATCGGTAAGTTGCATGACGGGAAATCTCGCGAAGCCCAGAAACACGCGGCCAGGCCGTTGCTGCGAAACGGTATTGAACAACTCTGCGGTTGGTTTCGGATAACGCACGGGTGCTTCAGTCGCGCTATCGTCCAACAGGCCAACTTCAAATCGATACATTGCTCGATCGGTTTCGAAAACGCAGTCCCATCGAAACGGATTAGCAAGCCTCGGCATCGCTGCCAGGCGTGCGACTGTTTCGCCGTTTGCTATCGCCATCTTCGCGGCCTCTTCGCTTCCACGACCGATCGCTCTTGAGTGAGCGAAGCCCAGGAACGTCCAGTAACAAAGCGCGACGGCGATTGCAACAAATGCGATCCTGCTTCCCCAACGTTCTCTCGCGCCCTTCACAAAAAGAACAATCAAGGCAATTACAGCCACTACCCAGAAAAGCGCAATGAGGCGCGGATTTGGCAAATCGCTGCTTCGCGGGCTCGCGATGATGAGGAAAGTGAGTCCCGCGGCGATGATGGCCCAGATAGTCTTGTAGAACGTTGTCTTCGCTGTCAGTAGAAACGCCGCACCACCAAGCACCAGCCAGAGGAATGGATCAACGATGAAGACAAGATCACCATAGGACCACTTCTGACTCCACGGCAAAAAGAACCGGATTCCGTAGTTATTGGTCCAATCCAACAACGGGTGTGTCACGCTCGCAATAAACGAGGCAATGAACAGCCCTTTGAGCTTTGTTTGTGGTGCCTGGTTTCGGATACGTGATGAGAGACGGTCAACTGCGTAGAAGATCAGCGGTAATAGAACGGCCAGACCGATCACACCGACGATGGCGTGAGTAATACCGCGATGATGTTGCAGGAAGTCCCAACGATCTCCAAAGGCGAGAATGATTACGTCGCCGTCAGGTGCATTGGCAGCGAGCACGCAGAGGGTCGTCGCACCCGGAGACAATCTGTCCAAACCCGCCTTTGCTACAGTGAGTCCGACGAGTGAATGGGTAAGATTGTCCATGGAAGCACAAATGAGTCAGGTGAAGCTTTGTGCTTCCTTCATCCGGCTAATGACGGAATCTCGGGCGGAAGTTGAGCGTAACGATCCGGGTCTAGTTTCTGGAGTTCCTCTGCTGCCTCACGAGCGGCAGCGGATTGCGGCACAGGCTGATTGTCAGTTCCCTTTGCCTTTCGCGCTGCATCTACGATATTGAACAACAGGTCGACAGCTTCTTTCTTCTTGCCCTGCTTCTCGTAGACTTTCGCGAGACGAAGATTGGCAGTTTCTGCGGTTACTGTGGCGCTGTTGAGTCTCGCCAGTTCGCTGTAGAGACGTGCAGCGTCGTCTAGTTTCCCGTCACTCTCGTTTGCCTGTCCGAGGGCGAATTTTGAGAGTGCGGCTACGTCGCCACTGCCGTTGGCGAGTTCTGTCAGCTCACTGATTCCCTTCTGGCGATCGACGACCAGACGGTTTGAAGCAATAAAGTAGCGCGACTCTGATTTGTAGGGCTCGCCGTATTTCGCCGCCACTTTCTCAAACTCGGCTATTGCTTTCTCAGCCCGTTCCTTATCACTGGAGAACGTGACTTCGGTGCTGCCCGGCAACGGACTGGGCGTAACAGCGGCTATTGTGATACCTATCGCCCGACCGAGGGCTTGGCGCGCTTCGTCATTTTTACGGTTATTCCACTTAACAAAGAACATAATCAGCAGGCCGGCCACAATAAGCCCGCCTAGTCCATATAGAATCGCGCGTCCGCGACCCTCCAGCAGATTGCCCAGACGGTCGAGAAAGCTCATCGTCGTGTCGCGAAAGCGGTCATGTTGGAGCTCACGCGCACGTTTTTTCTTATACTTTGCCACTTGTTTTCCTCTTGCAAGCCTACATAGTCGGCCGCGTTCTCTTGGGTGTATGATTAGCGGAAAAAGAGTCACTCTAATGGCGCGTGTAAAAACTTGTCAAGAAGCGGCAAATCGTAGTATCAGCCCTACTGAATGCATCTAAGACACTGGCATGAAATTTTTTTCCAAACATCGGGAACAAAAGGCCAGGGGAGGTTGTCTAAGGGGAAGCCTGTCCGGGAAAGGGCAAACATCTTTAACTGCTCCGATTCCCGCCCCAGGGGGTGATCAGTGAGCTACGGAGAACCAATTGCTCTCCACGGGCAAATGGAATTAGAGCAGGTTGCTCCCGCGA
>DATEIS010000444.1:0-41587 GCA_035278765.1 Pyrinomonadaceae bacterium | reverse complement strand
GCTTGAATCGGGTTCACCAAATCCGAGGCTGTCGATTCTTGAACCCGTATCAAAACCACGGGCGGCCACGGAGGGCCGCCCCTACAGTACGTTCATCGGGGCGAGGTCGAGCGCGAGGGGCCGAGCTGTTTGAGCAATTCGCGGACGGCCACGTCGAGTTGCGAGTCGCGATCCGTGAGCGTCTCCCCGATCGGGCGTGTCACTTCGATGTCGACGGGACGCGGGTTGCGCTCCATGTTAGTTCCGTCGTTCGCTGTGATTTTCATACGCGGGAGACGGAAGTTTGTGCCGTCAATCAACGCTTGATTCCACGTGTAAATGATCCAGCCGGCGGTCGGCTCTCCGACGACCTGGCCCAACCGCAAGGTGCGGTAGCCTTCAGTGAAATCCTCAGCGTCCGAAAGTGAGTGCTGATTCGTGACCAGGATGGTCGGTCGATTAAGAGCACGTTGCCCCAGCACCGTCCGTGCCGGCGTGCCGCTCAGACCGCGCAAGGTCATCGTGAGATAACCACGCCGCGCGAGAACATCGATCGCATAGACATTCACAAACCCGCCACTGTTGTTGCGTAGATCGATCACAACACCGTCTTTCCCATAGTTCTCCGCATCGAGATCGATATGCAACTGATTGAGCGACGCCGTAGACATGTCGAACATGTGCGCGTATCCGAGCCGGCCATTACTCGCCTTCGCCACGTACTGTCGATTCTTCTCAACCCACTGCCTGTAAAGTAATCCTCGTTCGGTCGCGGCGTTTACGGGACGAACTACAACTTCACGCTTGACCGCCCCATCCGCGGTGGAAGAAACAGTCAAACTAACGCGGCGCGCGATTTTGTAGTTCAACACTTCTTCGAGATTTGTTGATTGATCAACGGCACGTCCATCAACGGCTACCAGATAATCACCGGCCTTAACTCCACCAACGATCGCGACGGGACTGAGGGCAATCACTTCCGTCACGCGCAAACGACCACTCGATTCATACTCACGCCGATCAAACCGCAGACCGATGCGACCGGTTATCGGCGCGTTTCCACCCGGCGGCGCCCCAGCACCGAGGTGCGACGCATTCAATTCACCCACCATCAACTGCAACAATCGTCGCATCTCGTCAGGCGTGCGCGAGCCTGCGATGAGGGGCTCGTACTCTGCGCGCACCGCGTCCCAATTCGCGCCGTGAAATCCGGGGTCGTAGAAGAAGTCGCGCAGGTAGGACCAGCCCTGCCGAAACACTTCCATCTTTTCACGAGAGAAATCGACATCCATCTCTGCTGTGACCGCGAGCGATCGCGTTCGGCCTTCGAGATTGACCACGCCGATGCGACCGTTCTCGATATAAAAGATCTCTTTGTTATCCGGTGAGAATTGCGCCCAGCTCTTCGAGCCTGACGTCGAAGTTAGTTGCTTAGCCACCGCGGGCTCGCGTGACAATTCGTCGAGCGAATAGAGATAGAGATTCGCTTGATTTGCAGCATTTGCGATCAGTGCAACCCATTTTCCATCAGGGCTGATGGTTTGAAAATTAACGTCCAAACCGACCGGCACAAAGCTCAAACGCCGGCGGATGTCGTCGAAGACAACCTGAACTGGTTTGCTTGCAGGTCGTTTCTCATCTGCTGGTGACGCAGAGGGGGCTGGCGAAGGCGCAGGTGTTTCAGTCGGGCGCTGCTCAGGGCGATTTCTCGGCGTCTCTTCGCGAAACAGATCGCGAAACTGATCTTCACGAAAACGCGGCGTGCGCGGCACAAGATCGATACGGGCCAGTTGCGTACTCTCCGTTCGCTGGCCTGAATCAAACAAGACGTAGGCGCCATCCGGGCTCCACGAAACCGAGTTACTAAAAACATTCGCGAGGTAACTCGCTGGTCCACTTGAACCGCCATCAACTGCGACCACATTTACGTTCTTGAACTGATTCTCGCCAACCGGAACAAACGCGAGCCATTTTCCATCCGGAGACCACGCAAACGGACGATCCGAAATGATTGGCGGACGCTCGAAAATCGCAGTCTTCACGACCCGCTCAGTCTTCGCGCCGACGTCCATAACACGGAGCTCTTTCGCGCCTCGTATAAACGCGAGGAGCTTGCCGTCGGGTGAAAAGCGCGGTGTCGAATCGTCGGAAGCATCTCGTGTGAGTTGCGTCTCTGCGTTCGTATTGAAATCGTATAAGAACAGGTGCGGAATACCGTCTCGATCCGACACGTAGACTAGTCGCCGACTGTCAGGCGACCAGGCGACCTGGTACTCCTCTGCCGTACTGTTCGAAACACGCGCTGCATCACCACCATCCGTCGCCGACGCAGCAAACACTTCACCACGCACTACGAAAGCGACCTTCTTGCCGTCAGGCGATAACTGTAGCTCGCTGATTTGATCGGTGATTCGTTGGCGCTCGGACCCTGGTCCAGCCGAAGCTCCGCGACGCGTAATTGCAACTTCCGAAGCCTTGCCGCTCTCGGTGTCGAGTTTCCAGATCGCAAAGTTGTGCTCAAACACGATCTCGCGACCGTCGTAAGAGGCACTGGGCCATAACACACGGCCATCAGTGAAGTTTGAGAGGCGGCGAGCATCGGGGCGCCCCGGCGTTGCGGTCCAAACGTTTTGCGCACCATTTTTGTTACCGGAATCTGAGCGATCCGAAACGTAAAATAGCTTTCCACCATCAGCACTCCACATCGGCCACATCTCTTTCGCACCGCCGGCCGCCGTGACTCGCTCGTAAGTTCCCGCGCCCTCTTCAAAGGATCGCAGCAACCAGATTTCGGATTCGTCGATGTGGCTGTGACCCTTCCGCCACCACTGACCTGAAGCGATACCGCGCGCAGAAAAAGCGAGTGTCTTTCCGTCAGGCGAGGGGGCACAGAAAAACTCGTTTGTGTAACGGTCGGCACTCACTGTCATCGGTGTGCCGCCGTTCACGCTGACGCGATATAGATCGTTGAGCCCGCCGATGTCGCGGCTCGTCGACGAAAAGTAAATCCAGCGTCCGTCGCGTGACCAACCATCAAGCTGATCGAATCCATCGTCGAACGTCAGTCGCTTCAGATCGCCTGTTGCGAGAGTCAAAAGATAAATATCCCCACTCCCAGTGCGCGATGAGATGAATGCCAGATACCGCCCATCAGGTGAATAAAGTGGACGCGCTTCGTTAGCTGTATGCGACACAAGCAACGACGCAATGCCGCCCGTTGCAGGCACGGTCCAAATGTCGCCTCCCGAGACGAAAGCGATCTCTTTTCGATCAGGTGAGAGTGACGGCTCAGTAAAGTACGGACGCGCTTGAGCGAAAGAAACTGACGCACTAAACACCGAAAGGACGATCGCGCAAAACCATCGTTGCATCGGGAGCCTCCAAACAAATCCGTAAATTAATCCGCGTAATCCGCGGCCACAATGCCGAACGCACGAACCGGAAACGTTCCAAACAGTCGCACCTTAACCGGCACGGCAAAGAACTTGAATCCACTATCCGGCAAATCTCCAAGCCCGCAGAGATGCTCGACAATCGGAATATCATGCCCCAAAAGCACCGAATGCGCCGGTCGATTACCATCGCGCGTGGCATCGATGTTGAAGGAATCGATCCCGACGAGAGTCGCACCGTGCGTTGCCAGGTACTTCGCTGCATCTTCAGTAAGAAAAGGGTGATTGCCGTTTGAGTATTCTTCCGTGCGCCAATACAGATCCCATCCCGTGTGAATCAACACTGCCTTGTCTCGAACATCGATCTGAGCAAAACACTCCTCCGTGATCGCCGGATCCTGGCGCTCTTTGCACCGCACGACAACGCCGTCAAGATTTGCGAGCGAATACAGATCGAGGTGGGCCAAATCTTTTCCACGCGCATAGCGGTGAAAAGGACTGTCGAGATACGTGCCCGTGTTGGCGACCATCTCGATCTTGCCGATGTGAAACTCCGTTCCAGGGGCATAACGAGTTGCGGAATCTGCGCGACTGAGATAGTCGCTAATCACCGGCGCGGGAAGACCTTTGTAAGTGATCATTCCGTTCTCGACACTGTGTGACACGTCAATCAACTCAAAATTTCGCGACATCCGTTAACTCCGTTTCTGCACCAGAACCTGAAAACTCGATGCCATGCCGCCGGGAAGGATCATTTCGCGGGCGCCGATCGTCAGCGCAGTCTTCTCGGCTTCAGTTTCGGCTCTACTGAGTCGATACTCCAATTGATCCAGCAACCCCGCGTTGAGTAAAAACTTGTCCTGTGAAGCGAACTCAATTGTTTCGAATCCCGACTTCTCGCCTGAAGTTTTAACCTGTGTCCAGTTGACGGTGGTGGTTAGGTCATACTCACCCGGGTCCGCTAACAGATCATCAACGAAACCGTGTCGAGAGAATCCGCGTAACGTTCCTTCAGGGCGTTGAATCGGATCGTAAAGCTCTGCGGCTTCGGCGCCGTAATCGACTGTAATAACGAAGCCCTGGTCAAGCATGGTTGCGACCTGAGCGAACCAATCGTCCATCGCGAGATTGATCTCGATGATCTGGCCATTTGCAAGTTCAAGCGAATGAGCATTGCAGAATTCAGCCAATCGTGGCGTGGAAAGCGGACCAGTGGTCCAGCGAAAGTCGCCATTCGTATCAACAGCGACGTAAAACTCCGACAACCCGTCTTCTGTTTTCAAAATGCGATGGACCGGAAACGCATCGAGCAACTCATTTGCAAAATAGATCCCACGCTTAACGGAAACCAGATCGGAATAGAACTCAACCTGTTCAGAAAACTCACCCAGTCGTTCCTGTGCACGACCGCGCGCGTCATCACTCACGTCGCAAACGATGTATCGCGTATCAGCAAAGATCGATGAAGCCTGGTCTCTCAGCGTTGTCAGTACGCCAGCCGCAAAGCTGCCATCGCCTGCTCCACATTCAACGATCGTCAAATCCTCGTCTATCAACGCGGCGAAATAATGCGCAAACGTCGCGGCAAACAGTTCGCTGCGCTCCGGGCTCGTACGATAGTCGCCTTCCCTACCCCAGCGTGGGCGATCCGCTCGCTGATAGTAACCACCAACGGGATCGTACAGCGCCGCCTTCATCCAATCGTGAAAACTGATGGCGCCTTCACGTCGAATCAAATCCTTCAGTCGTTCGGCTAACGAAACCGGCACTGCAGAGATGTACCTGATTGTAAAACTAGCGATCGGTGCGATCTTCTTTGTCCAGCAAGCGAGTCGTGTTCTCGGTGACGCTCGGCGGATTTGCTAACTCGGCCGTAGTCGGGCGCGTGCGCCAACTGGGTGGCTGGCGTGCAGGTGGCGGTGGTAACGCGGGACTCTGTACTGGCGCCATGAACTGTTGCTGCACAGGCATCTGCATGGGTGGAACAAACGGACGGAACTGCTTCGGCGCACCTTCCTCAAACACACCCGCATAAAACATTCTTAGTGGACCACCGACGAAACACATGATTGCCGCCAATATCGTGAGTATTTGCGGGAACGAAGCGCTCGAAAAACTCGCAAACGTTCCGAGTATGGGAACAAGCACCACGCCTATCAGAAACAACAACATTCCCTGTTTGACTCCCTTGCGACGTGGAGAAATCTCAACGGGCTCGTCGGCAGAGCGGTAGGCCGGCAGCGCGCCGCCATTACTCAATAACTGGATGACACCATCAAGGGGGAAACCGCAACGAGAACAGAAGCGGATGACTCCAGTAACTTGTTGCTGACCGCATTGCGGACAAAACATGGGGATTGTTCCTCGCCAACGGGCTGTTAGGTCGAGCTAGATAATAAACCGAGGAGCGCCTTCACTGGAAAGCATTTTAAATCGCCAAAACGCCGAAGGCGTTCGCTAATTTCAGCCCAGGGTTCGAAGCGCAGCGAGAACCCTGGGTTACGTAACATAAATTTTGCTTTTAACCCTGTAAGGGTTCGGCAGTTGGCGAACCCTTACAGGGTATCATCGCTTTTTTTATTTGGCATTCCCCAGGGTTGTCGCTCCGCTCCAACCCTGGGCTGAAATTAGCGAACGCCTTCGGCGTTTTGGATTAACGTTTCAAATTCAACCAGATTGCCGAGGCTCGACCTTTATGTTCAGCAGCTCTGACCAACGTCTCCAGTAATAAACTTATGAGCAGTCGCTCGCCGGATGGGTCTGAAATTAACTTGGTTAACGCACTGTCATCCTGGATCGAGCTGAATGCACGCTGCCGGGCAAGATCAACTTCCGACAGGTACTCGACGATACGATCAGGATTAGAAAGAGTTTCGGGTAACGTCCACTCGAAGGGATCGTCCCAAAGATTCGAGGTGAGTCCTCCGCAGGTTTGTTCCACGAGCGCCGCACTGCGGAGGATAGTCTCACCGATGCTGACAGCCGGCGGATGTCGATACAAAAGTTCTGTTGGCACCGACTGCACCAGATCTTTCAGACCGTCGATCAGCGCGGCGAATTCCCGATCAAGCTGCTGAACGATCTGGCGTTCGGTTTCTTTAGCCACAAATCATCTCGAGCGACGATCGGTCTCTTCGATTATGGTGCCATAGCTGCGCCCGTTGAAACTGAAGCCGTTGCGCACGTACCCTTTCGCACCGACGCGGGCGCCACGTGACGGCAGTCCAGTTTTAGTTGCGACCCACATCTTTCCCGTACCGTCGTCGATCTCGTATGCACCGACACCCAGCGCGCCATAACTGTCCGTCACCCGGCCTGCAATCCCAACCTCTTTCCCGCGATAGCGATCGGGATTGGCATTGATCTTCGCGATATTTGTTTGGCTGGGGCAGGCCGTGAATAGCAGTGTCGCAGCGATCAGAACAACGAAAGCCGCGATCTTTTTCGATACCAGCATGGTTTCTCCTTTAATGTTTGCTTCATCTCGGGAGAGGTAAAGATAATAGCATCACTTTCCAAACCAGCCGATTGGCCGGCCCGACAGGTCCACCCAAACGCTCTTAACCTGCGTGTAGAGATCGAGCGCGTGGCGTCCCATCTCTCGTCCGTATCCCGATTGTTTATAACCACCAAAGGGAGACGCTGCATTGAACATGTTGAATGTATTGATCCAAATGACTCCGGCTTTGATCTCTTTCGCGAAGCGGTGTGCACGCGTGATGTCTCTGGTCCAAATTCCCGCCGAGAGACCATAGATCGTGTCGTTTGCCTGTTTGATCAGATCGTCTTCGTCTTTGAAACTGATCACCGACACAACCGGACCAAAGATCTCTTCCTGCGCCACGCGCATGCTGTTGTTAACTTCCGAAAAGATCGTCGGACTGAAGAAGTAACCTTTCTGGAACTGCTCGTCGAGTTGCGGCGACTGACCACCGGTCACAACAGTCGCACCTTCTTCACGGGCGATGTCGACATATCCCTTGATGCGGTTCAGTTGTTCTTCCGAAACCTGCGGTCCCATTTGAGTGGTTTTATCCATCGGATTACCAACGGCAATCTTGCTCGCCTTGTCAGAAAACTTGTCGAGAAACTGATCCTTGACTGACTCCTCGACAAATAGACGAGAACCCGCACAACAGACCTGGCCCTGGTTGTAAAAGATCCCCATCATCGCGCCTGCCACGGCCTGATCCAAATCGGAGTCAGCAAAAACGATGTTCGGCGCTTTGCCCCCCAACTCGAGCGAGACTTTGGTCAGATTGTCTGCCGCTGATTTTGCAATCAGCTTCCCAACTTCCGTTGAACCGGTGAAGGCGACTTTGTCGATGCCCGGATGTGCAGCGAGTGCGGCGCCGGCAGTTTCACCATAACCGGGAACAATGTTGACGACACCTTCCGGGAAACCCGCTTCCTGGATCAACTTCGCGAGCTCCATTGCACCGACGGGAGTTTGCTCGGCAGGTTTGAGCACGATCGTGTTGCCGGCTGCGAGCGCGGGCGCCAGTTTCCACGCTGCCATCAAAAGTGGGAAGTTCCAGGGAATGATCTGGCCACAAACGCCGATCGGCTCGCGCAACGTGTAGTTGAACATCTTGCCGGGCACGGGAATCGTTTCGCCTTCAATCTTCGTGGACCAACCCGCGAAGTACTCGAAGTTCTCGACCACCTGCGGCAAATCGACGTACATAGATTCTTTGATCGGCTTGCCATTGTCGGCGGTTTCAAGCGCAGCGAGGTCATTAGCATTCTCTTCGATCAACTGTGAGAGCTTGTAAAGCATCCGGCCGCGATCGCGTGCGCTGATCTTGGACCACTTGCCTTCGAAAGCCTTTCGCGCGGCTGCGACTGCTTTATCGATGTCAGCTTTGTCACCTTCGGCAACTTCGGCGAGGGTATCGCCCGTTGCCGGATTCGGCGTTTTGAAAGTCTTTCCCGACTCTGAGTCGACCCATTGCCCATCGATGAACAACTGATACTTCTTTGGTGCTAATTCTGCAGACGACATAAATCTCCTATCTGTAATCAATCCGTGGCTAAAACTCCGTCGTACCGGAAAGCAACTGCCGCAACACGTACGGCAAAATCCCACCATGACGGTAATAATCAACTTCGATCGGAGTGTCGATCCTCAAAGTGATCGGTATCTCCTCGCTCGTTCCATCTGCACGATGAATAACGAGCGTCACATCCTGTCGCGGCTCGATCCCCGTCTCAATGCCGAGCACATCAAATGTCTCACTACCATCGAGATTCAATGAAGCAGCGCTCGTGTCGTCTTTGAACTGACACGGCAGCACACCCATTCCCACCAGATTGCTGCGGTGAATTCGTTCGAAGCTCTGCGCGATTACGGCTTTGACACCAAGCAGCCTTGTTCCTTTTGCCGCCCAATCGCGCGAACTTCCTGTTCCGTATTCCTGACCGGCAACAATCACAAGCGGCATTCCTTCAGACTGATAACGCATCGCGGCGTCGTAGATGCTCATGCGATCGCCTTCGGGGTGATGAATCGTCACGCCACCTTCAACTCCCGGCACCATCAGGTTCTTGATGCGCACGTTTGCAAACGTGCCGCGCACCATAACTTCATGATTGCCGCGTCTCGCGCCATAACTATTGAAGTCCTTGATGTCGACACCGCGTTCCTGCAAATACAAGCCCGCCGGAGACGAAGCCTTGATTGCGCCGGCCGGACTGATGTGATCCGTTGTCACTGAATCACCAAAAATCGCGAGCGGTCTCGCGCCTTTGACATCAGTGACAGGCAAAGTCGTGCTGTGAAAATCGTCGAAGTACGGAGGTTCGCGAATGTAGGTCGATTCCCGCTCCCATTGATAAACATTACCCGTGCTCGTCGGAATGTCGTTCCAAAGCGGGTTATGTTCAGCAAAGTTACTGTAGAGCTTTTGATAAGTCGCCGGATCAAACGCTGCGCGCATCAGCTCGTTGATTTCTTGCATCGTGGGCCAGATATCGCGCAGGTAAACATCCTCGCCGAACTCGTCCTGGCCAACAGGATCTGTCGACATGTCGATATCTATACGTCCAGCGATTGCAAACGCGACTACGAGCGGCGGGCTCATCAGGAAGTTTGCTCTGATGCTTTGATGTACGCGGGCCTCGAAGTTTCGATTACCGGACAGAACCGAGGCGGCCACCACGTCGCGTTCATTTACGATCTGCTCGATGGCCGGATCGAGTGGCCCGGAGTTCCCGATACATGTCGTACATCCATAACCGACAAGATTGAAGCCCAGTTCGTTCAGATACTGCTGAAGACCGGTGCGTTCGAGATACTCGGTGACAACTCGTGATCCCGGCGCAAGAGAATTTTTGACTTTTGGACTGACAGTCAATCCCTTTTCAACCGCCTTCTTCGCAAGCAATCCGGCGGCAAGCATTACGCTCGGGTTCGATGTGTTAGTGCACGAAGTAATCGCAGCAATCAGCACGTCACCATGGCCCACAAGCTCATCGCCAGTCGGAAACTCGTCTTCGGGAATCTCAGCGACGATGTCCGGAGTCGGACGGTTGTTGACCATTTCCGTTTCCGTCCAGACGTTGGTGTTTGCAGTTGTCTGATGATTACCGGCAACGGCAGGCACGCTTTCGGATCGCTGCTCACCGCCGCCCGCAACCACCCGTTGCCGGTCAGCACCGATCTTGACGTGATAACGCGTCCAAAGCTCGTCATCCGTTTTACCGTAGCCTCCCTGAGCGACTGGCCTCACCATCAGTTCGTTGAATTGTGTCTTGAGCGCTGTCAGTTCGATACGATCCTGTGGCCGTTTTGGACCAGCGACACTGGGAACAATCGACGCGAGATCCAGGTCGAGTACGACGCTGTAATCACACTCGTCTTTACGCGGTATACCAAACATTCCCTGCGCTTTGTAGTAACTCCTAACAACGTCGACGTGCTCTTTCGAACGACCGGTGGCGAGCAGGTACGTGCAGGTTTCCTCATCAACCGGGAAGAACCCCATCGTGGCGCCGTACTCCGGAGCCATGTTTGCGATTGTGGCGCGATCAGTTACTGACAAACTCGCGGCGCCTTCCCCGTGAAACTCTACAAACTTTCCAACGACCTTCGCTTTACGCATCATCTCCGTGACACGTAGAACCAAATCTGTTGCCGTCACGCCTTCACGCAGACTACCGCTCAGGTGAACACCAACAACATCCGGAGTTAAGAAATAAACTGGTTGGCCCAACATCGCGGCCTCGGCTTCAATACCGCCGACGCCCCAACCAACTACTCCAAGTCCATTGACCATCGTCGTGTGTGAATCTGTGCCAACAAGCGAATCGGGGAAGTAAACACTTTTTTCCCAAACGTTCTTCGCAAGATATTCCAGATTCACCTGGTGACAGATACCGATGCCCGGCGGGATCACCTGAAACCCGTCAAAAGCCTGCGTGCCCCACTTCAGAAACTGGTAACGCGAGCGATTGCGTCTGAACTCCATCTCCATGTTCTTTTCAAACGCATCGCGCGTGCTCGAGAAGTCGACCTGGACCGAGTGGTCTATAACTAAATCAACCGGCACGAGCGGTTCGATCAGCCCGGTGTTTTTTCCCAAACGCGCACACGCGGAACGCATCGCAGCGAGATCGACAAGCAGCGGAACGCCAGTGAAGTCCTGAAGCAACACGCGCGCGACAACAAACGGAATTTCCTCGACGCGTTTACCGTTTGGTTGCCAACTAGCGAGATCGCGGACGTCTTCTTCGGTGATCTTTTCGCCGTCGTAATTTCGCAGGACGGATTCGAGAACGACACGCAAACTGTGTGGCAATCGCGAAATGGGACCGACGCCGTTCTTTTCAAGTTGTGGGAGTGAATAAAACTGTCCAATCGGGCCGGAATCGGAAGAGAAGGTTTGCAAAGACTCAAACAGGCTTTCTGGCATAGTGGTGCTCAAACTCTTTCCTGAAAAGTTATGTTTTGCAGGGTGTTGTGGTTCAAATTGCAGTGTAAAGTTTGGTCAAACTAACGTCAACCGGAGCGGTAGATGTCGCGCAAAGACGCAAAGCTGCAAAGAAAATGTATGAATTACTTTGCAGCTTTGCGTCTTTGCGTGAGATCCGTTTGCGGTTATAGTCTTTACAAACTGAGAACAAGGTAAGGAGACCTGTATGGCTAAGAAACGCGGCGACGATTTCGAGTATTTGGCAAACGATCCCAATTACGTGCCCGACCCTGAGATCGAAGAGTTTATGGAGCAGGAAATCGCGCGCGCGCCGAAAGATCCAGAGCACCTCGCCCATCGATTGCGCAACAATACCGCCGCTTCGCCACGCGATGCCGGTGGCGACCTTGATGCAAACTGGGAAGACGTGAACGAGAGCGGATCAGAGACAGTCGCAGGTGATAATCCGACACCGGATCAGTCGCTGGTCGAGGAAAACGCGTCGGCGATCGGCGTTAGCTATGAAGACAACGAGGAGCTGGAGTTCATCGACAAGATCGAAAAGCGGGATCGCGAAAGATATGAGCTCGACGAGAATTCAAAAGCTTCGGAGAACTCGATCTAAAACTGTTTGCGGCTGTCGAGCAGTATTGTCACCGGACCATCATTGACCAGTTCTACCAGCATCATCTTGCGGAAGCTGCCAGTTTCCACTCGCGGGAGCAGCTTGCGACTGCTCTCAACAAAATAGTCATACAAAGGTTCTGCGATCTCGGGAGCGGCAGCATCGCTCCATGAAGGTCGTAGACCGCGTCGAACATCGCCGTACAAGGTGAACTGCGAGACGATCAAAAGACCGCCATCTACATCCTTAACTGACAAGTTCATCTTGCCGTCAGCGTCATCAAATATTCGCAGTGCAGCGATCTTGGGAACGAGATAATCAGCGTCTTCTTTTGTGTCGTCGCGGGCGATACCCAACAAAACGACGAGACCGGTTTCGATCTCGCCAACGATTTCGCCATCGATCCTGACGCTGGCACGCGTCACCCTTTGAAGTACAGCACGCATGTCAGGGTAATCTGTTTGGTTGAACAACGAAATTGTATTGAACGAATCCCGTTACCTTGACGGGCTGACCAGATATTAGGGTTGGGGAAAAGCGGGCTTTTCGCACAGCTTTCATCGTCGCGGCGGTAAGGTCCGGCGGTCCCTGACAGACGTCTCTCACACTCGACACGTTTCCCTGTTCATCCACTTCCACAAACACGTATACAGTTCCGGATGCGCGGGGACCGAGGACGCCCATCGGGTATTCAGGTCTCGGCAAAGTAAGTGCTTTGCCGTTGAGAATATCCAGTGATGGCGGTGAATCTCCTGGCGACGCAAACTGTTTCTGAATTGCTTCGAGTTCCTTCCTGCTATCGACATTTTTGTTCTCGAACCCGAGACATCGCATACCAATGCTCGCGCGTTCGAATGCAGGCCCCTTTACACCTGATTCACGCCCATAAATCATTAGGCTACGCTTGTAAGCATTCAAAGCAAGATCATACTTGCGGAGAAGGCGGTACGACTGGCCCATTGCATACACCGTATCAGCAACTTGAAGGTGTTCAGGACCGAATCGCTCTTCCTGGATCAACAGCAACCGTTCAAAGATCTTTCTAGCTTTATCGTAGTCGCGTGTAATGAGGTATAGATTGCCGGCCTGGCCCAGTGATTCAGCGACACGCGGATCGGTACGCGGCAACAACCGTTCTCTGATTTCCAACGCACGTTTAACATTTTTCAGCGCCGCATCGGGCTTTTGTTCGTTGAAAAGTTTTACGGCCGCGTTAGTCAGATCGGCCGCTTCCTTGAGCTCCGGTGATTCCGGTGGCGATTGTGAAACGAAAGCAGTGCTCAGAAGGAGAAAGAGGACAATGAATGTGTTCATCTTTTTGGTGGGCGACTCGGTCTAATCTCTACGCGACTGGGGAGCGTGCGCTCAGGGTATTGCAGTAAATCCATCACGACTTGTGCGATATCGTTTGGTTGCAATTGCCAGCTCTTTTGATCGCTCGTCTCATCACCGCCAAACTCAGTATTGACGGATCCCGGCATAATGTAACTTACTTTGATGCCGTCGTGTCGAACCTCCTGCATCAACGCTTCGCTGAAACCGTTCAGGCCAAACTTCGAAGCGTTGTACGCAGCCATCTGCGGATGCGCATTCGCGCCCGCAAGCGAGGAGATGTTGATGATATGACCGCCACCACGTTGCTTCATCAGCGGAATCGCCTCGTGGCAACAGTAAAAGACACCGAAGACATTGGTTTCGAGAACAGTGCGAAAGTCCTCGACACTCATCGACTCGACTGTCGCAAAGATTCCTACACCCGCATTGTTGATGAGGATATCGACGGCGCCGACATCGGCGAACAGAGACTTGACCTGGTTGTAATCGCGTACATCGCAAACAAAGCCCTTTGCCGTACCCTGCCTTCGCCTGTTTATTTGAGATACTGCTTTCGTGATCTCGTCCTGGTGACGCGCAGTGATCGCGACACTTGCGCCCGCGTCTACAAGCGACTCGGCGATAGCGCGACCGATACCTTTTGTTCCGCCGGTAACAATCGCTGTTTTCTTTGAGAGATCGATAGCCATGACTGTTTATTTAGACAGGATTAACCTTGGAGCTTGGCGCGCAGGCGTTCATTCACAACCTTCGGATTCGCTTTACCCCTCGACGCCTTAATCACCTGACCAACGAAGAACCCCAACAACGCCTCTTTCCCCGATCGATAGTTCGCAACCTGATCCGGATTCGCAGCAATTACGTCATCGATCAACGCATCGATCTCGCCAGTATCACTAACCTGGACCATTCCCTTTTCTTCGATGATCGTTTGCGCGGACTTTCCAGTCTTGAACATCTCAACGAGAACATCTTTACCTTGCTTACCACTAATCTTCGCCTCATCGATCAAACGCACCAGGGCGCCTAACTCCTTTGGCGAAACAGGCGATGCCGCCGCCGAGATCGCGCCAGCTTCGAGTTCGCGTAACAACTCCGTCCTAATCCAGTTTGCAGTAGCGCGCGCATTCCCGGACGCCTCTGCCGCGGCTTCGTAATAATCCGCGAGCTCTCGATCCGAAACGAGCTGCGAAGCATCCGCATAACTCAAACCGTATTGCTCACCAAAGCGCTTGCGACGGTTCTCAGGCAACTCCGGCATCGATCGTCGAACGTCCTCGATAAACTGCTCCGACACGATCAACGGCTGAAGATCCGGTTCCGGAAAGTAACGATAGTCATGCGCCTCTTCTTTCGAACGCATCACACGTGTCTCCAGTGCACGGTCATCCCAAAGCCGTGTTTCCTGACTCAGCTTCCCACCCGATTCGAGAACCTTGATATGCCTCGCAACTTCAAACTCGATCGCTCGTTGCATGAACCGAACAGAGTTCAGATTCTTCAACTCTACCTTAGTACCAAACTTCTCCTCACCAACTCGTCTCACTGAAACGTTCGCCTCGCAACGCAGATTGCCCTTCTCCATGTCGGCTTCGGACGCGCCAACCCATTGCAATGAACGGCGCACGTGGTTGACGTAATCGTACGCTTCCCACGACGAACGAAAGTCAGGCTCAGTGACGATCTCAGCAAGCGGAACACCAGCGCGATTCAAATCGATATAGGAATAACGATCGACGTCGGGAAGTCCCTCGTGCACGTTCTTGCCGGCGTCCTCTTCAAGATGAAGACGAGTGATCCTAATCTTCTTCGGACGCCATTCGAGTGGATGACCTGCTTCGTCGCGCTCGGCAGTCATGATCTCGAGTTCGCCGTTGGCGGAGAAGGGCTGATCGTATTGAGAGATTTGGTAGCCCTTGGGTAAATCGGGATAGAAGTAGTTTTTGCGCGCGAAGATCGACTGCTGATTGATCTGTAATCCAAGCGCGAGGGCCGCGCGCGCGCCGAGTTCGACAACGCGACCATTCAAAACCGGAAGCGCACCAGGCAAACCAAGACAAGTCGGGCACGTGTTCGCGTTCGGCTCATCACCGAAACGCGTCGCGCACCCGCAAAAGATCTTCGATTCCGTGCTCAGTTGAGCGTGTATTTCAAGCCCAATAACTGTTTCCCAGGTCATCTACGTGATCCGCGTCGGGCATGGGGTCGGGGATTGTTACGTACGCCACGCGGCTGGAACACCAACGGTCGCGGGTTTGACTGAAATCTTGGAAAAGGAGTTATCGGCGTTGCTAAAAACCCGTCAAACGGCGAAGACTGAAATCGTCCGAACCGGTTGAATCTGCCACCCGTTACTCCAAAACCGATACCGTCAAACGGAAAGAAACTACCGAACGAATCGACAAACTGTACATCGTTCGCACTCCGGCGCATCGACCCGAATTGCGCTTCGTTGGCCGCTGCCTGAGCGCGCAATGCTTCCGCGCGGCTGCGCCAATAAGCTTCCTCCTGCGCACGCATGCTACGTACTTGTTCGACGGTCCGATCTTCAATCGCCGCGACCTCCTGTTGTCGTTCTTCCAACGACGGGAGGCCCAGTTCCCTGCGGCGGTTTTCATTGTCGACACGCGCCTGCCGGAATTTCTCGAGATCCGCATTCGTGATCGTGTTAGTCACACGAGTTTGTGGAGCGCTCTCGACAGGAACATTTGCTGCAGCCCCTTTCCGCAACAATGATCCATGCGAAGCGCCATTGGCCCGTTCAGTTGCAGCGATATCGACCGTGTTGAGTTGGATCGTTATCTGCATGCCATTACCCACATCGTATGTGAGCGTTGAGTTTGTGACGGTAAACTCGTTGGGAATTTCGACACGGCGACCGTCACGCATCACGACCGTGTACGCGTTAACCACAGTGACAGTTAAAGACAGAAACAGCGCTGCAAAGAGAATTCTTCTTACACCCATGGCTCAAACCTCGTATTTCTTAAAGCTTTGCCGGATAGTATACGGGAAAAGCGGCAGATTACACGGATCGACACGGCCCATCACAGTTTATCCATGAATCCGCAATGTAAAATTCTTTGCAACTGGCGGCTCTCTCTGGTATACATGCGGCGCACCAAATCAAAACTACAGCAGGGTCATTGAAACGCGGTCGCCAGTTCAGCTTGGCGTAGCGCCGCTCGGTTCCAAACTCTTTCACAGAGGAGCGAGTGAGAATGGCAAAGACGGTTTGCAAAGTTTTGGGAGTGGTATTTCTATTGGTGGGTGTGGTCGGATTTGCCGCACCGAATCTGCTCGGGGCTCATCTGACGCCAGCACATAATCTGGTTCACATCGTCTCGGGCATCGTGGCCCTTTATTTTGGGTTTGCGGGAACGATGTCCGGAGCAAAGACTTTTGCACTTGTCTTCGGCGTGGTCTATCTCGCGCTTGGCATTCTGGGATTGGCACTCGGAGTCGGCGAGGACCGCATGTGGAATGTGGCGGGAATCCTCCACCTCGGCACGTCCGACCACGGCATTCACGTTTTGCTCGGCATCGTCTTTCTGGCCGGCGGACTGTTTACCAAAAAGATCGATTAGGTCTCGTTTTCAGGTTGCAAGGGAGAGTTCTGGTAAGTGGCGCACTTGCGTCCTCGATCTCCAAACCCTTGCAACCTGAGCCAGCTCACATGATTGGTGTGACGCGAGGTCCACCCGTTATCGGATGGGCGTCTACCAGAACTATCACTTCAAAAACCTCCTGAAGTATCTCCGGTCTTAAGACTTCTTGCGGCGTGCCCGAGTGAACTGCCCTTCCCTGTTTCATCAACGTAATGTTGTCGGCAAACTGCGCTGCGAGATTGATGTCGTGAGTCACTACAAGAGCCGCAGCTTGATGTTGGTCGCAACGCTTCCTGACTAAAGTCAACAACGTGCCCTGATGCGAAAGATCGAGATTCGCTGTTGGTTCGTCGAGCAGGAGAATCGGCGCTTCAGTTGCGAGAGCACGGGCCATGAGTGCTCGTTGCCGTTCACCGCCTGATAGTTCGTTCATCAGTCGCGCGCTCAAATCTCTCAGCTCAGTATCCTTCAGCACCGAAGTGGCGACCTGAAGATCGCGTTCTGTTTCCCAACCCCAACCACCGTGAGTGGCCCAGGCAAAACGGCCGCCGAGCACAAATTCGAGCACCGTGACTGGAAAACGAAGCTCTGCTTCCTGAGCGACTACAGCGATGCGGCGGGAGATGCCTCGGCGATTGAGACGCTCGAGTGGCTGGCCGTCAAGCATAATGACCCCTGACGATTTGCGAATTTGTCCATTGAGCGCGCGAAGAAGCGTGGACTTACCAGCGCCATTGGGACCAATGATCGCAGTGATCTCACCTGCCTTTAACGACAGCGTCAGATCAGCCACCGCGGTGCGATGGTCGTACGCGACACTCAGATCACGAGCTTCGAGCAAAGGATTCACACTCTCTTCAACAAGTAAATAAATAGCGGTGCGCCGATTAGGGCCGTTATTGCTCCGACAGGTAATTCCCTCGGAGCGATGATCGTCCGCGCAACTGCGTCGGCAACGATCACAAAGAGCGCTCCTCCAAGTGCAGCCGCAGGAATGCTGATGCGGTTGTCGCTGCCGAGTGACAGCCGCGCGAGATGTGGAACGACTAATCCCACATAGCCGACCGATCCACTCGCCGCGACCGAACTTCCCACGAGCAAACTCGCGACGAGAAATACCACAACTCGCACACGTCCCACTTCGACGCCGAGATCGAATGCGTCACGCTCACCAAGCATCAGCAAATTTAACGAGCGCGCATGGAGCGTGAGCACGAGCGCGCCGAGGATCGTGACCGTGATTGCAACCGGGAGCAGCGTTTTGCTTGTTCCCGAAAGATCGCCAAGCAACCAGAAAGTGAAAGAGCGAATTCTTGTCGCATCCATCAGCGTGGTCACAAAAACGATCACTGACGAGAGAAATGTCGTGACAATCACGCCTGCAAGTATCAAACGTTCCGGCGTCGCTCCGGCGCGTCCGCGTGCCAGTCGATAGACTGCAAAAGTCGCCGCCAGCGCTCCGGAAAACGCGAGCAATGGACGGACCCATTCAACAGCACCGAAGAAAATCAGAGCGATCATGGTTCCCACCGCAGCGCCATTTGAGATGCCGAGCAGGTAAGGTTCGGCGAGTGGATTTCGCAAGAGAGCCTGATAGCCGGCACCGGCAGTCGCGAGCGAACCACCGACAGCAGCAGCGAGAAGAATTCTCGGCAGTCGTATTTGAAACAGGATGTCGAACTGATCACGTGTCAAACCACAGGCGCTCGTGCCGAGGGATGCAAGCGCGCATAGAGAATCTCGCGCCGGGAGTTTTTCACTTCCGATCAACGACAGCGAGATGATGGCAAGTAGCAACGCTCCTCCCAGTAGCGCACACGAGATCAATGTCTTGCGGAGCGTGACCCGGTTCATTTGAAGGCGTCGGGGTGAAGAGCTCGTGCCATTGCTTCGAGCCCGTCAATCGCCCGTGGTCCAGGGCGGGTAAGGTAATCGTCGTTGATCTTGTAAACGCGACCTTGCAGTGCTGCTGGAGACTGGCGCAGGGCTTCGGTGACGTCTGAGTTAGCTGAACCCATCGATCCGCCTGTCGGCAAAATGATCGCTTCGGGTTTGGCAGCTAGTGCGGATTCGTTGCTGTACTTCGGCCACGCTCCCGGAACATCCGCAGTGACCGAAGTGATGCCGGCCCTTCGCATGAGATCAGTTACGAAGGCGTCGTGTCCAGCCGTGTAAAGTGGTTCACCCGAGACCTGGTAAAACACGCGCACAGGCGGCTTTCCTTTGACCGCTTGTTCAACCACATTCGTTCGCTCGCGCAGTTTCGTCACGAGCTGATCCGATTGTTCTTTCTGGCCCAACATTTCTCCAATCTGTTGGATGGAGCGGAAAACACCCTCGAGATCGTGTGGATCAGTGACATATACAGCGATGTTCTGGTTCTGAAGTTGCTGCGTGAATACTTCCAATTGCGACGACGTCGAGACCAACACCACCTGAGGCTTCAAGCCGATGATTCGTTCCAGACTCGGCTGAAGCGTGTCACCGATTTCCACGACAGCTTTAGCCTCAGGCGGATAATCGCAATAGCTCGTTCTTCCGACAAGCTTGTCACCTGCACCAACAGCAAAAACGATCTCCGTAAGATTCGGAGCAAGGGATACAACTCTCGTGATTGGACCAGCAGACGCGGGCTTTGGACCAGAGTTACAGGCAAACGAGATTGCCAGCAGCAACATTATTAACAATAATCTTCGCGACACGGCAGAACAGGTTGCCACAAAAAGGCACAAAAAGCTCATAAAGAAGAGTTCTTCTCCCTTATGTGCTTTTTGTGCCTTTTTGTGGCTACTGTTAAGATGCGTGGCGATGATCAAAACTGTCGAATGGACAAAAGATGGGATACGCATGCTCGACCAGCGGCTGCTGCCATCCGAAGAAACTTACCTGATGCTGCGTTCCTATGATGAGGTGGCTGAAGCCATCCGCAAAATGGTGATACGCGGCGCACCCGCAATCGGTGTCGCGGCCGCAATGGGAATCGCGCTCGGCGCCAGCCAGTCAGTCGGCACTTCCGTGGCCGATCTCGATGACGACCTGGGATATATCTGCGACGTAATGAGCCAGACTCGACCGACCGCAGTGAACCTATTCTGGGCCATCGAGCGCATGCGAACGGCATTTCAGAAAAACAAACACCTGAACGATGTCGAGCAGGTCAAGAAAGCACTCGTGTCCGAAGCGCTCGCGATTTTCGAAGAAGACATCGCGGCAAACCGCGCGATTGGTCATCATGGTGAACCATTGATTCCGGACGGCGCCACCGTGCTCACACATTGCAATGCCGGTGCCCTTGCGACCGCGGGCGATTACGGCACTGCTCTCGGAGTTATTCGCGGCGCGCGTGATGCAGGAAAGAAAGTCGCAGTGATCGCGGACGAGACGCGTCCTTTCCTTCAAGGTCTGCGACTAACCGCATGGGAACTCGCAAAGGACGACATCCCTGTCACTGTCATAACCGACAACATGGCCGGTCACGTAATGAAGAACGGAAAGGTTGATGCAGTCGTGGTCGGCGCCGATCGCATCGCCGCCAACGGTGACACAGCGAACAAGATCGGAACCTACATGGTCGCCGTTCTCGCGCGCGAACACGGCGTGCCGTTTTATGTAGCCGCGCCACTCACGACACTCGATCTATCGCTTACTTCAGGCGAGCAGATACCTATTGAAGAGCGCGATTCGATGGAAATCACGCACATTCGCGAACATCAACTCGGGCCCGACGGCGTCAACGTTCACAACCCGGCGTTTGATGTGACGCCACATCAATTCATCACTGCGATCATTACTGATAAGGGAGTCGCGCGACCGCCCTACGTGAAGAGTCTGAAGAAGTTGTTTGAGCCCTAAAGCTGCGTTTATGCGCGGCTAAACCGGCTGGACTTCCACCAGTCGATGGTGCGCTGTAGTCCTTCGCGCAAGTCCACTATCGACTCATAGCCAAGGAACTGTCGCGCCAGCGAGATGTCCGCGAGACTGTGCCGCACATCGCCAACACGGGGCTCGCGATACTCAGCCGTAACATCCTGCTTTCCAGTCAATTCTTTCAGCTCGCTCAAAAGCTGATTCAGCGTAATCCGCTCGCCATTTGCCACGTTTATGACTTTACCTGACGCGTCCTTCGCCGAAGCCGCTTTCAAATTTGCCGAGACGACGTTGTCGATATAAGTAAAGTCGCGCGACTGCTCACCATCTCCATAGATCACCGGCCGCTCATTCGATAACAACGTACTTATAAATCGCGAAACAACACCCGAGTACTGCGAACCCGGATCCTGTCGTGGCCCAAAGACGTTGAAGTAACGCAGCGAAACAGTCTCTAATCCGTAAACCCGCGTAAACACCTGGCAGTAATATTCACCTACCAGCTTTGCCACCGCGTAGGGCGACAGCGGATCGGGCAACATCTGTTCAGCCTTTGGCAGCGTGGGCTGATCGCCGTACGCCGAACTCGATGCAGCGTAAACAACTCGCCTCACCTTTCGATCGCGCGCCGCAACCAAAAGGGAAAACGTGCCATCGACTGAGGCAATGTGCGTTTGAACCGGAGCCTCGACTGAGCGCGGTACAGACGGAATCGCCGCTTCATGAAAAACTAATTCGACGTCTTCGAGTACCTTATTCAGCAGTTGCTCGTCGGCTACACTCCCTTGGACGAAATCGAGATCGCCGCCAATCTCCTCGATGTTTTCACGGTGACCGGTCGATAGATCGTCGAGCACGCGAACACGCGCGCCATCCGCCATCAGTGCCGCGGCGATATGGGAGCCGATGAAGCCTGCACCGCCGGTTACGAGAGCAATTCCAGTTAATGGCATCCTGTTTCGCCTTTACCTGCCAACACCAACATATTCAAAGCCGAATTCTCGCATGTCTTCAGGATCGTAAATATTTCGCAGATCGGCGATCTTGGGCGTCGTCATCATATCGCGCACACGGATCATGTCGAGCGCGCGAAACTGATTCCACTCGGTCACGAAGACGAGTGCATCCGCGCCTTTGACCGCGGTGTATTCGTCGTCAGCGTAATCGATATCGGGAAGCAACTTCATTGCTTCATGCTTTGCCACCGGATCGTAAGCACATATCTTCGCGCCCTCTTCAACCAGGCTGCGAATGATTCCAAGCGCCGGCGCTTCACGCATGTCGTCGGTTTCAGGCTTGAACGCGAGTCCGAGCACTGCGATGGTCTTACCCTTAAGTGGACCAACCAGCTTGCGTATCTTCCCGAGCATCTTCTCGCCCTGTTGCTGATTAACTTCGATGACTGCGTCGACGATCAAAGACGCGGAGTCGAATTGTCGAGCAACTGTGGCAAGAGCTCTCGTGTCCTTCGGAAAGCATGAACCACCGAAGCCTGGCCCCGGATGCAAAAACTTGCTGCCGATACGTTTGTCCATGCCTATGCCACGCGCTACGTCGTGGACGTCACAACCAATCTTGTCGCACAGATTCGCTATCTCATTGATGAACGAAACTTTCGTTGCGAGAAAGGCATTCGCGGCATACTTGGTAAGCTCCGCTGCTTCAAGCGACGTAATCACAAACGGCGCTTCAATCAGGTAGAGCGGGCGGTACAGATCCTTCATGATGGCGATCGCCTCTTCGTCGCGACTGCCAATCACAACCCGATCGGGACGCATGAAATCGTTAATTGCGGCGCCTTCTCGAAGAAACTCCGGATTGGAAACGACACCAAAGTTTGCGCGCGTCTTCTTCCGCTCATTGATCAAACTGCGAATACGTTCACCTGTTCCAATCGGCACGGTCGACTTCGTCACAATCACTTTGTAGCCATTCATGTGATCGGCAACGGAGAGCGCGGCGGCCTCGACGAAGCTCATGTCAGGAGAACCGTCTGGTTTTGGAGGAGTCCCTACAGCGAGAAAGATTACGAGGGCTTGCTCTACGGCCTGACGAGCATCTGTGGTGAATCGGAGGCGTCCGGCCTGGGTGTTCTTTAAGACGAGCTGTTCGAGACCCGGCTCATAGATCGGCATTACGCCTTTGAGTAGCCGCTCGATCTTATCCTCATCAACGTCGACGCAGGTTACGTCGACACCAAACTCAGCGAAGCATGCGCCGGTTACAAGTCCAACGTAACCGGTACCAATGACAGCAATATGCATTTAGCTAATTTCCTGACACAAGATGGGTCCCGTAGGGACCAGAAGTTGGGTCCCGGAGGGACCAGATGTTTATAGCTACCCAATCTAGAAAGCTGCCGGGCTCCGTAGGAGCCCAATGTTGCCGCATCACATAGCGCTCCGCTGGAGCGCAATAACTTAGCTGGGCTTGGGACTATAAACATTTGGCCGCGCTGCGGCCAGAACACCAACCAATAACTCGTTCACTACACATTCAAAACCTTGCGGGTCACGCGTGTGATGCGCGTGACCCGCAAGGTGAATTTAGCTGACCGCAGCGCTGGTTCCCAGTGCCACAGTGTTTTTACTCAAGCCGAAGGAGCTTGCCCAGCGAGCTTACTTGGTCGGGCTGACTACAGTAACGCTGCCGCCGAAGTTAAGGTCGTTGTTGTGGAACGCGGCATAAAGGACACCAGCCACGGCGCCACCGACAGCCAGCAGCAACACGGCCAACGCGCCACCGCTCAAACCATCGTCATCATCATCGCCCTGCGGATTCGGCGTTCCAGCGGTTGCGCTCTCGCCAGCAGCAATCTGCTTGGAGGTGCCACCGGTCTTGAACTGCGCGAGGCCGGAAAGGGTCGAGACTGAAGTGCGTCCACGTGAAGCACTGACATTGAACGTTGTGGCCTGGCTGCCATCGACAACAACCGTACCGTCTTTTGTTGTCAGGTTAACAGTGGTTCCAGTCACCGTTGATACTTGAGCACTACCAGTTTCGAGCATTGCAGTGATGCTGTTGTCCGCAAAGCTGAGGCGTAGGTTGCTATTCGGTGCGAGTTCAACTCGACCGACTTTGCTGATGCTCACTGAAGCGCTGCTTTGAGCCGCGGTGCTGATCGTTGAGTCAGTGAAAATCGTGCCACCGGAAATCACTTTCTGGCCATTCACAGTGACTTGTCCGGAAACCGAAAGCTCGCCTGACGCCTTCGCACCTGGCGCAGCCAACACCACCATTGAGTAAACACTCAAAACGGCAACCGCCACCAAGGTCGCGATGGACTTGCGGCTCCAAGTTTTGCTGATCATTAACTTTCCTCCCGTATAGTGAAACACAAAGGTCTTAATTGCGTACCGCGACGGCCGAACAGTCGTGGGAAAACAATGAGTTGTTAGTAACCTTTTTTAGCCCGTTAGTGCTTGGGATTTATGGCCTCTAGGCCACCAACATTGGATTTATTACACTAATACAAGCCCTCTGTCAACAATCATTTGGCTTAACTTTGCCACAAAACTGTGTCGGCGTTCATGAGCATGTGAGTGTGCAGTTTTGGGACAGCGTGGTCCAGGCGTTAAGGGCGACGAACGGCGGACGCTTTTTCCGTCAGCTCGGCCTGCTCGTAAGGGTCGAGTCGGGCGAAGAGATAGAAGTTACCGCCAGTCGTCCGGACGGCCCCGAGGTATCGGAAGGTATTTCGCAGCACTTCCCCAACCTTCAAACTAGCAGCCGGAGGCGGATTTGAACCAAACAAGAGCCTCATCTCATCCGCGGAAACAGCCTCAAGCTCGGGCAGGTAATCATTGTGGGTTTCGCGCGCCAGACGAATTGCCATCTGGCGTAAAGCCTTAATTCGGTTGGAATTATGCCGGTAGTACGTCGAACTCACTTCCCTGCGACTGACGCGATCGTCCACTACTTCCTGCTCATTTTTCAGGTATCCGAGATAGGCACGGACTACGGGACCAAACTCATCATCTGAGCGTTGCAAGTCCTGGTTTGCGTGAATTGGCGTGAGTGCACAGAAGGCCACCAGTAGAACAGCGGAAAATCTTCCCTTGATACTTGCCATGGCTTTACTCCTGGCGGGAGGTATCCTGTATTTTTATTGTGCCTGCCGAATTATACCAGCATCAGGATTAACTAAATTGCACCCGTCTTTCGGCAATGTTACATTGATCTTCGTTTTCCGTTAAGCGGCATGTCTTCTACAGAGCCTCAAGCGTCTTCATCTGTTATGAACATTGCGCTCGGAGTCTGTGGCGGTATTGCAGCCTATAAAGCAGTCGAAGTTCTGCGTGGACTGCAAAAGGCAGGTTGCAATGTCCGCGTAGCAATGACTAAACGAGCCTGCGAGTTTGTGCAACCGCTGACGTTTCGCGCACTTTCCGGCCATCATGTCGTGGTTGACGATTACGCGCCTGATAACCCTGACCCGATCGCTCACATCACGTACTCACAAACAGTCGATCTACTGATTGTCGCACCAGCTACCGCAAACATGATCGCGAAATTCGCGAACGGTGTCGCTGATGATTTTCTCAGTTCAACTTATCTCGCTTGTACTGCTCCTGTTTTGATTGCGCCGGCAATGAATACGACGATGTTGGAACACCCGGCGACGCAACGAAATATCGAGCGGCTTCGAGCAGACGGAGTCCATTTTGTCGCACCCGACGCCGGCGAGATGGCCTGCGGCACGATTGGACCAGGACGGTTGAGTGAACCGGATCGGATTGTTGCGGCTGCGCTCGAGATTCTCAACGCTTCGAAGGTGAAAGATCTCAGCGGCGAGCGACTACTCATAACCGTCGGCGCAACGCGTGAAGAGATCGATCCGGTGCGTTTCATTTCAAACAGATCTTCAGGAAGAATGGGATTCGCACTTGCTGAAGCGGCGTTGAAGCGCGGGGCTGATGTGACTGTCGTAGCAGGTGTAACAACGGCTACAACTCCTCAAGGTGTCAAAATTGTAAACGCATTATCTGCGGAAGAGATGTCGCAGGTGGTTGCACGTGAAAGCGCAGGCGCTTCAGTTTTCATCGGCGCGGCAGCGATTGCGGATTACCGTCCAGTGCAACGAGCCGATCAGAAAATCAAGAAAACAAACGACTCGATCACGTTGACGCTGGAACGTACGCCGGATGTTCTATCTCAGGTTGCGGCTTCACGCACGAATGGAATGTTGGTGATCGGATTTGCAGCCGAGACTGAGAACGTTGTCGAAAACGCGAAAGAGAAACTGCGAACTAAGAATCTGGACGCAATTATCGCGAATGATGTAACGCGAACGGATTCCGGTTTCGATACGGCAACGAATGCGATCACGATCATCACGCCAGATAATAATCCGATTGCCTTGCCAGTTTTATCTAAGCGCGAAGCTGCGGATCGCATTCTCGATGTTATAATCCGATTGAAACATGCCCAAAGAGATTCTGGATCTTCTCGCTGAAACTAAGAAACAACTCGAGCACTTGCGCGCCCTGGGAGTCGAAGGTATCCGCGTTGATCAGCCTAATCCGCGTAATCTGCGTATGGAACAGCCGTTGACATCTCTATTCGGCGACATCGCTCCAGCGCCTGCGAAACTTACTCCCTCAAACGAAACATTCGAACAGATTCACGCCGAAATCGGCGATTGCACGCGCTGTCCGCTTCATCTCGAACGCACTCACGTCGTCCACACAGAAGGCAACAGAAAAGCGCGACTGATGTTCGTCGGCGAGGCTCCGGGCGCTGATGAAGACGCACAAGCACGACCGTTTGTCGGTCGCGCAGGACAGTTGTTGACGAAGATCATCGAAGCCATCGGTTTGAAACGTGAACAAGTTTTGATCGGCAACGTCAATCGCTGCCGTCCACCAGGTAACAGAGCCCCAACAACCGAAGAGGCAACAACCTGCAAGCCGTATCTGCTGCGGGAAATTGCGATCGTACAACCGGAAGTGATCGTGGTGCTCGGCAACACCGCGATGAAAAATCTTCTCGACACACGCGAAGGCATCACACGACTGCGCGGACGTTTTCAGGATTACAAAGGCATTAAAGTAATGCCCACATTTCACCCGGCGTACCTGCTGCGCGACCCATCAAAGAAACGCGAGACCTGGGAAGACTTGAAAATGGTTCGCGATTATCTTGATAGCCGCCCGTGAAATCCCTGGCTGACACCTCATACGTTGAAGTCGCAGTTCCGCTGCACGTCTTTCAAACGTTCACATATCGCCTGAGCCCCGAACAACGCGCCGAGGCAGAGGTTGGCGCACGTGTTGTCGTCCCACTCGGCCGCAATCTTGTCACCGCATACATCGTCTCCCTATTCGACGAAGCGCCCGCAAACCTAGTCGACGTAGACATAAAAGATGCGCATGAACTGCTCGACGAGACTCCGGTTTGTGGTCCAGAGATCCTGCAACTGGCGCGCTGGGTCGCAGACTATTACGCCTGTCCGATCGGTGAGGTCATCAAAGCAGCGTTGCCACCGGGCATGTCTCCGAAACGAAAGACTACGCCGGTTGTCCAGCCAAAGCTGCGCCGCTTCGTCCGATTGCTTCAGTCAAATTCAGAAGAACAAAAACTGACCGACGCACAACGCCGTGTGCTCGCGACGCTTAACGCTAATGGTCCAATACAACTCCAGGCGTTGATCAAAGACGCGAACGTCAGCGCCTCGACAATTTCATCATTAGAAAAGAAAGCTCTGGTGGAATTTTATGTCGAAGCAATTCGACGTGATCCACTCGCTGAGAACCTCGGCATCAGTGATGTAGAACACAACCTCACTGGTGGACAAGTAGCTGTCCTCGCGCAGATCGAAGAACAGATGAACGCAGGCGACTACTCGGCATTTTTGCTCCACGGCGTGACAGGCAGCGGGAAAACCGAGGTTTACATGCGCGCGATGAACAAGGCGCTGAGTCTCGGTCGCTCGGCGATGATGCTCGTGCCTGAAATCGCTTTGACACCTGTCTTTTCACGACGACTGCGCGCACGCTTCGGAGATCAGGTGGCCATCTTTCACTCGTCGTTACAGAAAGGCGAGAGATTTGACGAATGGACGCGCGTGCGAAACGGTGAGGCGCGTGTGGTAATCGGAACCAGGTCGGCTGTGTTTGCTCCCGTGAAGAACCTCGGCTTGATCGTCGTCGATGAAGAGCACGAATCGTCATACCGGCAGCAGGAGTCGCCTTATTACAACGCCCGCGACGTCGCCATCGTTCGCGCACAAAAGGAATCGGCCACAGTGGTTCTCGGTTCAGCGACTCCCTCACTCGAATCGTTTCACAACGCGCGCAAAGGCAAGTACCAGTTTGTCAGGTTACCGGAACGCATCGGCGCGCGGCCTATGGCTGAAGCGAAGATCGTCGACATGCGAACCGTGTTTGCGCGACACGGAAAGCCGCGTGTGTTTTCAGATGAACTGCTCGAAGCGATCAAAGAAACACGCGAACGTGGAGAGCAGTCGATCATTCTGCTCAACCGGCGCGGCTACTCGAGCTTTATACTTTGTCGTTCGTGCGGTGAGACGGTGCAGTGTCCGAACTGCGATGTGACGTTGACGTATCATCGCAGTGAGCGCGTGATCGTCTGTCACTACTGCAATCACCGCGAACCGGTTCCGCGTGTCTGTCCGTCGTGTAGTAAGAAATATATTTACTACGTTGGCGAGGGGACTGAACAACTCGAAGAGATGTTGAAGCTGCTCTTCCCCGTACTCCGTGTGGCTCGCATTGATCGCGACACGACCACGCGTCGAAAAGTCTTCGAGCAGTCGCTTGCTGATTTCAGTGCGGGACGGATCGATACGCTCGTCGGCACGCAAATGTTGGCGAAAGGTCACGACTTTCCGAATGTAACGTTGGTTGGTGTGGTTTCAGTCGATGCGGGTTTGGCGTTGCCGGACTTTCGTTCGGCAGAACGGACTTTCCAGTTGATTACACAAGTCGCGGGACGTGCAGGCCGCGGCGATCGACCGGGCCGGGTCTTGATTCAGACTTATCATCCTTATCACTATTCTTTGCGACACGCGTGTGCGCAGGATTATGAAGGTTTTTTTGAGGAAGAGCTTCGCTACCGGCAAAATCATTCGTATCCGCCGTTTGTGGCGCTGGCCAGTTTGTTGATTCATGGGCCGGATTTAGGTCGGGTACGTTCAGACAGTCTCGAACTTCGCAAACAGCTCGATCTTGTGAATCAGGATCGAAGGTGCCGCATACTTGGACCCGCGCCGGCGCCGCTTTCGAGGTTGAAGGGCGAGCACCGTTTTCAGGTGTTGATTAAATCGCGGAGTCGAAAGCATTTGCGGGAGGTCGCCGATGCGGCGCTGAAAGCTGTTTCAGACGGTGGCGTGAATTTGCGATCGATTAACCTTGAGATCGATCCAGTATCAATCATGTGATGGTGAACACGATATGAAGTTATCAGAATTAGCGGAACGGACTGGCGCTCGTGTTGAGGGTGTCAATGAAGATTTAGAAATCGTTGGGGCAGCGGGGCTCGATGAAGCGAGCGAAGGACAGATTACATTCCTCGCGAATCCACGATACACGCCACGCGTCAACAGCACCCGTGCTTCTGCGGTCTATCTTAGCGAGGATGCTCAAACAGAACGGCAGATCGCGATACTGCGCGTAAAGGATCCGTATCTCGCGTACACCCGTGCGCTCAGGATCTTCAATCCTGAGGCTGAAATCGAGCCGTTCATTCATCCATCAGCCGTTGTCGATCCGACAGCGAGACTCGCCAAGAGCGTCGCGATCGGCGCGTGCTCGGTGATTGGCCGTAACGTGTTCATCGGCGATTACGTGCGCATCTTTCCGAACGTTACGATCTACGATGACGTCACGATCGGCAGAGGCTCAGTCATACATTCCGGCGTCGCTATTCGTGAACGCACCGTGGTGGGTGAACGAGTCGTGATTCATAACAACGCCGTGATCGGTTGCGATGGGTTTGGGTATGCGAAAGACGAAGAGAAACACTGGTTGAAAATTCCGCAAACCGGGCGTGTCGTAATTGAGGACGATGTCGAGATCGGCGCTGCGACAACGATCGATCGGGCTTCGGTCGGCGAGAGTCGTATCGGACGCGGATCGAAACTGGACAATCTCGTGCAGATTGGTCACTCGTGCACAGTCGGAGAAGACACATTGCTGTGCGCGCAGGTCGGACTCGCGGGAAGTTCGCACATCGGCAATCGTGTAATCCTTGCGGGCCAGGCTGGTGTGGCTGGTCACTTAACGATTGGAGATGACGTTGTACTAACAGCCAAAAGCGCGACGAGTCACGACATTCCGGCGGGCAAAGTTATTTCGGGAATACCGGCGTTTGATAACAAGGATTGGTTGAGATCGACGGCTGCGTTTAGGCGTCTAGGTGAGATGCAAAGGACACTTCGGAATCTTGAGCGAAGAGTGAAAGAGGCCACGGATAAAACGGATTAACACAGATCTGAATGCATTTTCTTATCAGTGAAGATCCGTGTAAATCTGTGGCTAAGTTATTGCCCCGCCGTCAACGATTACGACTTCGCCGTTCATGAAACTATTCCGCTCGCTCACCATGAACGCCGCGTATTCAGCGAGTTCTTCCGGTCGACCAAGCCTGCCTGCTGAGGTCCAGAAATCGTGCATCTGTAACAGACGATCCGGAAGCGCCTGAGCTAGATCGGTATCGAAGATTCCCGCCGCAATCGCATTAACACGCACACCAAACGTCGCCGCTTCTCGCGACAAACATTTAGTGAATCCGATCATTGCGGCTTTCGACGTTGCGTAGTGAACGGCTGTTGGAAGCGCGCGCATGGCGCCGATAGAAGTAATGTTGAGGATGATGCCTTTACGTTGGCGAATCATCTGTTTGTAGATCGGCTTCGTGACTGCAAACAGACTGTCGACATTCGTGTGAATCACCTCGTCCCAGGCGCGATCAGTGGTCGTGGCAAAGTTGTCACCACGATTGATCGCCGCATTGTTGACGAGGATGTCGATACCGCCCCATTTTTCGACCAGTTCGCGCGTCAGTTTCTTCATTCCGACGCGGTCGACGACCGAGACTTTTGCGCTGAACGCTTTGCCGCCATGGGCCTCGATTTTCTGGCTGATCTCGGCGGCGAGATCCTCGCGCGAGTTGTAGCTAAAAGCGACGTCCGCACCCTCGCGAGCGAAGATTTCGCAAATCGCCGCACCTATGCCACGCGTTCCGCCGGTTATGAACGCGCGCTTTCCCTCAAGCAAAAGACTCACTGAAGATTGTTTCTCCTAAACTTAGACGGGGCTTAAAGTTAATGCCGCGGGGCAGATTAAAGCCTGAAAAGCGCCGCACAGTCAATTAGCGCCGCTGAGATGCGGCCAAAACTCGAGGATGGCGGAGAGGGAGTGCTGCACGAAATCGGTGCGGATTTCGCTGTAATGAATCCCCTGCCGCAAGCCGCCGAGGGCGAAGTCCAGGTTGGGAAGGATTGCACGATCGCGCTCCTGAATGATGAGTCGATCGAGAAACGCAAAGCCTCGTTCGAGCGAATCCGAGTATGTTTTTTGACGCTCGCTATCGCCCATAGAGGCAGCGACCTGCAAAGCGGCGGCGATGCCTTCGAGATAAACGGCAGTGGTGTAGCCAGGCGCACCGGGTTGATGATCGTTAATGAAACCGCCGGTCTTATCCTGTTGATATCCCAATAACCAATCGGCAACCTCACAAACGAATTCGGCATACTCCTTCTGCCCACGTAACTGCGACCACTTGCTGAAACCCTGCATCAGCCAGGTCGCCTGGCCGAAATGACGTTTGTAACGAAATCGATGCCGGTAATACTGAAAAGCTCGTCGTAGCCGTTCATCATCAATCTCGGAGAACTTCGCTTCGCAAGCAACTGCGAGAGCCAGCAAAACCTGCCCGGGAAAGTAGTCTTGATAACCATCAGGTGCTGGATCGTCAGGATTCTGGTGCGTGACGATCCGTCCTTGAGGTTCAATGCTGCGCCACAGAGTAGCGGCAAGATCATTCACCAGTTCACGACGCGGATCGTTTTCTGGAAGATTGCATAGCGCGAGCAATAGAAACGACGTCTCGGCTACGGTCGCTGGTTCATGCTGGACTTGTAACGAGACCGAGTCGATTACTTTATTAGCAGCGTTTTTTAGTTCATCACCGTCAAAGATCCTCGCCGCCCGCGTCAACACCCACGAGCCATGAGCGTGTCTTGCGAGATCGGGCGATTCATAAAGTCGATTATGAAAAGGCTGGTAGCCGGAATAGAACGTCCCGTCTTCTTTTAAATGTTTGAGCAAGTAGTGCAGATGTAGCTTGCCGTGGTGGCGAGCTAATCCCTCAGTGGGAGGCAATTTCTTTTGCGGTATGCCAAAACCACCGACGGTAGCGTTCACGCCTTCATCGCCTGCCAACCACGTCGAGCAATCAAACCGAACCCAGTAATACGGTGGCTCACTCAACCCGGCCTTTTCGATCACTGCATGCGCAAACCCCACCGGGTCGAGATTCCAGAACGACCCGACAAACGGCAGCAACAACCCAACGCGATCATCCTGGTAGACCATCACCGTCTGATCACCATGACGGTAATAGCTAACAACCTCTTCGGGCGGGCACTCACCGAGTGGCAACTTATCGAACAGGAAGGAAACGGTAACTGCGACATTATCGGCATCGATTGGCGTTCGTCCGGCAAATCTCTCGTCGCGAAGCGCGGCTTTAGCAATCGTTTTTAGATCTTCGTCGAGATCGCGCAGCTTCTGTCCCATACAGCCACGCAGATGACCGTTAATATAGATTGTCAGGTAAAACGAATCGACGTTGTTTGGCAACAGATTTGGCGGTAACGGCTCCGTAGTTTCTGGACGTTCGAGCAGTTGCGCGAGCACAAGATCTCGTGCGCGTCCGGCCACCGTACCACATATCTTCTGATCTTTATGCCATGGGATTTCTTCCGGCGCCGGCACACCCGTCGGCTGCCATTTCTCTCCCGGCTCGATCACTTTCACCACATCATGACGAAACAATTCGTACGGTTCAAACGAGATCAGCTTCGCATTCTTCATGCGTGCATGTTGAAACTGCGCCCACTCGTTAGCGATGCCAGGCATACGCGGCAACGCGCCTCCCATCCATGCGCGCCGTTCTAAACTCCTGACCACAATTCCGTAGCGATCGTTGTCGAGTTGGCCCGGGGTACACTGCTCCAGTGCACTGAAGAACGTCACCGCAAACGCACTCTCGTCGACGATCTTCAAGCCTTCACTGCCGGCCGGCAGATCTCGCGCCGTGCTCAACGAAGCCATCACCAGATCATCTGCCGCCGACTTCGACTCTTCACCCGGAAAGTGCCAGAAGCCACCACGAGCATGGCGTTTGTAAACACTCGCACGCGATCGAATGCTGACCCATGCACCGCCTGCTGAATCGTATTTGTTGTCGAGACGTTCAGGAGGACGCAAGAGCTTTCCGGTTGACAGGTATTCGGAAACGACGAGGCGCGCGAGTTGCGCTGGATGGAGACGTTCCGGCGCTTGCTCGGTGGACCACTCAAATGTTGGAAAGATCTTCGATGGATTGACTGGTATCTTGTCTTCGTCGTCCATGAAGGCGATGAAGTCGTCCCAGATGTCGTAGACGGCTTCCATGTGATAACCGTTCTGCTGCATCAACGCGTAGCCGTTCTGCCAACCGAAACGAACCAGACAAATGCCGCCTTCAACGCGCAGTCCCGCCTGCTCCAATCGCTTCGTGGCTTCGGTCATGCACGTTCCGGAACTGACAGAGTCGTCGATGATGATCACGGGCTCATTCGGATCGATGATGCCTTCGATCAGTTTGCACGAGCCGTGTTCTTTGCGCTCCTTACGGACCAGCAGACCACGATAGTCAGGATCCTGAACGATGCACGATTGAAGAATCGGGATACCCGTTACTCCGTAGGTCGCGATTTGTCGTCCATCGAATTTTTTAAGGAGTTCGAGCACACACTGCCCCGCGAGCTGCGCACCTTTCGGGGATAGGGTTACGGCGAGTGAGTCGAGCATCCAACGCGCCGAAGTGCCGTCGCGCGAGAGAACCGGCTGTGTTTCCGATTGATAAAGAATTCCGCTGCGCTGAAGCATCGCAAGCAGCTCAGCGCGCGCTTTCTGAAAACTTTGCGGCAGCGAACCCAGCGTGTATGAGAGTGGTTCCCGAAGCATGTTCGACAGGATTTACAGGATGAAGTGCTAGATGTATTGGTTCTCGGGGAGTGCCAGGCTGAGATAACGATTATCAAGATGCACCATGAGATCTTTGCTTACAAACTCCTCCAACGCCCCATCAACCCACGGCGCATCGTCAAACTTCGCAGCGACCTCCTTACGGCTATGCGCGTCGGCACAGTACTCGTAAAGCGTCGCATAATCATCCGTGTAAGTTGTCGCCCGCGGTGAGCCGTTACGCCCGTCGTTGATGATTATCGTGGCCCACGCCTTCCGGTAACGCAGGTAAGGTCGCGGGCGCTGTCGCCAGCGATTCTGCCAGTCGTCGACCGCCGCAAAGATCTCGTCGTATTGACCATCTTCGACGGTGTTACTCATTTCATGCTCGAAGTAGTAAGAAACGCGACTCAGGTTGAAACGATCTTTCGGAAACAGATAGTCGTAACATGCTGACGGCACCAATCGACTGATCGACTGCGACTCCGGATCGGTATACATCGGCGAACCACGATCCGCGCGTGCTTTGGCAATCGCCCAGGGCGCCTGGAAGTGATGGATCTTTGAAATAACGTCACACTGCGTGCGGTAATCTTCGGCAGTCTCGCCCGGAAATCGAAGCAGAATGTTGTAGAGATTATTGATACCGTAATAGGTGGACCACTTGATCAGCTCGAGATTGCGGACACCGGTCGTGTGTTTCTTCATCAGCTTGAGAATGTGCGTCGAAAAACTCTCGACTCCCGGCTGAATCGAAAACAATCCACCTTTTCGCATGTGCTTCAGTTGTGAACGAGAGAGACTCGGCCGCACTTCATAATGAAGTCGAATATCTGAGTTTTCCTCGCTGAGTTGTCCGAACAGTTTGTTGATGTATTCGGGCTCGATGATGTTATCGATGGCGTTGAAATCGAGTATGCCGTAGCGTCGCGAGAGCTCATCGAGTTGATGAATAACGTCGTCAACGCGCTTGGATCTGAATTCCATGCCCGCGCGATTCAAACCGCAGAACGTGCAGTGATTCTTGACACCCCACCAGCAACCACGCGCAGTCTCGATCGGCAGTAAAACTTCCTGCGCATCGTCCCACCACTTGTATCCACCTTCGTTGCGAGCGTAGAAATACTCGTCGAAATCCGGTACCGGAGTCTTGTTCATGTCGGCGAGATTTGGAGCCCGACCATTAAAGAGCACCTGGCCGTTGTTACGCCACATGATCCCCGGCATACCCTTCATCGACTCGCCACTGTAAACACGTCGAATCGCCTGCGGGAGGGTTTCGTCGGCGTCGCCGCAGTGAATGTAATCCACTTGCGGGCAGCCTTTCATGATCTCTTCCGCGATATCGTCTTCAAACGTCGCGCCACCCATCATGATCGGGATGTGCGGATACCGTTCTTTCAGCGCTCGCGCCATAGCAACGCTCGCGAGTGTCTGCTGAAACACAACGGAGAAACCGATCAATCCAAAGCGACTCCAATCAACACTCGTAAGGCACCAGTCGATGAATCCCGGCGCGGCGTTTTCACGCAGACGACACAAATCATCAAACGAGCAGCCGGCCCGCGCACAAATCGCTTCGAGATTGCCGCGGTAAATCTGGTAGTACTCTTCATCTTTCGCGAAGTCGCCAAAGGCCGCCTTAGTCCAGATCCACTCTCCCACCATCGACGGATATACGTCCGCGAGTGTTTCGTTGACGCGCCATCCGACCTGAGTCCCGAAATACATGAAGAGGGAGAAAGTTTGCACGGGAATACCTGCCCGCTCGAGTGTTGGTTTGAGCAGTGCAAGCTGAAATGATGGGAAGCGTGCCGAGAGGGTCGGCATGCTAATTAGCGCAACCGGTTTCAAAACAATTCTCGGAAAAAAGCCATCCACAGATTACGCGAGAATCTGTGCAAACTGTGGATGGCTACTGTGCTTCAATACTTCTTTTCCGGAGGACTCGGAGCCACCTCGGGAGTCGGCCGCGGCGCTTTCTCAGGTGAGATTTCCGGAATGGGTCGCGGTGGTTTCTGCGGCGCTATTTCCGGAATGGGCTTAATCTCTGGCGCAATCTCCGGGATTGGTTTTATCTCCGGCGCAACCTCGGGAATTGGCTTAATCTCCGGCGCGACTTCCGGGATTGGTTTTATCTCCGGCGCCACTTCCGGAATGGGCTTAATCTCTGGCGCAATCTCCGGGATTGGTTTTATCTCCGGCGCAATTTCTGGAATGGGTTTGATTTCTGGGGCAACTTCCGGAATCGGTCTTATTTCCGGTTTGCCTGGTCTTTGCGGTGTACTCATAGATGATTCTCCCAACGATAATGAGGCACAGGATCGCTTGAAGCTTTTTTGGAGTTTCAAGTGAGAGCCAACGACGGAGAGACCGTCGCAAGCGAAAAAAGGGTTTCAGTTACGAGGGAACGCGCGGCAGCGTAATGCTAAACGTTGGTCCTGTCAATAGAAATAGTAGTTGATGTAGTTAGCAAATGATATGTCCGGTCGAATTAGCAAATGAAGTGTCCGCTTTCAGCGGTGTAGGCTCGCCTTAGCCGATTCATTAGTCAGGCCCGATTGATTAGGGTGCGCTTCTATAAATGAAACACTGACCATTATTATTCGTCGGTTTCTGTTTGTTGCAAAGCGCCATAAATCCTAAGCCATTTGTCATCACCTTCAGACTCTGATACGAGCGCCTTGAGGGCTCTTTCGATGTTCTCAGAGGTGAGATTTGCGACGAAGACGGGTGGAATTCCGAAATAGTAGTCAAGCTTTTCATTTTCCATGCACCAGAAGATGTTGTTCGGGGTTGAAACAATAAAGCTGTACACTCTGCCGTCGCCGAGATGAACAAGAACATCTATGTTATCGTTCATCGGATCACTCTCAATGAGCGGAGAAACGTATTCTATCTTCGAAATCGGCATCTCTAAGTAGGCTTAACCCGCTGTCTTAAGGTTATACTTTTCGCTTAAATTTGCCACCGCCGTACGCCGCATAAGAATCAGGCTTACACAAAGCACTTTCATTGTTGTTTTAAATCGCAAACCGTTCTATTAGTTTCCTACACGCCGCGATTACAACGTCTTTATAGAAGGCTTCTGCTTCTGCAATCTCAGCATCTTTTCGCATGAGAGCTTCCGCACTCCAGTTCTTGCGTTCTGTGTCGACTGGAAGGTGATCTGTTTCTGAATCGACCGCATCGAACGTCGTAAAGTCTTCATGACGACTGTCGAACAATTCCAATCCCAATGCACTCAGGTGTCGAGACGCAGCAATGATACCGATCTCCTCCGCCAATGCCGCTTCACAGATCGCCACAATCTTGCCCCGAATGTAATACTCCGCGTTCTTCATTTCCTCACCTCCACGGCTCTGCACCGGCTACGAAACAGCAACTTCTGTGATCGAGAAGAACTTCCAATTCTTTCGCGTTTGGTGATTACAACGTGAGACGACTTTTCCGCTAAGGGTCCTCTAGGCTTTGCACAAAAAGTCGAAATCCCGGTCAGGCGTAGCGCCAAAGGCGCGAAATATGATAGCCAGGGGTAAGCGCTGAGCAACGCGAAGCGCGTCGCCCCTGGGTAAAAGCAAAAATAGCGTAAAGCTCTGAAAGAGCGGAGTAACTACCGACGATATTACGCACTCTCAATGCTCTCTTCATTGATATTTGCTAACTGCGGACCTTCAGACTGTCGAGTTTTCGCAAACTATCTACCTCGTCCTTTGGGCCGAACTTGTAGGCCAACTCTGAGTTTAAGGTGGACTGAAAATGCGCAGTTCTGATGGGGTGGGCCATTTTATCACTCGTGAAAAGTCTTCCTTATATACTTCGAGTCCACGAGCCGTTCCATCAATAACATGAAGCAACATGTGAATCGTTGTTCCGTCGCGATCTTCGGCTTCCGCTTCAACCGGAACTGGACTATGGACCTCTGCTTTTGGACCTGCTTGGACAAGAAAATCAAGACTTCCGTTATCGTCATGGGCAGCACTAGTGAATTGCACAACTGTTCCGCAACTGCTTCGGAACCCGGAAACGGATCTTGCAAAAATCGTCCGAATAAAGCCCGCTCCGCATCAGTCATCTCTCTCGCCCACTCTTCCATGATCCCGATCTCACTCCGTTACTGTTTGTAGTAGGTGCGATATTGACAGTTCCATTTTGGGCCTGGTGTGAGCCCCGATATGTAATGTTAATTCCCTGAACACTCACACGTCCCCAGAAAGAACCAGAGGGAACAGTACTGGTACTCTGGATTGCTCTGACGTCTGCGATAATCGCGGCCTCGACTGGAGCGTACCTTATATGCTCCACCTTTCCGAAACTCTCGCACACATCGCGTTATCCATTTTGTTCGAGAGGCACACCTCTGGACACGAGACTTGCTCTTACAAGCGTTTCAATAAAGGTGGTACTTGTTTCGTGCGTGGTCACCTGACACGGATGTCAAGCGAGGTGGACCGCCGCCGTGCAAAGAACTGTCAGGAAAAGTGAGTTCCCAATAACGTCCATCTTGCGGATCTCTATATAAGGTGTCCCATCCGGTTGGATCGCTTCCCACCTTTTCTAATTCCTTCTCGACGAGCGCTTCAATTCGTGAGGTAGTCGCGTCTGCAACAACTTTACCGTTAACTAACTCCCATTTACCTATTAAATCGCATTCTTTCGGGTTTAAGCTAATCATTTTGATTACCTTAATTACGGCATTCGCCGGTATAGGCCCATATTCTACCTAAAGTAGTATAGGGTCCGTCACCGGGAGAACTTCAAATATCGCAGCACCATCTCTGAAGGGCAGCTTATCCCGTTTTCCACTCACTCGGCTCGACATCGAACTCCCACTTTGCCTGTGCTAAGGCCTCCGTCTTTCAGATTCGGTTGTGCTCAAAGCAGGGCCTATTGTTACTCATCTTCTGTGGTCGTTTCCTGCAGAGTGCCATATGTATCGAGCCACCGGCCATCATACTCTGAGACAAGAGCATAGAGTGCTCTCTCGATATTGTCGGGCGTAAGCGTCGCAACAAAGACAGGTGGGATTCCAAAGAAGTAATCGATGTTTTCATTCTCCATGCACCAGTATATGTTGTTCGGTGTTGCAACAACAAAGCTGTAAACTCGCCCGTCAACTAAGTGTACGTGAACATCAATGTTGTCGTTCATGGGATCGTTCTCTCCCAAGGGAGAGACGTATTCTACTTTAGAGATTTTCATCTTTACTTATCCTAGCGCTGGTACAACTTCTTCAACCTGTCAATTACCGCTGGTTCATTCTTCTTGTTAGATTTCGCCAAAATCTCAATCTGTTCACCGACCCTTCTAAAAAATACTCGAGCTCCATCCCTTGTACGTGCGTAAGAAATGTTTCCAAACAGATTCCTTGTCCCAAGCCCGGGATTGAAATTGCCCGCGGCTAATTGCGACGTAAGGTGGTCGATGCTTTGCTGAACACTTCTTCCCGCTTCCTCAGCTAATTTTACTATTCTCTTGTCTTCACCAATTCTCGAAACGATTCGCACCCCTGCTCGCTCGACGGTCTCCACTCGACCCATGGGCATTGCAAGTTCAAACTCGACATCCACAAATTGTTGGTACTGCGGCGGTGTAGGTCCAAACCATCTATCGTTTCGTCGTTTAATCGATTCACGATCGGTTCCTAGAGCCTTTCGCACCTCGTCGCGAATCTCGTCCCATGTCCTCAAGGGATGGGATCCTTTATCAATTAGCTTATCTACTGTGGCACCCATACTTTTAAAGGTTTCATTGAAGTAACCTCTCTCTATGAGCGTGCGTTGCGTAAGCACTTGCTGGTGTCCATCTGGATCAACATAGATTAGAGGATCGTTAAGGCAGTATTGGTACTTATTCAGTGACTGTGGCTGGGTTAAATCAGCATAGAAAGTTGGGTTCTCCGCGGCACCTGCTGAAAAATCAAATAATTCATCCGGACCTCCGACGAATTCGTCCGGACTGGAAAAGCGACCTTGGCCTGACGAGTAGTATCTCGCAAGAAAGTAATCGAGTCCCGTTTCACTATCCCGTTCCTTTGAGGTGAATCCTTGCCGGACGCCATCGCCCACGGAGTAACCTTGATCCGCCGTACGTATGGCTTGCGCTGGTAACTCTTCGCCAAATGGCAAGTAATCGTGGCGTTTTATATGGCCAAGCTCGCCTGATTCATCAAATAACATTCGAGGCGTACCCAAGTGGTCCATGATCAGCCACTGGACACCTGTGCCAGCGATCGAATCCGTCGGGCTCCACGCCTCAAGTTCTGCTATACGACTGCGCCCATTATCAACTGCTGCTCGACCAAACACTCGGATCTTCGTTGTGGTGATCGCGCTGAAGGTGAGCTTCCGCCACACCTTGTTGTTGCCGGTTACGACTGTCTCCGGAATCTGAGCCCAACTGGAGCCGTTCCAGTAAGAAACGTCGAACGCAGTTAGACCATAGGTTGAAAAGGTCGTCGTGTCAGTGGGCTCGATCGGATTTGCATAGTTGTCTTGCAGCGTGAATACGTCGATCTCATCGATCGTCTTACTGCCGGCAAAATCTATTTGCAACCAATCATTGCTAAAGTTACCGGAGCTCGAATCGGCCCAACCACCGGTACCACCCCAATACGCTCCCTTTCGATCACCATCATTCGCCCCCCGTGCGGGCCACGTATCGCACCCTGCTGATATTTCTGAGGAGGCCGTTGCGACTCCGCCGTTCGATCTCAACGCAACGTTTGTCTTCGTAGGTAAGTTCACACTTCCCCAGGCTTCAACTTCTGTCAGTCGACTAAAACCATTATCGACCGCCGCCTGCGGTAAGACTCTAATCTTTGTCGTGGTTATCGGCGAGAACGTGAACTTGCGCCAGACCTTGTTATTGGCAACTACTGAAGCTTCAGGGATGTTGATCCACGCAGAGCCATTCCAGTAAGACACACTGTAAGCCGTGAGCCCATAGGTGCTGAATGTCATGGCTTCCGTGGGCTCGGTAGGATTCGAGTAATTGTCCTGCAGCGTGAAGATATCCAGTTCATCTATCGTCTTTGCACTATCAAAGTCGACTTGAAACCAATCGTTCGAGAAGCTGCCTGAACTTGAATCGGCCCAACCACCATTGTTTCCCCAGTAGGAACCCTTGCGATCGCCATCGATAGCTCCTCTGGCCGGCCAGATTGAGCACCCACCGGATATCTCTGAGGATGCACTCGCAGAACCACCATTTGACCGCAGTGCAAAATTCTGCCGCGTTGTCTGTACCGGTACTGCGGTGACCAACAGTTGCCCGTTGCGATATCCATACTCTTTTTGTGGATTGGACGTGTCGCCATTGGCCGGATACTCCGCCAGCAACTCTCCACTCAGGCCGTAGATCTGCCAAGTCTCCTGATTATTGACCATGCGCCTCACGCGCTGGCCAGAAGCATCATATGAATACGAGCCATTTGGATCACCCCATTGTGTCATACGATTTTCAGCGTTGTATTTTCGAACTCCCGCCCCAGCATAGGTGTCGGTTGTGACATTACCGGCTTCGTCGTAAGTTAGTGGAGTCCCATTGCTTAGACTGAGTTAAGTTTCCAGTGAGATTCGGATCGTCGTAAGCGAACTCAGATCGCGCTTGAATCTGCGAACCATTCCCAATCTCGGTTGCCGCAATCAAACTACGCAGTCGTGGTGAAGTG
>DATEIS010000443.1:0-2714 GCA_035278765.1 Pyrinomonadaceae bacterium | reverse complement strand
TGGAGGGTTACGTGACTATCGTCGGCCGCTCGAAGGATATGATCATTCGGGGAGGCGAGAACGTCTACCCGCGGGAGGTCGAAGAGTTCCTCTATGGCCATCCTCAGATTCAAGACGTTCAGGTCATCGGAGTTCCGGACGAGAAGTACGGCGAAGAGGTGATGGCCTGGGTCATCCTCAAGCCGGGTCAAACGACAACGGCCGACGAGCTTACTGACTACTGCCGGGGCAAGATCGCGCACTACAAAGTGCCGCGGTACTGGCGCATGACTGATCAATTCCCGATGACTGTCTCAGGTAAGGTTCAAAAGTACAAACTCCGTGAGATGGCGTTGTTGCAAGAGCCGAAATTAGATTTGTAGGTTGGCGGTGATGGGCACGCAATGGAACAGATCGACCACGGGCGCGGAACTCGCTCAAGGTGCCTCCTCACCGACGCGCGTCACGAAGCCGACGACTGTACCTTCGGGGGCCTGCACGTAGGCGACGGTCTGACCCCATGGCATTACTCGGGGTGGTGTGAGCGCCGTCGCCCCAGCTTCCACGGCTAACTGGAACGCGGCGGCGACATCGCGCGTCCAGAACGCAAGTTCAGTTCCCCGCACTTGGTTGCTCCGCGCTTGGCCATAACAGTGGCGAACTTCAAGATCTCGCTCACTCACTCCTCCAATCCCTAATGGCCGCCGAACGCATCTCAGCGGCTCGCCAGTTAACCACGCTTCTTCTCGGGTTTCACTGTAAAACCACGTCGCTCTTTAGTCTGTGAAGAGGTTGAACTCTGATCTTTAAGCATTTTTTGGCGCTCGAGGTTTTTCTTTTCGATCGCTTCCTTCAATCTTTTTCTTGCTCGTTTATTCATAGCGGAATTATACAGAGTAGATCTGAAGAGTGTGCGTGAGGTTTCGCGGATTTCTTCTAAGTTGGTCAGATGCACTGTGCGACCGGTGGCAGTATGCGGATGTTGAGGTTCGCCTCACACACCTTAATTTTGCGCCGCCTATAGTCCAAACCGATGAACGCGGGAACCGACGTTTGTGGAGGTCGTGAGAGTCGTTCGCGCCTAACTGAGGAAATGCGTGTCGATCGAAAGGGATACTCTGACCTACTCGTAGCAACGATAATCCTTTTCGCGAGCAACACCTTTTCTGAATTTGACCTGCTCGGGCTTCAACGTTGGCGTAGGTACGGGTGGTTTGGCTCCATTTGGGACCACCCATAGTTCAGCCTCCCAGGTTTTACGATAGCCTCCGTTAACAACTATGATTCGCTTGGGTTCCAAGTCAGGCCATCCATTAACAATGTAAGGCTTCAGACGCGACACACGGGCTTCTGCTTCATTCCTGCGAGGCAATCTTATTCGACCCGGACGACCATACTCTCGGCCGTATTCCAAACCACCATAGAACACGATATACCCAATAGCCTCCTGCTGGTCCCTTAGTTGATTTACGAAATTGTCGAGTCGGGCTTTTTCCTCCTCGCAGTGGATGTTCTCGAAATGGTCAAACAGCCTCGCTTCTTCACTGAAAGGGCTAGACGAGACTTCAACTGATATGAGCACTAAGACGAAAATGGAAAACAGGATCTTCTTCATGTTCATTTCGAAGCTCAACCACCACAATGTTGAGCTATTCGTACAACCACTGCGCTTGGATATTGAGGTTCCCTGGCAGCACTGTATTGAGGATCGTAATAAGCAGACGGCTTTATTCGAACAAAATATCGATTCTCCGGCAACCGACTCTGTTTTAAAAAACTCTTCGCCTCTTTCAGAGCTCTCCTCATAGAGGAGCTTGGACGGACGTTGTACTCTCCGAGCACGATAACGACAGCATCGGCAGTCGCTCGCGCCTCTGCCACGACCCTTTTCAAAGACTGCCTATAGGCCATTCGGGTTTTCGCAAGTTCGGCTGAAGGCCTGCCTTCCAAAAGCACTTGGCACAACTTAGCCGACTCAACAAAGGGTGGCAATTCAGCACCTTTCGGCACTCCCCAAAATTCAAGGGGTACATACGGAGGATGCGGTACTGAACATTCCGGAGAACGTAAGATCATGATTCGGTCTTTGGAAAAGAAAACTCTTCCGTTGATGCCTTCTGTAGCAATGCGTTCGCCCACAGCCAGAGGATTTACAACTGCCAGAAAGATCGCTGCTGGTAAAGGCTCTCCGGAACAAATTCGCATCGCCATCATGTCACCCGGCTTTCCAGCCGACCCTTCGAGATCCAAATAGATCTCTTGGAGCGGACTGTACATTTCACCACGAGTTACCAACCGACGAGAGGGTGCCGCCGTCGGTTTGTTGTCCTGTTGGGCCAACACGGGCATCGATAGAAGTAACCAAACCACAAATACCGAACGCATCACGTAACCGCCTCTGGATAAACGAAGTGGTAAACTACCTATTAGATAACAAATCTGACGGCTAAGTCGCTCTGTAACCGTCCCGCAATTACAGCCACGAGTTTACTAGAGATTTTTGGTTTTTGAGCTCTCGGTTCTCAGATTCGATTCAATTATGGGATGCGAAGTAAAATACCGAACCCAACTCTGGACCAAGACTACCACTTCGATATCATAATCTTAAGATCGTCCGAGATTTCTGTTGGACACAGTCAGTACCACCTGCGATAGCGGGTGGGTGCGTAGCAGTCGGGCGTCTCAGGAATCATTCGTGTTTGACAATGCTGAGGACATTCGCTCATTGAGAGCAC
>DATEIS010000442.1:0-8766 GCA_035278765.1 Pyrinomonadaceae bacterium | reverse complement strand
TCCCTTGACACCCGCCGACGGAAAAATCGATCATTGCAGCCAGTGGCCGATATCCTACTTGTCGAAGATAAAGACAGCCTGCGTCGCGTACTGCGACTAACTCTCGAAAATGCCGGATACAGCGTCGCGGAAGCGATTGACGCGCGCGCCGCTCTCAACGAGATCGCGGATTCTCGTCATCGCCTTGTCCTGACTGACTTGCGCATGCCAAACGGCTCGGGCCTGGACGTGCTGCGTGCAGCTCGTGCCGCTGATGCGGACGTGCCCGTCATCGTCATGACGGCTTTCGGTTCAATTGACGAAGCGGTTCAGGCAATGAAAGACGGTGCCCACGACTTTCTCCAGAAACCAGTCGATTCCAATCATCTGCTGCTGCTGGTCGGGCGAGCCCTCGAACAGGCCCGGCTGAGAACCGAGAATGTGCTGTTGCGTGAAGAATGGTCGCGTCGTTACGGATTCCCGCGAATCATCGGTGAGTCTGAAGCACTAAAACGCGCGGTCGGTGAAACCCAGCGTGTTGCACAAACTGAGACCACCGTCCTGCTTCTCGGAGAATCAGGCACGGGCAAGGAACTATTCGCGCGCGCAGTTCATCATCTTTCCGCGCGCCGCAACCAGCCGTTCGTCGCAATCAACTGCGCTGCGATTCCTGAAACGCTGATTGAGAATGAACTTTTTGGTCACGAGCGTGGTGCTTTCACGGGCGCCAGCGATCGCCGCCAGGGTAAGTTTGAACTTGCTTCAGGCGGCACAGTTTTTCTCGATGAAATTGGCGAAATGCCACTCGGCGTTCAGGGAAAACTGCTGCGCGCGATAGAAGAAAAAGTAGTGGATCGAATTGGTGGGCGTGCCCCCGTCGCGGTTGATGTGCGGGTCGTGGCGGCTACAAATAAAGATTTGAAAACAGCGGTTGAAAACGGGCAGTTTCGCGGCGACTTGTTCTTTCGTCTCGCAGTGTTTCCTATCGAAGTGCCGCCGTTGCGTGAGCGCGGCGACGATATTCTGCTGCTTGCGCATCACTTTGCGTCTGAAATCGGACGCGACTTGCGCGGGCGTGAAGCGCAGTTGAGCGACGAAGCGATTGGGGCTCTCCGCCGGCATCAATGGCCCGGAAACGTTCGTGAACTCGAGAACGCGATCGAGCGCGCCTGTATCATCTCCGATACCCTCGTGCTGGAGCCGAGTGATCTGGGACTGGGACCAGAAGGTGTAACACAGGCCGAAACTCTCGATCAGATCGACCTTTCGGGTACGCTCTCCGAAGTGGCCCATCGTGCGCTTCGGCTGGTCGAACGCAAAAAGATCGCGCGCGCGCTGGAAGCCAACCTCGGCAACAAGAGCAAGACGGCCGAGGACCTCGGCGTCAGTTACAAAACCCTCCTGAATAAAATCAAAGAGTACGGTATCTAAGGTCCTGTCTTGGAAGTCCTTCCGGATTAGCACTTTCTCCTCTACAGCTAAATTAACCAAGGAACCAAGGAGCCCCCGGAAAATGCCCCAGTTTTTTAATCTCCAACGCCTGATACTCGCTTCAGCGGCGTTCGCTATCCTCGTAATGGCTTCGTCGACCGCGTTTGCCGACCCGATTACGATCACCGTCGGTAACCCCGGCAATCAAGGTACCGATAACGTCTTGTTCAATAACGGGAGTCTCGTTCACTCCGGTCTGCTTGTTCAGGGTGACTTCAATGGCGCAGGCGCCGGTTTTATCGTCGATTTCACTTCGGCGTCCGGCAGCGGAAACCTCGGCGTGAGTGGCGGTCAGGCCGTGCTCGTCGGCGGCGCCGGCAACAACCCGTTTTCCAATACCACAGTTCAACTTGAGAACGGCGCCACGTTCACCAAACTAATTCTGAACATCGACGTGACCGCCGGTTTGCCGCCGCCGACGCAGGTCCAGTTCACCGTTAACTACACGCTCGCGGGTGGGCAAGTCTTCAACCAGGTCTTCTCCGTAGACACCAATGGACAAAATTTCTTCGGTATTGAAGCCGCGGAAGGCGCGGTAATCAACAGCGTCACCGTTCAGGGCTTAGGCGGCACGACCTTCCAGGACATCAACCAATGGCGTCTCGGTGGATTCGCTCCGGCCAACAACCCGGTTCCGGAACCGGCCAGCCTGTTCCTGCTTGGTAGTGGATTGGTTGGAACTGCGGGCGCGCTCCGTCGCCGTTTGAAGAACCGCAAAGATGAAGATTCGCAGGAATAACTAAGGAAACTTCAGGAGATTCAGAACAATGTATACGAGGCCAATGATTCTTCCCCTCGAATCGACCGGTCGGATTTACGTTCTGCAGGATGAAAAGGGCCAGGTAGTAGGGACTGGCTCAAGAGAGGTTTGTGAGACCCTCATGTACATCATCGGCGCAGGCTTGTCACCGGCGCCCGATAACACCCAGCCGATCGCTCACGGCAACGTTCGCGCTGCAATCACAATATAGCCGCTGGTAAGTGCTCCTTTTATCTGGAACAGGCCTGGTACCTGTTCCAGAATGTTTTTTAAAATTTTTCTGGAGACCTCGCCTTATTGAAAATATAAATTAGATATCCTGGAAAAGACGGATAGTTGGTGCAGCGGCGGGCAGGCGGGGCGGCTCGGTCCGCGGTTTTGTTTTTGGCTCGGATCCGCGCAAATCTGCAGTTCAGATCCGTGTTAATCTGGAACCGTGCAGCCCGTACTCTCCGCTCAACAGATCCGCGAAATCGACCGTCTTACCGTCGAGAACTATCACACTTCTTCCCTGCTCCTGATGGAAGCTGCCAGTGCCGCCTGTATGGAGGCGATCCGAGTTCGCCTCGACGGCCACCTCGAAAACAAGAAAGCACTGATTCTTTGTGGGAAAGGTAACAACGGCGGCGATGGCGCGGCTCTAGCCCGGGCGCTTTCACGTGCCGGAATGCACTGTAGCGTCGTCCTCTTCGGGAAGTTCGCTGAAACCTCGGGCGATGCCCGCACAAACTTTGAATCCGTGGCTCGTCTGGCAAGTTTCGAGGCCGGTTCGCTTGAGTCGCCGCCACCACTCACGTTTATCGAATGTGAAAGTGTCGTCGCTTGGGAACAACTTGCAAAACCCCGTAGCGCCTACGACGTCATCGTCGATGCACTCTTCGGAACCGGACTAACACGCCCTCTTGAAGGCGTGTTTGTCAAAGTCCTCGAGCATCTGTCGATGTTGAGAGAAGCACGCGACCGTGCCTCGGGTGTACAACCCCTCATCCTCGCGATCGACATCCCATCGGGCCTGAACGCCGATAAACCCAAACCTATCGGCCCGGCCGTTAAAGCTGATCTAACGGTGACGTTCACTGCTCCCAAGCTCGCGAATGTACTTTCCCCAGCCTGTGACTTTGGCGGTGAATTGATTGTCCGTGACATTGGTTCGCCAACTTCATTGATCGAAGCCACGAGGCCGGGATTGTTTTTGACTGAGGCTGAAGAAGTACGAGAGTGGCTCGTGAGCACGCGTTACACACGCGAGTCGTACAAAAACACGCACGGTCACGTTTTGGTCGCGGCAGGTTCGCGCGGGTATTCAGGAGCCGCTGCGCTCACCGGAAACGCTGCCATGAGATCGGGCGCCGGGTTAGTGACTATTGCGACGCCTTCGAGCGCGCAGACGTCTGTCGCAAGTAGTGCGATGCCGGAAGTGATCACGACGGCTCTGGCAGAAACAGACCGGGGAGCCGTGAGCGATGAGGCCGCAGATCATTTTTTGAAACTCGCTGAAAAGTCGACGGTGGTTGCGGTTGGACCAGGACTTACTTCAGATGACGAACGTACGCGTCGTTTTGTACGCACGATCGTCGAGCGCCGCACGCGGCCCACAGTGATCGATGCAGACGGATTGAATTCCCTCGCGCCCTGGCCCGCAAATCTCAAAGGCTCCGATCAACGCCCACTCGTGCTCACCCCGCATCCGGGCGAGATGCTCAGGCTGATGGGCGCTGAAGACAAATCGGCCCTCGACGATCGTGTCGCCGCGGCGCGTGAGTTTGCCACCACGCATCACGTCATCCTCGTTCTTAAAGGCTCTCGCTCACTTGTCGCAACGCCGGACGGTCGCGTCTTTATCAATCCAACCGGCAATGCTGGACTCGGCACCGCCGGCTCAGGCGACACCCTCACCGGCCTAATCTCCGGCTTCCTCGCACAAGCCTACGCAACTCTCGAAGATCACGCCGACCCAATCGCCGCCACGATTGCCGCACTTTATATCGGCGGCCTGGCAGGTGATTTCGCCGCCCGCGAACTCGGCATGCGCACGATGCTTGCCTCCGACATTCGCGAACACCTCTCCCACGCCATCCGCTCCCTCGACCCACTCGGTGAATTGCCGTAACATGCAACTAGATTACAACTGAGGAGATTGATAGATGCCATATCCCGAAATCATGATAAAGCCGATGCGAGAGGATTTGACTCGACTCGGAGTAGAGGAACTCAGAACACCTGATGCGGTTGATGAGACCGTTCGAAATAGCAAAGGCACCCTAATGGTCGTGGTGAATTCGATCTGTGGTTGTGCCGCGGGGAAGGCGCGACCTGGTGTCGCGTTGGCGCTCCAGAACGAGGTAAAGCCTGACAAGGTAGCGACTGTGTTTGCCGGCGCGGATATCGAAGCTACCGAAAGAGCGCGCAGCTATTTTACCGGTTATGGACCATCGTCGCCGTCAATCGCGCTGCTCAAGGACGGCGAGTTGGTTTACATGTTGGAGCGATACCAGATCGAAGGCCGGGATGCGCACCAGATCGCGGGTGAGTTGACAAAAGCGTTCGAGCAGCATTGTGCTTAGTGCTTGGTTCTTGGTGCTTTGTATTTAGCGAAGTACAAAGCACCAAGCTCAAAGACCTACCTTCCCAATAACCTCATGACCTCCGAATGTAACAACACCACATCAGGGGACTGTTGCAGCGCGAGAAAATAGTTCTTCTGAAACTCACTCCCAGTTTCAGCCGGCGTTAGCAGTGTCCTCGCCCGTTCGAGTAACGCCGTCGCGTCGGCTTCAGTCGCAGGTGTCTCGGAGTTCGGATCGAGAGCTTCATCGATCTGCACAATCAACTCTGAAAGACGATGCAACCAGTCAAACCACGGGTCCTTCAACACCAACTGTAAAAACTCATAACTATTCCCAATCCGCCCGCGTGCTCGCTCAAAATCCCGGCGCTCCAGGTCCAAAAGCGTTTTATGCAGCCGCAGCAATCCTGTCCGCAATGCTTTCAGGCGCTCACGTGTTTCGTCCGTTGTTCGTTCGTTCTCCATAACGGTTCCCCTCTGTTCGCTATGTTATGATCGCGGCGATGCCCAGCGCCATCTCCCTCAACACTTCGATTGAGGATCTTCACAGTTTCAAGATCGCACGATTAGGTCCGATTCTTTCTCGCAAACTCGCCAAAGCTCTCGCAACACAAACTCATAAGAAAGATTCTGCCACAGTCACGGTCGAGGATCTGCTGACTTATTTTCCGATGCGTTATGAAGATAGATCGCATCCGGCTTTGATCAAAGATCTCAAAGAGGGCGTCGAGGCATCGCTTGAACTCACGGTCACTCACGCACACGGTTATGCAGTAAGAAACCAGCGTGGTTACGGCAGACCGCAACTCTACATCTTCGAAGTCGCGGGCATCGATGGTCCAATGACCGGCCGCGAAGTCATTGTCTGGTGGTTTGTGTCAGGCCGTCGCGCGTACGACATCGTCAAGTACTACACCGCCAAGCTCACACGCGGTACACGCTTTATCACTTTTGGACGTTGGGAATGGGAAGCGCGCCGCAACACCTACAAACTACGTCTGAACAACGCTGCTGACGAACTCGAGATTCTTCTGCCGCTCGAAGATGCGGACACACACACGGAACTCGACCCGGAACAAAGCGAAGAGAACCTCCCCGATCCTGCTCTCGCGGCGATTCACGTCGGACGCAGAGTGCCTGTCTATCGCAAGCTTGGTGAGTTCAATTCCAAGCGGGTTCGCGAAATCGTACATGCTGTGCTTGCTTTACTCACTGACAAGGATATCGAAGAAACACTGCCTGCCGATCTTCGTCACCGCGCAGAACTGATCAGCCGCGCCAAGGCACTGCGCGAAATTCATTTTCCACCGCAAGACGTTTCGATGACGGACTATGAACTATCGCGAAGCCCTGCTCACGTCAGGATGATCTTTGAGGACTTCTTCTGGGTCGCGTTCGCGATCGGTTTGAAGCGAGGACAACGAGTCAAAGAAGTCAAAGACGCAAAGATACAGATTGATAAGCCAGTCAAAGATCGAATCGCCTCAGTGATGCCTTTCAAGTTGACTCGCGCGCAGCGAAAGGTCACCGCGCAGATCTTCAACGACATGAAATCCACCGCGCCGATGAATCGCCTGCTGCAGGGTGACGTCGGCAGCGGCAAGACAATCGTCGCAGTCGTCGCAATGGTTGCCGCAATGGAGAACAAACTTCAGACCGCGCTCATGGCCCCGACCGAGATCCTCGCCGAACAACACGCACGCAGCATCAAGCGTCTGCTCGCGAGAACACCATATCGCGTCGAATTGTTGACCGGCTCTTTGCGTGCCGCAGAGAAACGACGCTTGCAAACTGCTTTGAAAGAAGGCGAGATACATGCCTGCATCGGCACGCAAGCATTGATTCAGGAAGCAGTAGCTTTCGAAAAGCTCGGGCTTGTGGTGATCGACGAACAGCACCGTTTCGGCGTCATGCAACGAGCCGAGTTGCGCGCGCGCGGACTCAATCCCGATGTGCTCGTGATGACGGCCACGCCGATTCCTCGTTCGCTTGCCATGACTGTTTACGGCGATCTCGATGTGTCGATTATCGACGAGCTGCCGCCGGGACGAACCCCGATCGAGACGAAGGTCTTCGGTGAAGATCAGCGCCAGGAAGTGAAGAGTTTGATATCACGCGAGGTCAAAGCAGGGCGGCAGATTTATGTGGTCTATCCGCTGGTCGCGGAGTCAGAAAAGATGGATTTGAAGGACGCCACGCGACGCTACGAGTATCTGCGCGACACCGTTTTCCCAAAACTCTCGGTCGGTTTGCTGCATGGAAAGATGAAGCCGGCGGACAAGGAGAAAGTGATGAGCGCGTTTGTTGCAGGTGAGATCAAGATCCTCGTGTCGACGACCGTGATTGAAGTCGGAGTTGACGTTCCCAATGCTTCGGTGATGGTGGTCGAGCACGCTGAGCGCTTTGGACTTTCGCAGCTTCATCAATTGCGTGGGCGTGTTGGTCGTGGCGCTGAGAAAAGTTATTGCATACTGTTGACGAGCGACAAGAAGACCGCGGTTGCGGAAGAACGGCTCGGCATCATGGCGCAAACCACGGACGGATTCAAAATCGCTGAGAAAGATCTGGAGTTGCGTGGACCAGGCGAGTTGCTGGGAACGAAGCAATCCGGTTTACCGGAGTTTCGGATCGGAAACATCGTGCGGGATCAACGGTTGCTGGAGAAAGCGCGTGAAGAGGCTGAGTTTTACCTCGCGAAGCCAAAGTCAGTTGTCACTGCGAGGATGATCAAGCGGACAAAGCAGGATCCGAGGTTTGGACTCGCTGCGGTCGGATAAGATATGCGGATTATTGCAGGCGCGTACAAGGGACGAAATCTCAAAAGCCCGCCGTCGATGAATGTGAGACCGACGTCGGATCGGCTTCGCGAAACGCTTTTCAACGTCATCGCGCCGCGTATCGAAGACACTCGGTTTTTAGATTTGTGCGCGGGCTCGGGCGCCGTGGGTATCGAGGCGCTTTCGCGCGGCGCGAGTCACGTGACGTTCGTCGATCGTTCGCGGCGGATGTGTAAGTTGATTGAGGCGAATGTCGAGTTATGCCGGATTCCGGAAGAGCAGTGGGATATTTACTGTTCCGAAGTTAATGAGTTTCTGCGGCAATCTAAAGAGGAGCGTTGGGACATCGTCTACTTCGATCCACCGTACAAAGACGATTATCTCAAGACGCTTCAGTTACTCGGCAACAACGAACTCGTAATCGCGGAACATCATCACAAAACCGAGTTGCCTGATTCGGTCGGGGATTTGCAAAGGAGTCGAATTCTAAAGCAGGGCGACTCGGCTCTGAGTTTTTTTAACCGGAAATCTGTGTAATCTGTGGTTGTGGCCCCGTCACGCGAGGCCTGAGTGGGCCTTATCAACCCTCTATCGTACTCATCGCCGTTACGGCGCGTTTTTCATAGGCCGCAATGGTGGCGATGTTTTTCTTCTCCACCTCAGTCAAAGCGTCATCTGTGAAGTTGGGATCAGCCTTGTACCAGGCAAAGCTGGAGAAGTATTTCTGAAGCCATGACTCTTTGAACACTTTGCCGTGACGCGCGTAAATCTCCTGTCGCATCTGGCTCGCATCTTCGAGGAATAAGCCTTCCAACAAAGCACGCGCAATCGGCTTAGTGCTCAACTCCTCGTGAATCTTGTTCTCATATCTGACGATAGTTTCAACATTGGCCTTGTCGTTGCCGGAGAGCTCTTCGTCTTTGAAGTTCTCATCCGGGTTGTACCAGGGCTGAAAGTAGAAATACTGCTGCAACCACTCCGCGCGAAACATACGACCGTGACGCGCATAGATCTCGTTTCGCAGCAAACGTAGTTCATGCAGACTCAGTCCATTCAACATTCGTTCTGAGATCGCTTTGTTCTCGAAGAACTCCATGTCGCCCGGCAGAATCGCCACGTTGCGTTGCTTCTTCTGCGCAGTGCTCAGGATCTCGATGTTCTTGCGCTCGATTGCCGTGAGCTTTTTCGCGTCG
>DATEIS010000441.1:0-67970 GCA_035278765.1 Pyrinomonadaceae bacterium | reverse complement strand
CCTCCCTTAAAATGGGCAGGCGGAAAGCGCTGGCAAGTCCCTCACATATTCCCTTACTGGGAACCCAAGAAATATCGGAGACTGGTCGAGCCCTTCTGCGGTGGATTAGCAGTCACCCTTGGCTTGCTGCCCGAGCAAGCTTGGCTTAACGATATCAATCCTCATCTGATCAATTTCTACAATCAACTGAAGATTGGTTTGGTATCTAAAATCAAACCGCAAAACAACGAGCAGTACTACTACCAGGCTCGAAGCGAATTCAACGAGCTTTTAAGCGCTGGTAAGAGTCAAACGCCAAAAGCCGCGTCACTCTTCTATTATTTAAACCGAACCGGTTATAACGGACTTTGCCGATTCAACAACAGCGGTCTGTTCAACGTGCCCTTCGGTCGCTATAAGCGAATTAACTATAGGGATAACTTTCTGGAATATGTTGGCGTTTTTCAAAAGTGGCGATTTACGAATTTTAGCTTTCGTGATTTGACACTTCATGAACATGATTTTGTCTATGCTGATCCTCCGTACGACGTGGAATTCCACCACTACTCGAAAGGTGGTTTTTACTGGCAGGATCAGATAGCGACCGCAGAATGGCTCAGCAAACACCCTGGACCAGTAATTCTCGTAAACCAAGCTACACCACGTATTAAAGAGCTGTATCAGGATTTCGGTTTCCGGCTTAGAGAACTCAACGCCCCCCGCCGAATTAGCTGCAATGGAGACCGTAGCCCCGCGCCTGAAGTCTTAGCAATTCGGAACCTTCCGTAGTACAGTGTGTAGCGTTCGCTCACAAGTTCCATCACCAATTCCATGCCCTCCCGGCCAAAAGGAAACCAGCCTTTATGGGTAACTTACTTAGTCAGCGTCGTGCATTCAATTTTCTCCGAGAGCACCTCCTCTCAGGCGAGCCCTTTCTGCTTAAAGATTTTATTGAGTCGGCCGGATGGACGAAGCCGGGAACCTATAAAACTTACTTCCAAAAACAGTTTCGGGGATTAATTCAACCGATAGATGGCACCCCCTTTCGCGTGGACCTAAACCTTACGTGCAGAGTGACAGAAGCGTTTCGGAAGTACTTGGATTGGCGCAAGTTTCGCTCGCTGGTCACACAAGTTCGCAACCAGGCTTCTACATATGAGGTAATAACCTCGGAAGTGCTCATCTATGAGTTTTTAATGCCACTCACACACGAGTCCTCCCTCAGAATGATGCTTGACTCTCTCTTCCACAAAGACACTCTAATATCTAAATTGAAGCTAATTGATCACCGAGAGGTTGAAAAGTATTTTGACAGCCTGAAAGGTAGGGACGGCGAGGGGTATCTGGAAGAGATTCTCCGATTTATCGAAAAGAACTTCGTGGGCTACTCCATCTATCACGTTGATGGACGCTTTCGCGCTACGAGCATAATGGGCTTTGATGAAATCGCCGGACAGTCAAAACGCGGTGGCAAATATCTCATTGATGAAACCACGGCTGTTACGAGATTTATTTTTCCGTGGAAAAACGAACCGCAGTTGAAAGCAATACGATTCTTATTTGATCAACTGTTTATAAAAGGAATGATCGAACTTGTTGAAGGCGAGCAGGAGATCTGGATGATCGAGAACGCTCCTAAACCGATTGTTAGAATTTGGCGCGCCGAAGACTCAGGCGCTTCAGAGGACGACGAGGATGGCGACGAATTGTAGGAACTGGCTCCGCGTCAACAATTATGATGATGTTGTGGAGCTGATAGACGAAGCGATGAAGCAAATGGTGGTACGCGGCAGCAAGCAGCGTAGGAATTGGTGGAGCACACTTGCCGGTGGGGCAAACGGCAGGCCAAGCGTAGTAGAGGGAATCGAGTTTCCAGTTCTACGCTGCGCTCAACTACACGAAAGAAAACCTATCACGCCGAACGCTATTTGCCGTAATCCTGACGAGAAGCCGCCTGAGCCACGCTATACAAATCGTTGGCCAAATCGAAAAAAGAAACGACGGTTGCGTTCAAACCAACAACAAACCAGCCGGAATGGCAATGCTCAACCATAGTGACAGCGAAGGATTCACATTGGCGTTTCTATCACGCCGCAGTCTGTTCGTTACTGTCCGTTTTCAAATGACTTCATCCATGCTGAAATTCTAAATAACAAATTTGGCGGATCGTGACGGGCTCAGAGTGGCATTGAGATCGTTCGGGCACGTTGCGAGCGTCGAAAGGACGCGGTTGAACCATTGGAAGGTTGATCGAGGCGGCGGAGTAGCACGCCTTCGCGTAAAACATCTGTTCGCTTGGCTCAGTAAATGGTCTTGCGTTTCAGTCACTTAACAGTTTGAACGAATGGAATGAAGATAAAGGGTAAAATCGGCATCATCGTTTGCTGCCTAACCATTACAGCAATTTGGGTCTGTTCACCGATACATGGTCCCAAGAAGCCGACGAAAATCGCAAGCAATCAAGTGATAGTTCTCCGGCTAGTAGTGAAGCGGCTCAAGCAGAGTTCTACCGTGAATTAACAAGGAGGCTCAATCAGCCTTCTCCAGCACCGGCTCCAAAAAGTTTTAAGCAGGGTTTGTATGATAATCCGGCAGTTTTATTAACCTTGTTAGGTGGTGTAATTGCAGCGTTGGTAGCGTTCATCTCCTTTGTTTTTAATTACCGAACAACATTACGCGTTCAAACTGATACTCAGTTTTACGAAGCGCTAAAGCGATTTGGGGATAAAGACAGTCCCACAATCCTTGCGACTCGCGGTCGGCTTCAGCGAACTGTTAGGCCTGCCAATATTTTATCCCCCCAGATGGCAGCAAAAGCAGCAAGCGTAAGAACAATAAGTGCAGGTCTATATCCAAAGTAAAATGGTCCACGTGGAATCTTTAGTTCTAACTTCTTATCAAAATCATTCAATAACTCTTCAGCGTTTCTCTCAATAACCATATTTTGCTCTATCCATAGGTAAGCACACGTGCAGAGGACTGCCACAGCTAGAGTTAGAATAATATTGCTGAGTTTTGATAGCTCCGCTGGAGGATTGTCTGTCTTGAGAGCTATCACGCCGCCTGTAATTGCAATAAGTATTCCGCTGCTCCAAGAAAAGATGTTCCAAATTTTAGTACGACGGTGGCTAAGCTCATTGAAAACAACTTCGCGATTTAATTTCATGTTTCCATTGTCCATGGGTAGTCCTTTCGACCTTCAGCGTAAACGCCTAACGTACCGGCGTTCCTGCGAGCGACAAGCTCGACAGCTGCAAAGCATTGTTGGGGCAGCGACCGTGGAATATTTTTCTAGCGAGGATTCCAAACTGAAACTTTGAGCCAGCAAAGTTGACGAGTGATAGATCAATCAGAGGCTGCATTGAGGTTTTTGACGGTTGATGGTGTGAGTTCCAGGTCATTAGGATGTTCAACTAATTCTGACTAGCCAAATAATTAAGAAAATCACAGGAAACGCTACAGCAAGTTCTGTAACGCTAAACTTTTCATACCTTGTCTGAAAAAAATTCCGCTTGATGTCTTTTATCTTTTCATCGCAGTCGAAATACTGATTCTTGACATCACCTACATACGAGAACACTCTAAATTGATCCTCAGTCGTAATGCCTGGCAGAGAAGGCTCCGCAATTCTCATGAGCAAATAATATACTTGCCCGGTTTGCTTTCTATACACATCGACAAGGTAATTATCTGTGATGCCAAAATAATACCAGGCAACACTCAACGCCAATCCTGTCAAAGAGATGAACACAGAATGCGTCGAATAGTCTTTGTGAAACGAAATGCCCAGCAGAGCTGATTCTATTGTCAAGAAGAAGTTAAACCGAGTCCACATTCGTGAAAAGTGGTCAGTCAGATACCTGGCCTTTAACTGATAATCAGCTAAAAGAAATTCCTTAAGATCCGGTTTCGTGTTCCCGCTCATCGTCATGCTCGCACTACGATGGCACGCCAGAGGTGATGGAGTCGTCCGTTAATTTTTAGGACACCTCAGACCGACCCCACACTTATCTGTTCGGCGGCATGCCTGGCACCCACGTGCTCCACAACTCCCACGTCACCATGAAGGCATCGCTCTCTGTGCTGATATCAAAGCGCCACCCCATCGGTTCGTTGCCAAAGATCGCGAACAAGAATTCCACACTCGACGCCGGCAAAATTATCGATTGCTTGGTTTGTCTCGCCTGATCTGTGATTCGAATGGTTGTGCCCAACACGTTAGTGTTACGAATTTTGAACCACATGCCCTGACCACCCTGGACCGTTAACATCGTATTACTGCTCCAGATACCCGACGTCAGCAGTCGATAGTTCGCCGGATTGCTTGGCGCTTCCATTGCCAGCGGGCGGCCAATGTAGTGCGAAAAACTCTGCGCCGTGGGTGTGTTCATCCAATCAGGCAGTTGCGGAAGATGAGCGATGTAGATTGGTGCTCTGATAGACCTTTCCTGGCCCACCAACGTGGCCTGTTTCTCCTCGAATTGCGTAAAGGTCTCGGTGTACTGCGAGCCGCGGTTGTTGGGGTTGAACACGGTCATGCCCTGTTCCCACGGATCATTGATATGCAGTATGGTTCCGTCCGGAGTGCCATCGCCATGAATTCCCGTGATCACCCGAATGTGTGGACCCGGCTCTGCACTGGCAATCCATAGTGGTCCGAAACGCCGCAACAAATCCACGAACGCCTCGATCATGTACGATTGAGGTGGCTCAGCGACGAACCCCCAGGTGCTCATGACTCTAGTATCCTCGGGATGCAAGCCGCTCTGGTATTGTGCCCAGTAGCCCGTGGCGCGCGCGATTTCCGAAGGGTTGATGCTAACCTGGTCACGCCAACCGACAATCATGGCGAAACCTGCGGCCCAACAGGAAAAACCTGTTTGCTGCGGAATCAGCTCCACGTTGTATCGAACATCGAACGACTGGCTTAGCGCCAACGCCTGGCGATGCGCAGCCAGCGCCTGGGAGTAATCGAATGCCACACTGGGCGCCGAGCCAGGCGCCGATAATGAACTCGCCCGAACGGCTGAAGCGCGCGTCGTGCGACCTCCGAACGATTGCGCCCGTACTTCTGCTCGCGCATCCGCGGTCCAATGGACCACCTGAATGCGCATGTAGCCTGATTGAATTACTTCCTCCTGGTACTTCGGTATAAACACCGCGATCGATTCTCGATACGTGCGTCCGCCATTTGGGTCGACAATAGTAAAGAAGGTGTTATCCGCCGTGCCGTCACCTGAGATGGCCGTGATCACCCGCGCATGGATGGCCCAACCCTTGCCCGGCAATTCATCGGTCGTGACCCACACTGGTCCGTAGTTGCGCAGCAGTTGTTCCCATCCCTCAACCGAATAACTTCGCGGTGGTTCAGCCACCAATCCGGCGGCGGTCATGAACTCCGCTGTGGCTTCAGCAGGCAAACCAGTATCGGCGCGATACATATCCAGCCATCTTTGCCCCAGGGCAGCGAGCGAAGTCTCGATGTCCAAAGATTGCTGCCGGCGCCATGACCACATCATCGTAAAGACGGTGGCCCAACACGCCATGGAGTGTGGTTGGGCCAGCGGGCTGAAGAGTCCCGGAACCGTATAGTCGACCGCTCCGAACGCATGGGCTTTGCTAGCAGCACGCGCCGGCCACCGGCTAACCAACGCACTCAATCCTTTCGCTACCGCGGGCGCCGGTGAAAGCGAGGGTGCCGCCGGCGGTGGCATGGTAGCGACCCGCGTCAGCACGCCTTGCGGTTTACGCGCAACCGGCGGGCGTCTGCCGTTCCGGTGTGCGGCTTTCGTTTTGTGAGAGCGAGTGATGGTGGATTCAAGATCAACGAGGCGGTTTGTCATGATTGCGTCCTCTCGGTTGTAACTGGGCTAGCAGGGGTCGGAATTGCTGCGGGCGTGTCTTCTTTAATAGGGCATGGCTGCGCAGCACTGATTTCAGCCAAATCCTCTACGAGATCAAAGTCATCCAGCGCTAGAGCTTGCACTGAAGTGTGAAGGGGGGGCGACGATAACGCGGCGGACGTTGGCATCGTAGGGCTGGGCGCCAGCGCAAGTTCCTCGTCGAAACGATCGAAACGCGCGGAGATATCCATGGTGCCGAGGTCGAAGCTGTTCGCATAGTTCATCGCCAGGCCCATCTGATTGAACACTTCGTGTTGGTCTTGCTTCGGCGCCACGGCGGGTTGCGGCGTGGCGATCGCGGGAGTTACAGGTGTCGCAGTTGGTGCGGTTGTCGCATTGCGCACCGCGTCGTCCCATTGTTGATTTTCTGGTGGGCTCACCGGGGACGGCGTACCCAGCATCGCACTAATGTCGCGCTCGAAGTTAGCGGCAACGGCTTCCTGATCGGAATCCAGCGAGGTTCGTCGGGTCCGTTCCGGTGTTTCCGGAACTGCCCTCGGGGAAATCGTGGCATGCGGTTCAGCGCAAGGCGTAACTCCGGGTGGTGGAACCGTAGGCACTGTCGGTGTGGAGATCGTGCCCGGTGTCGTGCCTGCTTTGTATTCGGGTGTGGACGTGGGCACTCTCGGAGCCGTTATTGTAGAGGTGTCTTCAAACGACTCCACGTTGTAGTGTCCACCAAACTCCCTCGATGCAATCTGCGCCGACAGCGCACGTGCCTGCGACAGCGGAGCGGCGGAGACCGGTGTGGCGCTATGATCGTGGCGCTGAATCGCCGGCGAGGTTGGACCAGCATCACGCGGTTGTAGCAACCGTTGTTCAAGCTCGAGTAATCCGCGCGACGGTTTGCCAACAGCGTGACCGCGTACGATTGCGATTTGATCCTCCATGTCTTTGGGCAAACGCGCCGGCCGTGTGTCGCCGGATTGTACGGGGGCGGCGCCGCTTTCCAACCGCATCACGCTTAACCCACGCGCCTTCGCCCGTGACTTACGCGGCGATTTAAGGCCCCGTTCCAATGCATGTAACCGGGATGACCGTGCGCTCATGGTTGTTTGATCTCCATGTTCACCACAGCGTAAGGATCGAGTGCGATCGACAATTGATTGGCGCCGGGCTTGAGATAATGCGGCGGCGCCTTGAGGCGTAATGTGTCGTGCGTCGCGGCCACGACCTGGACCGACTCGCCATTGAGAAGCGCGATTGGAAAACGAGTGTCATCATTGCCGGGCAGCACAAAATTGTGCCCGCGCAACGTTAGTTCGATCCCTTCCGCACCGGACATTCCCTGCGCGGCCGACAACTGGGGCGCGAACTTGCGACGCTTCGCCTTGTTAATCATATTGGCGAGGTCGCTGTAGTCGAGTTTCTTCTTGCCTTGCGTTTTGTTCTCCACAATTTTCTCGACGTTAACGTTGCGTTGGTCCATCCTTTCCAAATCACGCGTCGAGTGCACTCCGACTTTGCGTAGCGAATCTTTCACCTCGTCGTCCATGCCTTCCAGGTTGTCGATACTGATGTCATCGCGCGATAGCGGTTCATTCCCGGATTCTCGAATCTGGCGGTCGGTAATCGATCCGAGCTGAAACGAGATGCGCGAACCGCCCTGATCGCCCGGCTTCGCCATTTGAAATTTCAGTTTGCCGTTTTCATAACTGGGAAAGAGATGCAGGTCGAACCCCACGTCTTTAACGGCGTACGTCATTTTGCGTGTAAGACCTTTCATCGCGAGCGTGTCCTGTGCCTTATCGAGTTCCAGGATGAGCGAATCGATAAAGTTCTCAAGGTTCCACGGGTTCGAGATTGCGTTCGCCATTGTGTACCGTCACTCTGAGTCGTACTCGATGCCAAACCGGCATTATCGACGTTTCAATTTTCTGCGTGGGTGGCGCCGCATCGAGCTGCCACGCACCCGACTCCTCTAACAAATTCAGTTCAATCGGCAGGTCGATTTTGATCTCACTGATCGAAAGCGTTTCCGCTCCTGCAAAATCCGGATCGACATTCGCCGCGCCCGCCAGGTCAGCGAGAAATTCAGCGAGCGCCGGGAGACGATCCGCGGGATTGATCTCGTACGGCGCAGGTTCATTCATCTCAATGCGTCGCCCTGCCATTGCGGGCCGCAACCGAGGATCTCTTCGGTACGACATCGCGAATTTCTTCCAGGTCCACTGGAAACAATGTCACCTTTTCGTCAAACTCGATCTCCATCCCTTCAAGTTTTGGAATGACATCGGTCTCTTGCGCCCAGCCAAGCTGTTTTCGTTTCGGGTTCATGCGCCTTTTACTCCTACGAAGTGCATCATCACGGGCATCGGAAAACGGACTCGTGTTTCGTTAAGCGTGCGCACGTTGCCGTTCTCGTCTACGTCTTCCGCTCGGGTCAACACGAGAGTCTGGATCTTGAACTCGGGATACACCCACAACGCGCCGCTTTCGCCACGCCGGCCTTTTAACTTGCCGCTGAATTGAGCCGCCTGATTGAAACGCTCGATAAAGTCGTTGCCGCTTAAGGCTTCAATTTCCGAGTCGCTGAGTGACGTGGATTCCGGCGTGAGGCGAGTGAGCAAATGGTTGAGTACGTACGGGCTGTATTCCATTCCCGTCTTCAGTTTGCCGCCAAGTTTGCCGTTGTCTGATTTGACATGCGTATCGAGGCGGGCGTTGTTGGTGCGTTTCGGGTTAAGTACGAGATAGTAACGGCAGTCGAGACGCGCCGCGTGCGCACCGGTCCCGAACTCACCCTCCCAGACTTTGTGCCACAAGTCGCGATATTGTTCGAAGTCTGAAGTTGCAACCTGCTCGCCGCCTTCTTCCACCCGATCAAACGAATACTCGCCGATCAAGGTAATGCGCTGTTGCATCGAAGTGCCGACCTGCTGCTTCTTCTTATTCTTCCACAGCAGCGTTGCCATCACGATGTAATCCTGGTTCGGCTCGAGACGCGCAACCATTGCTTCATCAATGCGCGGCACCAGCGGAATTGGACCACTGGACAGTTCGCCGACATCTTCGCCGTCCTCGACCAGCACCGCCAGGGTGTCCGGATGTTTAATTTGCAACACCAGGCGAGCGGCAGAAATCGTCTTCGGCGTGATCACGCTCAGGGGAAATTGCAGTGCCCGGTCCCGGCGATACAACACGCGCGAGCGGCCGAACAGCATCTGGCTCTGCGCTTCGTCAAAACTCAGTTTCACACTCGCCACGCGACGGTAGTTCAAGCGCTGCGCTGCCGCGAGACCCTGACTCATGCTCATCAACAACTGGTGGAGCGCGGGATCATCAACGCCGGGATTAAGTTGACGCAGATGTGCACGTTCTTGTTCGTGGGCCTGCATACCGATTCGAGCGAAATCGAGCAGGCCGTTGATGATCTGACCGGTGGCTCTTTGCGGCGCATCGACGACGGTTTGAATAGTTTGCGGAGACAATACTTGTTGTAACACCGGCATCAATGCGGGCAGGGCAGCGAGGAGCGCGGGCGCAATCATCGCCTGGCTGTACTCTTGTGCCTGCGCGTATTGCACGACGCGCGGGTTACGCCGCGCGCGCTTTCTGGCTGAGTGCGAAAAGGAATATCTGGGAGGCGCCTGTCGCGCGACACGCGCGCCGAGGGAACCGAAGGCCATCGAATGCGCAGTGGCCGGTGCGGCCGGTGTCGTGCTTGCGGGAGGAGTCGCCGGCGCCGCAGGAGCGACAGCGCCACCAATGCTGCGCACCAACTGTTGGATTAATTGAGTGAGCTGTGGATTAGCGGTAGTCCCACTCGTGCTCGCGCCACCGGTCGCGCCTGCTGCGCCGCCACCCGGTGCACCCGGCAACAACCCGCCAATAAATTGACCAATCGCCGGAGCGGCGCTGGTTAACACATTGCCAATCACGGGCGCGAGCGACGAAAGCAGTCCTCCAAAAAACATTCCCTGGCTCAGGTTGCGTTCGCGCCAGCGTAAAGGCGCCGCGTCCACCGGCTGTATTCGCGCCGGCGTGGATGAATACGTTTGTGCTAAAGCCACTGTGAAGCCTCCATCCCCATTACTTAGGGCGCTGGCCAACACCTGCGGTGACCAGGTAGCGCTACCTGCTGTTGCGAATAGCGCGGGTGGCGGAAGGGTGTCCATGAGGGGCAACCGTTCGCGACGCCGCGCGTTGGTCCAATCCAGCTCGACTATCGGCGAGATGGCCGGACCGGCGCCGTCCTCGGTCCGAAAACTTATCAACTGCACGAACCGATCTTCTTTCGACATCAGTTCGGTCTGGATTTCCAGGACGCCGCGGCCACGTGCACTCTCCGGCAATGGCCCAAACATGCGCGAGCGTTGTTTGACGTTGGCCAGCCGCGCTATGCCGTTGGTATTGATCCGCTCTTGATCTCCTAGTTGCCATGCGTAGTAATGATTGTGACCAATGTCGAAGCGCAGCCGTGACGCGGATACGTCGTCTTCCAGCGTTTCAGCCCAAAGCAGCGCGAGTGCCATCGAGTTTCATCACCGCGGACCAACCGACCCCGGGGCCGCGGAAACAGCCGGCGCTGCTCCTGGAGCCATAACCGGCGCGCCTCCCGGTGCCATGACCGGAGCGCCACCCGGTGCTGCTGCTGTCGGCGCCGGACCACCGGCGCCACCCAGTGGTCCATACATCGCCGCAAAATTATCAAGTTTGAAATAATCGGACTTGAACGTGATGTCCACGGAGCCCGTGATCTTGGCGGCTAATTCCGTGTTTGCGACACTCTTGGCCGACGAGACACTGAGCTTCGTTTTGCGCTCGCTGCTCGTCGTGCCACCGGACGGGCCGCCAAAGATCGAGCCCAGGAACCCGCCGCTGGCGGTGATGCTCCTGCTCTTGGAAACCTGTTCTGAGAGCGCGGCCTTGTCACTCTTTGCGACTTGCTCGCTCGCTTTAATGTCGAACAATACCGAGGCTTTGACGTTTCCTTTTTCTACGACGAGCCGCGTGATGCCCATTAGAATGGTTTCGCGCAACATCGCTCGTTGTTCGCGGGCCATCTGCAAGGTCGCATCCATGATGCGCGACTTGATACGCGAATCCTCGGTATCGACGGCGTTGCCTTCCTTGTCCGTGAGGAGGACTTTCTTATTGCCCTCGGCGTCGCTTTCGTCGTCGCTAAACGACAAGCCAAACTCGTCACTGTTGTTATCGGCTAAATAGCCAAACGCAGCTTCGGGCTTGATCTTGCTCATGAATGCGGTCAGGGATTGCGTCGCCGCCTTCAACAGTTTTTGGTACGCCTCCATCTGATCGAGAGTAACCTTCAGGTTCGCGTCGAACACGCCTTTCAATAGATCTTTTACGAACCCGGGAAAATCGACTTCGTCAACAAAGCCGCCGGCCAACTCACCGGCCTGATCGATGCGTTGGTTGAGGTGACGCGAGTCATTGATCATTTCACCCGCAGTCTTGGGGTCCGCGAATGCCCGTGCCGTGGTCCTTGGTTGGCTCAGCCGATTGACGTGGCGATGGTAAACATCGCGATAAAGCGCACGTTGATCGTCGGTGCCTAGTTGCCGAAAAGTCGGCAGGTTCATTAACTCGTCGCGCGCGTAGCTGCGGGCCAGATCCTTCATTGATTGCGATGCGCTCATGGGTGAACTCCCGTGCTAATTGTTTTTCTGCTGGCTTTCGTTATTAGACAAGATCCTAGAACTCATCCATCTCTTCCTCATCAAGCGGTTCGGCGCTCTCGTCCTCTTCTTCTTCTTCCATTGACGACATGTCGCCGCCTACTGTCGAGTAATTCAGGATGTATGACTCGGCTGCATCCAGGAAACGAGCGAAGTCTTCCTGCCTCACCGCTCCTTCGGTAAAGTCGGCAACAAAACGAAAGATTGTGTTTCCATCAACGGCGAGCGAGCGGAGCGCTGCGATGTTCGGACTGCCGCCAAACTCCTGCTTCGACATCTTCTCAATGACAGTCCAAAGACTCTTGCGCCGGTTGCCGCCGAAATAGGCGAGGACATCCGGATCGCGCAGCAGTTCGACACATTCCTGAAGTTGCGCATAAAGCTCGCGCGCCTGGATGTGGGCCATGCCGGTGCAGTATTCGGTGAGGTTGTATTGCAAATCACGCACAGCCTGGAAAATGCGCGCGCGTGAGACAGGTGAACTTTCGCCGGATCCTAAATTCACCCGTTCCGTTTTGTCGATGTAGTCGGCGACCTCGGCCATGAGGTTGTGCCACAGGTTCGGACATTCCTCGTTCACGACCATCCGATCGAGGACGTCGGTCTCGCCTTTGTTCAGCACCCGGCGGTAGACCATGCCGCGCTCTTCGGACGACATGCGTTGATCGCGCAGCTTCCAGTAACGGTACATGCGCGAAACAACATCGCCTTCGACCACGTCGATCGAACCACTCGCCCAGTTCAATACCAACGCGTCCACGAGGCGGAACACGCCCATGTGTTCGCCGAGCTCGTAGATATAATCGATCGCGCCGGCGGCGAGAATATTGTCGCGGACAACACCCTGCTGCTCCACGTTGTCGAACAGGTCCACACTGAAGTCCCAGCCCGCTCCGATCGCGCCGCCGCCAGGTTGGTGCGCGGCATCGATTGGATCGTCGCGACCGGCTTTGCGCGTGATGGCGTTTTCGTATGCCAGCGCAAACAGCTCGTCGTACTGCCGCTCAAGCACTGCATCGATGCTTTCGAATTGGGCGCCGCGTTCGCGGAGGTAATCAACCATTGCCGCGCGCACCTCGGGGGTAAAGCGGTCTTCTGCAATCCCCGAGTTTTGGATGTACATGTCCACGAAGACCGGCAACTGTGCTTGTTGATTGACCCGGTCGATGATCTGGAGTACGGCGGGTTCGAGACCGCCGGGAGCCAGGGATACAGTGCGTGAGTTTCCATTAATCATGGTCATTCCCCCATTAGATCGCAGCGCGGACTTGCTGCGACACGATTTCGCGAAGCGTGTGGCTTGGGTTGATGCGATTGCGCTTCATCACTGAGTTGACGATCAGGTTGACGAAGACATCGAGTGGACCGCCTTTAGCTTCCAGCTCGAGCAGAATTTTTTCGGCGACACCGAGATCGTCTTTGATCAACTCTTCCAACTCATCGCCTCGATCCTGAAACAACTTTGCCAGGATGAACTCGTAGGTTGACGCGAGTACCCAACGCCGGCCATCCGTGATCCTGCGTGCGTTGAGGCGGTCGGTGACTTTTTTGACTTCGCTGGCAATACCTTTTCTGGTAATGAACGCGCGCACGTACTTTTCCACGTCTTGCCGCAATGCCTTATCCGATCCATCGGTCGCGGAACTGTCGCTCAACTTAGCTCGAAGGCTGTCCAACGCCGTCTTCGCAATCGGATCGAGTTTCGCGCGCGGCGGTGAGATCTTAAGCACGTCCGTTTCGACGTCTTTGCGTTGACTGTCGATGATCTTCCGCCAGCCGGCCTTGAGTTTCTCGTTATCAAAATCGATCACTTCGACAGGAAGTACCGGTCTTCGTGAAGGAGTTTCCCGACCGCTCTTTCCCACACCGCTCGTTCCCACACTTGGTGGAAGGACATCAGTCAGCAGATCGGTGTAGCGATTCTTTTTGTCAGCCGTACTTGAGTTAGGCTTTCTACTGGTAGCCATGGAATCTTCTCCTTGACGAATTGAGCTTGTAATCGAGGTAACGCAGACCATCAGCGACATTCAGCCGGCCATATCCCGCTTTACGGTCCTTGAAATTGCGATCCACTTTGTCGGCCGTGTGTTTGAGCACGTGCTTGACTTGATAATCCTTGAGTTCGTGACCTTGTGACCGCGCAAAGGATTTCATCAACGCAACGGCGCCGGTCACGAACGGCGCGGCGTGAGAAGTCCCCGTGGAAAACGCATAGCCGTCTTCGATTGAAGTGCTGTACACGTCCACCCCCGGCGCAATGAATGAAACCTGATCGCCGAACGTCGAGAAGTCGGCCACATTACCCGCGTCATCGGCGGCGCCGACCGCGATTACACTTGGAAAGGCGCCCGGGTAATACATCTCCTGCCGTCCGTCATTTCCCGACGCCGCGACTACCGTCACGCCTTTACGCTGCGCGTACTGAATAACTTCTTCATGCGGGAGACCGCCGCCGGTGTGGCGTACACCGAGTGACATGTTGATCACGTCTGCGCCGTTGTCGATGGCCCACTTAACGCCGTTGTTAATATTCTCTACGGAACCGGCGCCGACTTTACGACCATCCTTGTTCATCGCTGCCAGCACACGCACCGGGAGAACGCGGCAACGTGGTGCAACACCGCGCGGCATGTTCTTTCCTTTTCCCGTGACGATGCCGGCGACATGTGTGCCGTGACCGACTTCGTCTTCCGGGATCGCGTCGGCCCCGACGTAGTCGCCGATGAATTCGGTTGCGCCGTCCAGTATGTCGACGAAGTCGTATCCCGGGAGCAGGGCGTCTTTATATTCGGGATGATCGCAATCCACACCCGTATCGAGGATTGCCACCGTGATGGCCTCGTCGCCCTCGCTGAATGCATGCGCCTCATCCAGAAAGATCGCGTCGCGTGACGCGCGATCGGTACGCACGCTCAGCGATTCGGCATACCGCGGTTGCAAATCCATCTCGGCGATCGCGCCTACGCGAATGCGTTCCACCTCGGGGATGAGACGGATGGATTCAATGAGCTCCGTTGGAACGTTGACATTTGATTGGAGCACCAGCCGGTACACGCGATCGAAACCGCTTGCAATTTCCTGCGGCGACCAGACCGATCCGGCCGGCCGGTACTCATGAGTCGCCGTGAAGGCAAGGTTATGTCTTGCGAACAGTGCATCGACTGCTGGAAAAAATTGCTCGCGACGCAAGTGCGCTTGCGTGATCGCATCAACCCAATAAGGCAGCGCGATGTGTTGCAACGGGGTCCGCAACGTTAGTGTGACGTGGGGTTTCATATCAATTGATTTCGCATCACGAGCAAGCGCAGTACCATTACACGCGCATCGATCAAGTTGGAGAATTTGTGAACAAAACGTTCGAAAGGCTTGAGTGGCACGACCGGCAGATGAAGTAGAGTGGGTCAAGCAAGACCCGGTTTAGCACCTTCAAAGCGCTTGCCCTTTCGGAAACGTCTGCGATCCGAGGAGGAGCAGGTAGTTAATACATGGGTTGAAATCTACCCACCGACGTGATCGGATCGCTGCGCGGAGATTCCACTGTTTGCACGTGAGTAAGTCTTCGTACCGTCCGGCTGGATGTTGCACTGCAACGTTCTTCGCTGCACGAGAAGGCGGACCGCCGTCTTAACATGAGTGCTATGAACATTGCGCATTGCTCCTGATAACCACCAACTCTGAATTCCGGCTAGCGTATCAGCCGCCATTGGATTACGAGCCAGGTATTCAGTGATCTGGAGAACAAGACGTTCAATCTGTATTCGGTTTTCGTTGCTCACGGCGATTGGTGCTAACGAGGCAGCACAAAACGTACCAAAACCGAAATTCACTTGTTGCGAATCGGATTCGGGAGGGGAGTGGGTCATTCGTCACCCACTCTTTTGATTTACTTGAACTGCTCGCGGCTGATTTGGTGTTTCTTGAGGAGCTTGCCAAACGCGCGCCGTTCTTTTTCCGCGATGCGCGCAGCAGCGCTGACATTGCCATGAGCAATTTGCAGAATTCGCGTGAGGTAACCGCGTTCGAAGTCGTGGACTGCCTTCGCCTTGGCACTCTGGAAATCGAGTGGAGCGTAGTTGTCATCGCTGGAATCTACTGTTGGATGGCTGGGCTTTGTCTCATTGTTAACGACGTCAAATCTGATCACGTCGCCATCCGCAAGCACAACTTCGCGATGGACGGCGTTGTCCAACTCGCGCACGTTTCCCTCCCATCGGTGATGGCGTATCCAGCGAAGTGATTCCGGAGCGAATCGCTTGGGAGGCATATTGTATTTTTTGACGTAATGCCGCAGAAAGTGCTGTGCCAGCATTTCGGCATCACCTTCGCGTTCGCGAAGCGGGGGAATGTACAAGTAGAGAATCCTGAGGCGGTGTAGAAGATCTGTTCGGAACCGGTCGCTGTTTGCGAGCGCGATGAGGGATCTGTTGGTAGCGGCAATGATGCGCACGTCTGCCTCCAGTTCGACGTCGCGGCCTACGGGTTTGTATTTTTGATCTTGCAGGAATCGTAATAATGAGACTTGGGCCTTGGGAGTTAGCGAGTCGATTTCGTCGAGGAACAGGGTGCCGCCGTGCGCTTGTGCAATGAGACCAGCTCGCGCTTCGCGCGCATCCGTAAAGGCGCCGCGGCCATGGCCGAAAAATTCGGCTTCGATTAGCGAATCGGGAATCGCGCCGCAGTTCACGGGAATGAACGGTCGGCTGCGTCGTGCACCAAGGTAGTGAATCGCTCTCGCCGCCACCTCCTTTCCGGAACCTGTCTCGCCTTCAATCAATACGGACGCATCGCGCATCGCAATTCGGCCCATTCGTCGCACCGTCTCGTTAAAAATAGGCGACGAGCCGATCATCGAGAGCAAAGCAAACTCGCCCACATCTTCCAGCGCGGGCAATACTGCGTTGTGGTCCCGATCGGGCACGGACGCCTTTTCCCTTTTGGCGGAATCAACCTGCCGTCCGATAGCCATCTTGTAACGACCCAATCATCTTCCCACGCCGGATGTCGGCGTCTGCTATTGCGAGACGAGGGGGGAACACGTGGCTTCTTCCTGGCTCAACAGCACATATTTGTGGGCCAGCCAGGGTAGTCACAGGGTAGTTCAAATTGTTTGCCCTGGAATTTCGTGATTTAAAAACTGATTCTGGGCTAATGCCGGAGAAAGTGCGGCTGCGGCTTGAAGGACATGTGTGCTGTCTGAAACTTCAAGCGAGCTTTCATTTAATGGAACCAGGGTCTCACTGAATAATGATTCAGACAGTGATTTTGTTTCGTGGAATTATTGGCCGCGGCGCGGCCAGATGTTTATAGCTATCCGCCCCTCCAACATAGAACCGCGCTCCAGCGGAGCGCGATGTGTAGTGCAGTCACATTATCCACCACCTGAAAACTGGCCCCACTACCCTAGTTACAGCCTCATTGACACGCGGCAAAAGGGGTATATATTTAAACTTCCCAGTTTAAGAAACTCCCGATACCACTTCCGGTTCCTCCCTCATTGATATCTGCATAGGGTGCCTTATGAATTTGCACATGGTTCGTAGAAGTCTTCTTGTCTCTCTTCTTTTCGTTTTTATTTTCCCTGCCTGTAACAAGACGCCCGCACCGCCGGAAGCCAACCCCGCGGATGTAAATTCGATGGATGCCATTATCGCGGCCGTTTACGACACAATTTCAGGGCCGGCTGGAACCAAGCGCAACTGGGATCGTTTCCGGTCCCTGTTTGTTCCTGAGGCTCGTCTAATTCCAACTCGACCGCAGGAAGAGGACGGTTATGGCTGGCGTGTTGTAACGGTTGAGGAGTACATCGGCAGAATTGGCCCGTCGCTTGAAGAAAAAGGGTTTTTCGAAAAGGAAGTAGCACGGCGGACTGAGGCGTTTGGAAATATCGCGCAGGCCTTTAGCTCCTACGAATCACGCCATAACGCTGAAGACCGTATACCCATCCAACGAGGCATCAACAGCTTTCAATTGATAAACGATGGGAAGCGTTGGTGGGTTGTGACAGTGTTTTGGCAAAACGAAGACGAGAAAAATCGGATTCCGGAGCAATATCTGAAGAAGTCGGATTGATAATACTGGGTCGATTAGCGTCGGAGAGCGTGCCCACAAATGAAATACGGCTGCCAGTGCAAGCAGCCGTAAATGATTGAAAACAAATGGTGGAGCAGAGGCGGATCGAACCCCTGACCTCCGCATTGCGAATGGGCTTGGACCACCATTGCATGGTTTGTCATGCGGTGACATGCAGTGACATTAACTTGCAATTCTTCAACAGGTTGCAGCCGTTACAGGACCATTTCTTGTGCAGTCTTTTGACATCGATTTTCATCGATTTGCAGAGAGTCGAGTGACGAATCGGTGACATTTTTTAAAACCCGTGTGGCCCTCCGAATTCCCAGGTATGATCGAGTCCTCTCGAGTCGTCTATCTTTTTCTCGTGATGTTATCGCAAAGCGCTTCATTGGAATCGCGCCACTAAGACAGGCCAGGGATGATCTTAAAGAATCTTCGTACCAGCGCTTTTAGAATAAAATCGTTCCGAGTCTTCTCTGAAAAGAAACGATAATAACCAGTCACGATGACGCGGGCAGCAGGAAATGAAGTCGTGATTCTGCGCAGCTTTCTCCATTGGTGGTCCGCACTTCGCCTTTGTCATCTCGTCGATTTGTTCGTCGCAATCGCGTTCAAAAGATTCTGCGTGCCGACATCGTTGGCGCATCCACTGACAAGCACTACATCGATTTCTAACCGGTCGGAATAGAAACGCTCTGCATTATCGAGTTGCTCATTTAATGCCGGTAGCGCGACATCAACTTCCGGGTTCGGAGTCGTCAGTTTCTCTGGAGGTGAGCTTCGTTCGATGATAGCGCCTGAGTGAGCCTCTACTTTTTCGATTACTGCTCTACCAGTTGTTTTCTCCAGCCAGACTTTCACGTGATACCAGGATTTGTGCTCCGTCTTAAATCCCTGCCTCCACCAAACAGAGTCTCCTAAAACCAACATTAAGAGGACGGCCGATTTGCTGGTCCAGTTGGGGTCTGAGAGAAAACCGTGGCCGCAGCCAAAACGACAAGGCAGGTTGCGGCAAAACTTACTCTGATAATGATCGTGTTCACCTTCACTACTGTCCCTAACTTTAAGGCCCTTATTTGGCTAGAATCCGGGCCGTTTCGAGTAGTTTTAAATCAAGCAGTTTCTTGTTAGAAATAACTTCATCAAAACGCGTAGTCGCGAGTTCACCATCTAGAAGACCTACGAGCACTCCATATTCTTTCTTCTCGAGTTGTCGAACTGCCGCTACGCCGAGTCGAGTGGCCAGCAAGCGATCAAAGGCGCCCGGTGCTCCGCCACGCTGAACATGGCCCAAAGTGGTCACGCGTAACTCAAACCCCAATCGTTCTTTGTGCTCTTGAAAATAGACGGACAACGCTCGCGCGTTGTAACGGGCGCCTTCAGCAACGACGGCGATAGCGTGCGCCTTCCCGCGCTCGTAGGCACCACGTAACTCTGCTGCCACCTCCTCAGGATTCGTTTCAACTTCGGGAATCACTATGACTTCCGCGCCACCAGTGATTCCCGCTATTAGAGCCAGGTAGCCGCAATTACGTCCCATGACTTCGACGAGGAACGCTCTTCTGTGGGAGGATGCCGTGACCTTCAATCGGTCGATAGACTCCAGAGCGATGTTCAGAGCGGTGTCGACGCCAATCGTTATCTCCGAACCATAAAGATCGTTATCGATTGTCGACGCGACTCCAATGACGGGAAGCCCAGCTTGTGAGAGCAGATGAGCGCCGGTTTGCGAACCGTCCCCGCCGATTACGACCAGTGCCTCAATTTGTTTTTCGCTGAGATTTCTAAGTGCTTCATTACGACCTGGCTCGGTTTTAAAGTCCAAACAACGGCCGCTACGTAACATGGTGCCGCCAAGCTGAATTATTCCCCCAACATCTCTCGCGCCTAGAGGTAGAAAGTCTCCGGCTATGAGTCCAGCATATCCGCAGCGGACTCCGTAGAGTTCCCATCCGTTATCAAGGCCCGTCCGGACAACAGCTCTGACTGCCGCATTCATACCCGCGGCATCACCGCCACTCGTTAACACCGCAATCCGTTTCATATACTTTTTGCCTCCACCGATGACACGGTTCGTTTGGCTGTTGCCTTTGAAATCTCCACGACGATTACGGGCGCCACCACACAGAATCCGATGACCATCCAGTCGATAAGGTGGCGACGAGCGCGATTGTGTAAGAAGGGTGATTAAGGTTTTGTTAGCAGTTGATGATGCTCACAACTTCGCCGAAGGAAGTATGATCCTTGTGCCGAAACACATTCGATTCGGCTGTTAGTCGAGATGTGCAATGGCGATCAAAAGTATTCCGAGAAATGCCCCGGCCCCAATACCGATACCAAGGCCCAAGTTCCTTGCGGTTGAATGGCCTTTGTTGCTCTCAACCTTCGAAACGTCGCTATAAGGGATCGTGGTTGGCGAGTCGGTCTTCCGATCACGCAGGACGAAGTCATCGCTTCCAGCCTGCCCGATGTAACCTTTTATCTTCGTTCCATCCTTCAAAATCACAGTTGCTTGGCCTTCTCGCCGGTTCCTAGTTTCGCAACCTTGGCCTTCACCTTATCGAGTGTCGTTCCTTCCGAGTTACTCTGCTGGGCAACTACCGGCATAGAGATGCTCGCGACAAAGAGCACACTCGCGAGCAAACAGATCAAATAGGTTCTCATTATTGTGGTTTCCATTTCTCTTCGCGGCATAGACAGTTGGCTCAACCGCAAGCGCTGCCAGTGCCTTTTTCAGCGAACGTGGACTAAACAGCAACGCGAATGCCACATAACTCGCAAACGCGTTCCGCTGATCACGGGTGATTTCTCTACACATAAGTCCTTTGTCACGGTTGGTTGCAATCATGCTGAGCAATCTTACGCAGATATTGCGTGAAAGCTCGCGACTGCATTTCGGCGAACTTTGAACCATCAACTTTAGGAATCGATGAGCTGATTTCCCCTGCTTTTTTCATATGTTTCTAAATTACTCAATCAGTTCTCCGGGCACAGGCGTTGCCTAGTAGCGTCTTAAGAAAAGCTATTGGTGCCTGATACTGCGGAACGAAGCAGAACGGGCTGCTGAAGACAATCCGTTGGCGCGCATCATGGAATGGAAACGAGGAGATGGCCACAAACTTACTGTAACTACGACGACCGAACATCTGGCCCAGCGTTTAGGTGGTGCTCTTGAAAAAGCATTTGGCGGTAACACGCATTACGAATTTTTCGCACGAGAACAAACGGGCTCGCGTGAACTGGCAGCGAGAGTACTAATGTCTTCTCTTAATCTCCGTTGAGGAGGACGCCCTGAAGGCCATGAAAGAATGCGCACATGCCCCTGCAGTGGTCCCGCTAGCGAGCGCAGCGACTATTGAAGAATGTGAAAAGAGGCGTCCTGAAACTGACTGTGGTTGTGGACATCCGGAATGCCAGGCAAAGGCATGATGTGGGGCGGGCGTTACGAAGTGACAAGGAGGAGACCATGGAATTTGCAAACAGGACGCGGGTTGAAGAACTTCGATGGCCAGGCAGATGAGTTCTATCGTCATAAATCATCCTGAAGCTCCAATCGAGACTGGTCTCACAGGACAACTTCTCCTGGACAGCCCGTTGCTCAACAAGGGCAGCGCGTTTTCCCAGGATGAGCGACGTGAGTTCGGGCTTTTGGGACTTCTTCCACTGCATTCTTCCACCGTTGAAGAGCAACTCGCTCGCACCTTTGAGAACTATCGGTGCAAAGAAACTGATCTCGAGCGATATGTGTTTCTGACGGCCCTGCAAGACCGCAACGAGACACTCTTTTATCGTCTCTTGCTGGAACACATCAGTGAAATGATGCCCATCATCTATACGCCGACAGTTGGCGAAGGGTGCCGTCAATACAGCCATGTGTTTCGCAGGCCTCGCGGACTATACATCTCGTATCCTAACCGTGATGACATTCCTGTGCTGCTCGACAACGCTCCTTCGGAAAGAGTTGAAGTCATCGTAGTGACTGATGGCGAGCGGATTCTCGGGTTGGGAGACCTGGGAGTGGGAGGCATGGGTATCCCGATTGGTAAACTCTCGCTTTACTCTCTCTGCGCGGGAATTCATCCGGCCGCGACTCTTCCTATCATGCTGGATGTTGGAACTGATAATCACGAACTACTGGACGATCCACTGTATTTGGGTTGGCGGCACGCGCGCGTGCGAGGACAGGAGTACGACGACTTTATTGAAGCATTTGTAAAAGCAGTCATGGAGAAGTTTCCTCGAGTGTTGCTCCAGTGGGAAGACTTTTCAAAGCACAACGCCGCGCGATTGCTTGAGCGCTATCGTGATCGTCTTTGTACTTTCAACGACGATATTCAGGGAACCGGCGCAGTAACGGTCGCCGGTCTCCTGGCGGCGATGAAACTGATGGACTCAAGACTCGGCGAACAACGAATCCTGATTCTGGGAGCTGGCTCGTCTGCAATTGGGATTTGTGATCAGATCATCGCGGCAATGCTTCAAGAAGGTTATTCTGAGCACGATGGGAAACAGAAGCTGTGGCTAGTTGATAGTAAGGGCCTGGTTCACACCCGGCGGACTAACCTGGAAGACTCAAAACGTAGATACGCGCAGCCAACAGAACGAATCGCGCCGATCGATCCTGAGAGCTTCAGCTTTTTCGAGGTGGTAAGGAATGTTAAGCCCACGATTTTGATCGGTACATCTGGTCAGCGCGGAGCTTTCAGCGAGGATATTGTTCGTGAGATGGCAAAGCACGTCGAGCGGCCCGTGATCTTTCCACTTTCAAATCCAACCTCGAAGAGTGAAGCGACGCCGTTGGAACTTTTTCAATGGACGGAGGGACGTGCCTTAATCGCAACGGGGAGCCCATTTCACCCAATCAGTTATGCCGGGCGATTGATCAAGGTCGGTCAATGCAACAACGTGTTCATATTTCCGGGGGTCGGGCTGGGCGTGATTGCGTCAGGTGCAGATCGAGTCACAGATGCGATGTTCTCTGCGGCTGCCCATGTATTGAGCGAGTTTTCTCCCGCGTTGACTGACGCTGACGCGCCGCTGTATCCACCGGTGGAAAGTGTCCGCGAAATCTCGCGCAAAGTGGCAGTAGCCGTTGGCGTCGAAGCCCAGCAAGCAGGACTGACAGAAACAACTAGCCTCGAAGAGTTGGAGCGAAACGTGAGGGATAAGATGTGGTCACCGCACTATGTTCGGCTAAGGCGTAGTGCTTCTTAGGTGCTCAGCCTTGTCCTCGTGCGATCCTCAATCGACACGAAGATCACAGCGATGCGTAAAACGCTGATTGCCGAATATCACACGTCTCTCGCCGGAGACGACGGCCTGACGGCGGACTTCTTCGCGCGCCTCAAGACTATGATGCGGGCGCGTCGGTTGCTGTACGGCGCTCGCGAAATCGGCGTTGCACTTCGGCCACATGTGCTCACCCGAACCCAGTACGCCATGCTGGCCCGCGCATCTGAGGTCCTCGCTGGAGCCTTTGAAAAAATTGCCTCGGCCTTACTGAGTGAGCCGTCTCGGATGGAAGCAGTCGGACTCACAGAACGCGAGATCAAACTAGCGCTCGTTGAGCCGAAGCATTCGGCCTCAACAGTGACTTCGCGACTCGATGCTTTCGTTCACGGCCACGAAGTGAAGTTCGTCGAATACAACGCGGAAAACCCTTCCAGTCTCACGGACCAAAGGGGTCTTAACGAGATTCTTCTTGAGGTTGGCGCAATGCGAGACATATCAGCGCGCTATCAACTGCGGCAGTTCTCGCCAGAGAAACACCTGCTCAAAGCGCTGCTCAACAGCTTCCGCGAGTGGGGCGGCGCGGGCGCGCCGAATATCGCGATACTTGATTGGAATGGCCTACCGACTGCCCACGAATTTGTCCTGTTGGAAGAGTTTTTCGCCAGTCAAGGCATCCCGACACTCATTTGCGCACCGGAACAACTTACCTACGAGAACGGAAGACTACATTGTGGCTCCTTCCCCGTCGACCTTGTCTACAAGCGTGTCATCATCAACGAATTACTTACTGCCTGCGATGATTCTCATCCGCTCATACGCGCGTACCTCGCAGGCCATGTCTGCCTGGTGAATTCCTTTCGTTGCAAGCTGGTCCATAAGAAAGCGGCATTTGAATTACTGACTGACGAAGCAAACTCGGGCTGGTTCACTGCACGTGAGAAGGAAGTCATTCGGCGCACAGTGCCCTGGACCAGACGCGTCATCCAGCGAAAGTCGCACCACGGAGGACGCGAAGTAGATTTGATTGAACATGTCCGAAAGCACCGGCCGCACTTCGTCCTGAAGCCCAACGACGACTACGGCGGTCGCGGCATCTCGTTTGGCGACCGCTCAACGTCATCGGAGTGGGAAGCCGCCCTCTCGGAAGCGTTAGCCGGCGACTATGTGGTGCAGGAAAAGGTAGAACTGCGAACGGAGATTTTCCCGATCTTCGGCGAGAGCGAGTGGGCCTTGCAGCCAATGTACGTTGATACGAACCCGTTTCTATTTGAAGGGCGCGTCGAGGGTGCGATGGTCCGCTTGTCAGATTCGCCGGTGGTCAACGTCACATCAGGTGGCGGCGAGACTGGTTTCTTTGTCATCGAAGGCGAAGCACGTCAGTGACGCTTAGTTGATCGGGCGATAGGACTGCAGCATCTTCATGTAATTCGCCCTTTCAAAGGCGGCGGGTTCGGCGCAGTGCTTTTGACTCATCGCACCAATCATCTGCATGACGCTTTCGTATTCATGCTCGTTCAGCCAGGTCGTGAGTTCATTGAGCACTTGCCCTATCCGACGAACTCCGTTTTGAAGTAACTCCGAGGCCATCATCGTAACTTTCGCGCCGGCCATTAGCCCTTTAATGGCATCGTGCGAAGTATGAATGCCGCTTGTTATTGCAAGATCGACACTCAACCGCCCGTACAAGATTGCCACCCAACGCAATGGCAAACGCAGGTCGTCTGAATTACTCAAGACCAGGCGTGGTGCTACTTCAAGATTCTCTAAATCAAAGTCGGGTTGGTAAAAGCGATTGAATAGAACCAGTCCGTCAGCACCATGATCGGCTAAACGACTTGCCATGTTCGCGGTGGAACTGAAGAACGGACTGAGTTTCACTGCCACCGGAATCGTCACGACCTGTCGAACGGCCGATAGAATCTCCAAATAGAGTCGTTCGACCTCGAGACCTGAGATCTCGGTGTTGGTCGGAAGGTAATAAACGTTCAGCTCCAAAGCATCAGCGCCAGCCTCTTCAATTAACGCCGCATAATCCGTCCACCCACCAACAGAAGTTCCATTCAGACTGCCGATGATCGGAATATCAACCGTTTCCTTGGCCCGGCGAATCAGATTCATGTACTCGTCAGGACCAACGTTGTAGCTCTGCATATCAGGAAAATAGCTGATCGATTCGGCGTAGCTGTCGATGCCCTGCGTCAAGTGATAGTCGATGTAATAACTGTCAAAACCAATCTGTTCTTCAAACAGTGAATACATGACGACTGCTGCAGCTCCGGCGTCTTCAAGACGACGGATACTATCGACATTGTGTGAGAGTGGCGACGATGAGGCCACGATCGGGTTCTTCAAAACCATGCCCAAGTAGTTAGTTGTTAAGTTCATGGCGACTCTCTTTTGTCCACAGATTACACAGATTGCTCAGAAAGATTCTTGTACTGTTGCCATCGCCTCGAAACTGCCTTCTGCGCTTGGCCCAGAAGGAATTTGGCCACAGCCGGTTCGCTCTGCTGCAGCATCCGATAGCGACCTTCGGTGTAGATGTAGTCCTGAAGTGGAATCTTCGGATCACTCGAATCGAGTTGAAACGGGTTCTTATTCTCCTCAACCAATCGCGGGTTGTAGCGATACAAAGGCCAGTGACCCGAATCCACAGCAAGCTTTTGTTGGTGCATCCCCTTAGTCATGTCGATGCCGTGCGCGATGCACTGACTGTAGGCGATGATCAGCGAAGGACCGGGATGCGCTTCTGCTTCGAGAAATGCTTTTATTGTATGCGTGTCATTTGCACCCATCGCCACTTGGGCTATATAAACATCGCCATAGCGAATCGCTGTCATTCCCAAATCCTTCTTTGCGCTAGCCTTTCCTCCGGTCGCAAACTTCGCCACTGCACCTAGTGGTGTGGCCTTCGACGCTTGCCCTCCAGTGTTTGAATAAACCTCTGTATCGAGCACCAGGATGTTGACGTTTTGACCGCTTGCGAGTACGTGGTCCAAGCCACCGTAGCCAATGTCATAAGCCCATCCATCACCGCCAACAATCCAAACACTTTTCTCGACAAGCGAGTCGGCAAGGCTGAGCAGATCACGTGTTTCTTCACCGTTGACAGCCTCGATCCTGGCTCTCAATGCCGCCACTAACTCACGTTGAACGTTAATGCCGTCGTTAGTGGACTGGTCGGTATTCAGCACGCCGGCCGCCAGCGATTCGCCGATGAGATCACGCAGCCGATGAACGAGACTCTTTGCGTAAGCCTTCTGATGGTCCAGGGCGAGTCTCATGCCCAGGCCAAACTCGGCGTTGTCTTCGAAGAGGGAGTTGCTCCACGCCGGGCCGCGCCCCTCATCATTGGTTGTATAAGGAGTTGTGGGGAGGTTGCCACCATAGATACTCGAACAACCGGTGGCATTTGCGATAATTGCACGATCCCCAAAGAGTTGCGTCAGCAGTTTGATGTACGGTGTTTCCCCGCAACCCGCGCAGGCGCCAGAGAACTCGAACAATGGTTGTAACAACTGCACGTTCTTCACGGAGTTAAATGCAATTAGACCATTCTTGTGTAGATCGGGCAGCTTCAAGAAATAGTCCCAATTAATTCGTTCACTATCACGCAAAGGCAATTGCGGTTTCATGTTGAGCGCCTTGCGCGACACGTTGCTCTTGTCTTTGGCCGGACAGACTTCGACACAAAGCTGGCAGCCAGTGCAATCTTCTACAGCCACTTGAATCGTGTACAACTTATCGGGAAACTCTCGCCACTTCGCGGGTATGGACTTAAATCCTGCGGGTGCGTCAGCGAGATCATTAGCAGAGCAGACTTTGGCTCGGATGGTCGAATGCGGACAAACCATCACGCACTTACCACACTCGATACACAAATCCGCTTCCCACACCGGCACGTCCTGCGCGATGTTGCGCTTTTCCCAACGCGTGGTACCTACGGGATAAGTTCCATCTTCCGGAAAAGCACTAACCGGGAGCTGGTCACCACGACCAGCGATCATTTCGGCAGTCACGTGGCGCACAAAGTCAGGCGCATCAGCAGATATTTTTGATTTGAGTTCAATGGTGCTGGTTGCGGTTTCAGGAACTGTAATCTCGCGCAGGTGTGCGAGCGCTGCGTCTACCGCGGCAAAGTTTTGTCGAACGACCGGTTCACCTCGTTTGCCGTAACTCTTTCTGATGAATTCCTTGATCTTGATGATTGATTCCTCGCGCGACAACACACCGCTCAGTGCGAAGAAGCACGTCTGCATAATCGTGTTAATTCGATTACCAAGTTGACTCTTCCGCGCTACACCGTTCGCATCGATCGCATAAACCTTGAGCCGCTTCTCGATAATCACTTTTTGCACGGCATTCGGTAGCTGATCCCAGACCTCAGACTCCTCGTAAGGACTATTGATCAGCAAGGTCGCCCCTTCGACGGCGGCTTCCAGAACGTCATACTGGCCGAAGAAGGAAAACTGGTGCACGGCGATGAAATTGGCGCGCTGAATGAGATACGTGCTCTTAATTGGACGCGGGCCAAAGCGCAGATGCGACACAGTCATCGCGCCGGCCTTCTTGGAATCGTAGACAAAATAGCCTTGTGCGTAGTTCGGAGTTTCTTCACCGATGATCTTAATGGAGTTCTTATTGGCGCTTACCGTTCCGTCTGCGCCTAGTCCCCAAAAAACTGCCCGCACTTGATCGTCAGGCTCAGTGCTGAATGACTGGTCAAACGGAATGCTGGTGAAAGTGATGTCGTCGTCGATACCGATTGAGAAGTGGTTCTTCGAATCAGGTTTCTTCAATTCATCGAAAACGCTTTTAACCATTGCGGGTGTAAATTCTTTCGACGACAAACCATAACGCCCCCCAATTATGCGAACACCTTGTTTGAATCGGGTTGTCTCGGATATTGAAGTCACAACATCCTGATACAAAGGTTCGCCGGTGCTTCCCGGATCCTTTGTGCGATCAAGAATTGCGAGCGCTTTCGTGGAAGCTGGCAGGGAATCGATGAAATGTGAAACTGAGAATGGCCGGTAAAGCCTGACTTTCAAAAGGCCCACCTTTTCGCCACTCTTACAAAGTGATGCAACCGTCTCTTCAGCGGTTTCGCAGCCTGAGCCCATCATTACGAGCACACGCTCGGCGTTTGGATCCCCGACGAACTCAAAGAGTTTGTAACGCCGGCCGGTGAGTGCCGCGAAGCTTTCCATTGCTTTCTCAACAATCGTTGGCGTTTTCAGATAAAAGCTGTTGGCTCGTTCGCGAGACTGAAAGAAGACATCAGGATTTTGCGCGGTTCCCCGCATCACTGGTTTGTCGGGAGTAAGCGCTCGTGCGCGATGCTCGCGCACCAATTGCTGGTCCATCATGCCGGCAATTTCTTCATCGGTAAGTTTCGTGATCTTCATGACTTCGTGTGAGGTGCGAAACCCATCGAAAACATGAAGAAAGGGAACACGAGCTTGCAATGTACTTGCCTGCGAGATTAATGCGAAATCCATCACTTCCTGAACGGAGTTGGCAAACAACATGGCCCAGCCGGTCGATCGTGCGGCCATGACATCGCTATGATCGCCAAAAATCGAGAGGCCGTGAGTGGCTATCGTCCTGGCTGCGATGTGAAAAACTGTGCTGGTCAGTTCGCCGGCAATCTTGAACATGTTGGGGATCATCAGCAACAAGCCCTGACTTGCGGTAAAGGTTGTTGTCAATGATCCTGTCTGTAAACTTCCGTGAACCACGCCTGCAGCACCGCCTTCTGACTGCATTTCGCGCACCAGTGGCGTCATACCCCACATGTTCTTCTCATGCGCGGCTGACCAGGCGTCGGCCGATTCACCCATCGCAGAGGAAGGTGTGATCGGGTAAATCGCGATCACTTCATTTGTCTTGAAAGCAACATAAGCCGCTGCTTCGTTGCCGTCGATGGTTACCGTTTTTCTCATGTTCTGAGAATCCTTCGCACTGGTGATACTTAAGGCCCGAGCAATTCCGAGTCCACGAATCGTCTAAGCGAAAAAAAGCACAAACGAAATCGACGCCGGACCACCAATTCGTTTGTGCCTCTCTTCTACTTCTTTGGTTTATGGATGACGTGACGCAGACGAGCCGTCCACGTCTCCGGAGATGCCGTTCCGCCAGGGTCGAAAAACGACCAGGTCGGGATGATCCACGCGGAATTTTTGCGCGATATAGCAGTTCCAACAAACCGGAGCATAAGCTTGAAGCACGTTCCGGAGCTGATCCAGGTCAACTTCATTCCACGCCACCAGCTTTCTATCAGGGCTTAGCAGAGCCGGCCGGTGGTCCTCCCAATGAAGTTCTGGGAAAGCTTTTCTGCAATAGGCGCAATTCTTGTCGCGATACCATCGCATTAGCACGCCGCTAACTAGACATCTTTCGGGCGCTACGTCGAGATCCATCAAACACTCTTGCCCGCACTGTTCCTTGATGGGCCAGCGGGAGCATTGTTCGAGTCGAATGTCAGGAAGGCCCACTGTTGAGGTTAACGACGCATGTAGCGAGTCAACCTCAACGATGGCGGGCTTTTTAGTTTCCGGACAAGTAATGATTCGAGAGCCTCGATACCTGGAGAAAGACCGAACAAGCCAACGCAAGCCGTACCAGAGAGCCGCAGCGATTGCTACTATGGCTATCAATGAGCCTACTGCGGTGGTGACCATGTTTTTTAACCCCCTTTCGGCGACTTCAAACAGTTGCCTGCTCGGTTCGCTCCTCTTCGATCTCTTTAATCCTGGCACGAAGCCATCCGCTAACTTCTCGCTCGAGCTTTGCCTGATTGTCCTGCAACTCCAAATCCTCGATGGTTTCTCCATCACTATTTAAAGGTATGAAGTGACAGGGTACTTCCTGAGTCCGGTTTTCGGGACTGACAAAGTCAAGCAGGTGGCATTCGTTGCACGGGTGAGCGCGATATGGATAACCATAGTTGATACAGGAGAGGGAATCCTGAAAGGTAGATTTGCTTTGCCACGGCGTACGAACAGACCGTCCGTATCCTCCCTTCTCAATGAAGTCCAACTCATCTTTAAGGAGTTCGAGAATATCGCGCTCATCCGTTGCCATGGCCTCAACCTCCATTTCTTTCCTGTCCTGATTAACAAGTGGTTGGCTTTCCGTCATTTCGACGGTTGGCAATTAACAATTCCTACCGCAAGGGAGCGCAAAGAACATGCCACAGGGCTGGGGAATATTTGCTGGAGATTATCGATTTGCGTGATTGGTTCTGAGTAACATTGCGCAGCGGATGCGGGAAAGTCCACAACTCCAGCGCGTGAAGCTCCCCGTTATGAATCGCGGCTTTCTTGGGGGGTTGAGAGTTGTGTCAATACCGGACCCTGTGTCCGGCGAAGTGCGAGCGCCTTTGGCAAGTACGAAGAGATTGTACGTAGGTCCCTTGCTGAAAAGAACAGCGACTAACGGTGGTCCATCTGGACCACGATCGCCACGAGGAGGCGTTATGTCTACCAGGGTTCGATTGCCAGGAGCTAGAACCGGATATCATGTTGGCGCGACACTCATAGCACAAAACCCCGATCATTGATCGATGGCGTCAAGGCTAAAGTACTTCTCTTCTTTGATTTGGTCTTTACGAAACCGAGCGCGCGCCAGTATCTCTTTGACGTTCGTAACCATCTGCGGGTGACCACACGTATACGCCACCGAGTTGCTATGAGAAAAACCAAGCTGGTCGGCGTGCTTGCGCATAATGTCCTCGATTCGACCAGTTTCGCCAATCCACTTTGGTTCTGCCCAAGGCCTGCTGACCGTTGGTATGTACGTCAGCCATCCTGCACGTGACAATTCTTCGAGCTCGCTGCGATAGGGACCAAAATCAGCCGAATGGCTTGCACCGTGGATGACGACAAATTGATGGTTGGAGGTCGCTCCGCGCTCCCGATCAATTTGTTGAGTTCTCAGGATGCTGACAAACGGTGCGACGCCTGTGACTGTGGCGAGCATCAAGTGGTGGGTGACGCCCGTGTCCAAAGTAAATTGGCCCACAATACGCCGTCGCACCAAAATGGTGGATCCCAACTTCAACTCCCACAACTTAGGTGTAATGTTGCCGCCTGGTACTAATTCGATAAAGAACTCGAGGAATGTCTCATGAGGCGATGAGACAATCGAGTAGGGTCGTTCGACCACATCACCATCAACGGCGATGCTAATAGTTGCATACTGACCCGCGGTAAAGGACGGTCGTTCCGCAATTCGAAAACGGAATATCGCGAGATTCGCTGATACGTCTCTTCTTTCGATTAACTCGGCTGGGCAATGATTAGCTTGCACCTTGCTCAGAACTCTCTCCATCAAATCTGCTCCAATGCGATCTCCAAATCGTTGATGATGTCGTGCCAGTCCTCCAGGCCGACTGAAAGTCGGATGCCGACTGGCTCCAGCCCTCGGGCGTGCTTCACTTCCGCAGGTAACGCCGAGTGTGTCATTGAGTAAGGTTCTTCGATGAGGGTACGGATCTGTCCCAGACTAACCGCCAACGTAACACTGTAAGCATGATTTGCAACGTAATCCATGAAACGGTCGGCAGCTTCTGTGGCTGCTTTTTCCTCACCTTTCAATACAAAATAGACCATGCTTCCTGGGGCAAATTTGCCTGAAGCTACGCTCATCTCGCAGGTCAGCAAATCTAGTGGTTATGCCGAACCGAGGCAGCCAGTTTGTTAGCAAGCTGTAGGTACAACCGTAGAGGGTGTGATGCGCGACAATCTCAGTGCCTGCTTTGTTGGTGATAGCCAGGGCTGCGCTGATGGCCGCCATTCCTGTCGCGAATGTAACTGCGGTTTCGCCACCCTCGGCATATGCCAGATGTTCCTCGAGCATGCCCCGGGTCGGTTCGTCCAAACGGTCATAAATGTAAATCGGGACGTGCCCTTTGACGTCCGCTTCGTCGGAAGCAAATTCGACAAAACCCTGTGCACCCCGGTGCACTGAACCCAGCCGGTAAGCGGCTGAAGCTGAGATTGGCGGAACCAGGTGGTGGTCAAAGTCCCAATGCTTGCTTTCGTGATTACCGTGGATTAGGTGAGTGCGTATGCGGTAGCTCTCTTTCGCCGTGCGATGCTCCTTCTTCATGTTGCTGTCCTTCATCAAAAGACGGTTCGTGTTCACAGTTTGGCAATCGACAGGATGTACAGAATTGCCAAGAACAAACGGACGCATTGGGAATCGCCGCTTGTGGTCATCCCGCAAGTTCTGTAAATCCTGTCAAAAAATCGCCGGCAGCAACAGCTATTTATTCAGACGCTGGTCCATCGAGGTCGGTACAGCATGCCCCTCAGTGTCTCCTGCAAACTGAAACTCTTGCAATTCAGTGAGACCTGATGAAATCTCGACTGAGCGAACTATAAAATTTTTCGCCTTCATGCCTTGGACCGGAACGCAGTGGAAGGAAATGACTAACTTCTTGGGAATCGGGGCATTGCCTTCATACACGTACGAGCAGGCCTCACCACGTTGCATTGCCGCGTCATCGTGTACGAACAGGTATTCACCCTTCAGAGTCATGCCATGGAGGACCACAGCTCGATCGAAATTAATTACTGCACTTTGCTTGCGGGCTGTGTTCGATGCCTTGGTTTCCCATGACACAGAGCCGATTATCAAAGCGCAAAGCACTAGTACAAAGAACGCTACACTTTTCATGACCATCTCCTGTCTCAGGTAGTTTCGTTAACCGAGCCACCCGAATTAAAAACGATAGACGCACTTGCTCAATGAACACCTGCCTCAAAGAACAAGGCGCGAACTTCTTGTGTGTTTTCCGCAATGATTGTGCCAGCCAAAAGCGTCGAAATTGCCGAAATTTTCTCTCCCCACTGCGCGCTTTGGCCCAACCGGCTGAGGAACTTTACTCACACGCTGAACAATGAATTTAATCGTGGATACCGGATCGTGCCGCTCACTCATGGCAGGGATTCCAGACTTTCCTTGGCAAGTTCCTGAGGGAAAAGTGAGTGTGGGCTTTCGCGCTTTGATTGGTGAACTTTTCCCAATCTTCTCCTTCCCAGCCCTCTTTCCCTATCAGATTCTTCGAACACTGCTCGGCACGTACCTTGCGCCTATTGGGGATGGTGCTTCTATTTGGGCCAAGGCACGGGAAGTGTCAGGCGAGAGGAGCGATTGAAAATGGATTCAGCCGCGGATGACGCAAACAAACCATCACACGCCACTCGACGCGCTTTCTGCGCCGATCTCCTTTTGACTTCCACCGCGTTGGTCCTGGCCGCGCCCACTGTAACTAAAGTCATGGCCGCGCAAGACTCGATGGTTGCCTACCCGCCGCGGAAGATCGAGGGAGCCGAGACGCTCCTATCGGGAGCAGGCCTCTACTTCAACTATCCAACCAGGAATGATCCGGCTGTGCTGCTGCGCTCAAACGAGGGCGAGTACAGGGCGTTCAGCCGCAGATGCTCTCACGCGGGGTGTTCAGTGGAATTCGATGCTCCGCGTCGATGTCTCAGCTGTCCCTGCCATAAAGGAGCATTCGATGCCCGCATGGGCTACGTCATGTTTGGCCCGCCGCGAAGACCGCTCGATGAAATTGTTCTACAGATGCGCGCGGGTGGACAGGTTTGGGCAGTCGGCAAGAGCGTTGGAAGAAACACCGAGATGATTGCGCAAGGCTTCGGAGGAGGTGATTGAAATGAGATACAGCACAGAAAAACTCAGAATCCGGATCGTTGAACTAGTTTTCTTTGCGATTGGCGTAATTTTGCTTCTGCTATTGGGCGTCATTGCAAGTGGACAAACCAAAACTGAGGCAATGAGAGTTGAGAGGGGACATTCACAAGTCCAGCAGCCGCTTTACAGGGAGTATCGCGGTGTGCGTCTCGGCATGACGGCCGCGGAAGCGAGAGCAAAACTCGGCGAGCCGGCGATGAAGAGCGATGAACAGGATTTTTATGTCTTCTCAGCGAATGAAACGGCGCAGATCGGTTACACCGAGCAAAAAGTTGTGACGATTTCCGCCGATTACGCTGGTGGGGTTGGAGCGCCCGATTACAGAAGCGTAGTCGGGGAGGGCCTTCTTCTGCAGAAACCCGACGGATCTTTGTTCAGGATGGTGCTCTACGACTCGGAGCGCTTCTGGGTGTCGTACAACAAGGGTGCTTCTGTGGTGCCCGTTGTAACGATCACCATTGGCACAATGAAGTAAGCGCTGGTCTGGGCGGGCTATCAATAACAGTGGTTGACAATGGTCCATCTGGGCCACGATCGCTACGAGGAGGCGTTATGTCTACCAATAGACTTGATTTGGGCTTGTCGCTGGCGGTAATCGAATTGTTAGCGAGAGTCGGAAGTATTGTCAGCATAATTTTATTAATTTCGCTTTTTCTGGGAGAGGCTCTTCATCCAGCTGAGATCTCATCCAACGAGTGGGCCGGGCTTGTTTTCTTTCCAATCGGCGTAACGATCGGAATGATTGTCGCCTGGTGGAAGGAAGGCCTGGGATCTGCCATTACGCTCTTGAGCCTGCTGGCTTTCTATCTGGTCTATGGTTATCTATTAAGGAACCACATTGGCGGCTGGGCATTCATAGCATTTGCCTCCCCGGGTTTCCTGTTTCTGCTGCACTGGCTTTGCGCGACGCTGGTGAAAAGCAAGACGCCTTTGGACAGGGAATTTGGAGTGTTTGGCAGAGCGCCAGCCGCGGGAAGAGGCTGGCATAGTTCCTATAATCATTAGGCCAAACGCAATGATGCGATCGATAGACAAAGAACCCAAGGCATGCCGACCGCAGGCGAAAGCGATGGGAGTATGGGAAAATGAAAATCTTATTAGCAGTTGACGGATCGGTTTGCAGCGATGCAGCAGCGCAGGAACTTGCAAAGCGACCGTGGCCACCTCAGAGTGAAGTCAAGGTTATTACCGCCGTGGAGATTCCCGCACCAGTGGGAATGGAACCGTGGGCGGTATCGCCTGACTACTTCGAAAACCTTGAGATATCGATTCGCCAAGCGGGCCAGGCCGTTTTAGATAGCGCACTGCTTAAACTGAAATCAACCACAGACAAAACGTTGAGAATCAGCAGTGAGATTATTCAAGGTTCACCGGCACAGGTGATTGTGGACGAGGCAGAAAGTTGGGGGGCCGATCTCATCGTTATGGGTTCACGCGGATTGGGTGTCTGGAATCGACTATTGCTCGGTTCAGTATCGAATGCCGTGGTCCAACATGCGAAGTGCTCGGTCGAGGTCGTCAGGACGCCGCAATAGAAGCAACCCGACAATAGCAGTGACCGAAGAAGTACAAAACGAGACCTTCTGTCGACGAGTGGTAGCGGCCGCAAGTATTCGGTCTGACAAGGTTGCGATGATGGTAATCGGGCCAGATGGCACGGAGAGTATTACCTTCGGTTCAATGCTGGCTCAGATACGCCGCATTGCGTATCGCCTCAGTCAGGAGAAGATTGTTTTCGGCGATCGCGTCGCGCTTATCGGTGAAAATCATCCCAACTGGGCCATTGCTTATCTGGGAATAATCTATCGCGGTGCAGTAGTCACCCCAATGGACCCGGCTGCCACAACACAGGCTATCGGCGCCTTTCTAAAAGGCTCGGAAGCAAAGCTCGCGTTTGTTTCACCGGCTTCGCTAGAAAAGTTCCGAGCTGCGTGTGAGCTTATAGGTAGCAACATCCCTGCGGTTGCTTTGCGTCCCCTGACTCAGCCTGATGGCCTTGCCCGTTTTGAAGACTGGGCCGAAACGCCAACGCCAAAAGAATTCAATGAAGCTCCACCACCCGCTCGCGCAGACGACCTCGCACTCCTCATGTACACGTCAGGTACGACTGGCGCTCCCAAGGCCGTGCCGCTTACGCATGGAAACATTTACGCGGAGAGCGATAAGGTCGAGGAAGTGATGCGTATTAGCGATCAGGAAGTGGTGGTAAGCCTCCTGCCGCTATTCCACGCCTATTCACAAATCGTGAATCTTTGGCTTGCCACCACGGTAGGTGCGCGAGTGGTCTATCTCACGGAATTAAGTAGTGCTGGAATTGAACAAGGCTTGAGAGAAAGTGGGGCGACTGCGCTCGTTGGCGTGCCTCGACTCTGGTATCTGTTTCACAAAAAGATCTGGGACTCGGTGCGGGCACGTTCCTGGCCACTGAGAACGCTGTTTCAGATCATGCTTGTATGTAATGGCTGGTTGCGTGAGTGGTTCGGCCTCAATGCAGGCCGATGGTTTTTCAAACCCATTCACCAGTCTTTTGGTGGGAAACTAAGACTTGCAGTTTCGGCTGGAGCCAGCTTCGACGAAGATGTGGCGAGGGATTTTCATCACTTAGGTTTCACACTTCTACAGGGCTATGGTCTGACCGAGACCAGCGGAGCCGCAACGGTGACGCGCTTCGAAGATAACAAGATCGGCTCGGTTGGCACGCCGCTGAATGGAGTTGAAGTCAGGATCGATCAACCTAACGAAGAGGGAGTCGGCGAAGTCGTAATCCGTGGACCGATTGTGATGTCGGGCTATTATCGAAATCCGGAAGCTAACCGCGAGGCATTCACCAGTGATGGCTGGTTTCGCTCCGGTGACCTGGGCCGATTTGATAAGCAGGGACATCTTTATATCGTCGGGCGTGGGAAGGACGTCATCAAATTACCCTCCGGCAAAAACGTCTTCCCCGAAGATGTTGAGGCCCACTACGAACGATCACCGTTCGTTAGCGAAGTCTGCGTCATTGGCGTGAAAGACGAATCAAGCGAATTCAAAAGAGCGGAAAAACTGCGTGGGGTAGTGGTGCCAAACTTTGAATATCTCAAAGCTCAACACATCGGTAATGCGCGCGAGTGGGTCGTTTGGGAATTGGAGAACCTCGGAAGGGAACTGCCTGAATACCAGCGCGTGCATGATTTTATTCTGCGTGCTGAGCCCTTACCGCGCACCTCCACTCGCAAAGTAAAGCGGTTCGAAGTGAAAAGCCGGCTCGAAGAACTGGAGCAGCAGAATGGGAAAAAACGAGAGGCAAAGCCGGTTCAATTCAGCGAGGCAGAGCTAGCGTTAATGAATTCCGTTGCGGGACGAGCCACGGTCGCAGCAGTGAAACAGCACAACAGTGATGTCGAGTTGATTCATCCATACATGCATTTCGAGATCGATCTCGGACTGGATTCTCTGGCTCGGACTGAATGCTTTGCAAGTGTCGAACAAACACTGGGTATAGAACTCGACCCGCAGGAACTCTCGACCGTTCAGAGAGTCGGCGAGTTGGTCCAACTTGCAACGTCAAGACTTAATGGCGCAGGACCACTTGGAACAACTGGCGCGGAGTTTCGCTGGCAAACAGAACTGGCGCAAACGGCTGAGACGCTGCCGGATGTCGAGCACCTTCTAAATCGCAAGACAGCAGTAGTGCTATTAGCTTACGTGGTGTTGCGAGTCATTCGGATCGGAGCGCAACTGTTGTTTCGCATGGAGGTGCGAGGCACGGAGGTTCTCGATCGTGTCAAACCACCGTATTTGATTTGCCCGAACCACCAGAGCTACCTGGATCCATTCCTTGTGTGTTCTACGTACCCGCGACGCGTACTGCAAAACATTTTCCAGGTTGGCGCAAGCATGTACTTTACAAGTGTCTTCATGGCCTGGGTGGCGCGGCTGATAAATGTCGTACCGATTGATCCGGATCTGCAACTGATGCGCGCAATGCGTGCCGGCGCTGCCGGTCTTCGCGCCGGGAAGATACTCAATATTTATCCGGAAGGGCAGCGCTCGTTTGATGGTCAGTTATATGAGTTTAGAAAAGGGGCGGCGATTCTTGCTACTGAGCTAAATCTTCCGATAGTGCCGGTAGCGCTGGATGGAGCCTATCGCATTTGGCCGCGCAAATCGTGGCGTTTCCGCCTGGCAAAGGTAAAGATACGTTTCGGCGAACCGATTAGTGTTCAAAGCGTTATTTCGGGTGATAAAGAGCTGGCTTATGAAAAAGTGACGGCAGCACTCAAACAACGAATTCAGCAGATGCTAGATGAAATGCGCGACAACAGACCGTGAGTCTCAGGGTTTCTGCTTACTTTAAAACGAGACTGTTCAATGTTTTCTCGAGCCAAGCTTGGGCCTCTTCAACGGAGGTGAGGTCTGTTAGACGTTCGAATGTGCGAGGTGGCCCAAGCAAGATCTTCAAGGAGCAAAAGGGGACTGGATTGCGAGATGCATCCCACTTGTGAGGTTCTTCAATCGCCGGGTAACAATCCGCAGCTAACGGAATTAGAGGCACTCCAACCGCCGAAGCTAAAGCAATTGCGCCTACTTTTGCCTTCTGTGCGGGACCTCCACCATCGGCAGTTAGAATGACTGAGCCGCCGTTCATGAGTTCCCGGGCTAGTTGTAACAAAGCTTCCCAGCCGCCTTCCTCGCTGTCTCCTCGAACAACGTGAAAACCCATCATGCGGCAAAGCAATGCCAGGGAGTCACCTCGTGGATCGTGGGAAACCATGATCGTCGTACGGCAGGGCGGATGTCGTTTCGCGAATATTACCAGGAGGGAAGGCGCATCACGGTGCCACAGCGCCAGAACACAGGGGGCTGGAATATTTGGCCACGGCGGGTTGCCAGTTGAGACGAGCCGTGCGGTAAATGCGACCACCTGCGCGTAGAGAAACATAATCATTGCGCCCAATGCGACGACAAGCCAGTGAAGAGGCGGAAGATATTTGCGCAGCAGAGCAAACGTTGAGTCGATAGCACGCGTCAATACATTTCGACCTGGTTTTTTATTTGTTTGCTTTTTAGCGGACGCAAGTAGTTTGGAAATACGCGTCAATCGTTCGGCCGTGACTTCGATCTCCGCTTTGGCCTCCTCTTTTTCAATGTGATAATGGTCAGACATGGAAGACGTTCTGCGCTCACTTAAATCCAAACGTGTTGGTCTGGCTCTCAGCGGCGGCGCTGTGCGCGGGCTTGCTCACATTGGGGTTATCAAGGCGCTGGACGAAGTGGGTATCAAACCCGCGGTGGTGGCCGGCACCAGTGTGGGCAGCATTATCGGTGCAGCGCTGGCAGCGGGTATGGATTGGCGCGAAATCGCGAAAATGGCGCGGTCTGTATTCTGGCCCCGTTTGCTGCATGGAAAAACGCTCGAACGATTCTGTGCTCAGTATCTGCCGGAAAGTTTCGAACAGCTCGCTACTCCTTTTGCTGCAGTAGCGACTATCGTGCCATCAAACACACCGTTGACGATAACTACTGGTCCACTTTCCTCAGCGATTAGCGCAAGCTGCGCGCTGCGTTTAATTCGCCGGCCCGTTAGTCGTGAAGGTCAGAAACTCAAAGATGGTGGTTTTTCGTGCGTGCTGCCTTCCCACGTTTGCCGTACGCAGAACGCCGATTTCGTTATTGCTTCCGATGTTTGGGAGTGGAGCTCCGTAATGCGTTCGTTAGGTTGTTCTCCATCAGAACGGCATTGGACCACTCAAGCCTATCCCTCCCATTATAGGTTCGCCGTGGCCCAGACTGAGATCCACATTCAGCCGGAGATACCGTTGGCCGGTTATGTTCCCGGCACTGCTGCCGTTGAACGCCTGATTGCCAGCGGGGCACGTGCAACCTACCAGGCACTCGAATCACTCTCGAAAGCTCAAGCCGCTTAATTCTGCCCGTCAAATTTCACTGATGAGGGCTCGCGAATGAAAGAACTTCTTTGCGAGTTCAGAAGCGCCTGCGTAGAGCACTGTGATGAGTACTAGAAGCAGAAGTGACGATATTGGCAGCGGTGTTAGACCGAGCAGCTCGCTTAACGGGCTATAAGGTAATGCGAGTGTAATGAGGAGTACGATGATCATTGCTGACAACAAGGGAGTGCTCGGCATGCTTGTATAGAATGGTTTCCAGGTCCGCATCACCAGAATGATAAGAACCTCCGTCATTACCGACTCGACAAACCAGCCAGTTCTGAATACTTCCGGCGTTGCTTTGAGAATGAACACTAACGCCGCAAATGTGAGAAAGTCGAAGATCGAGCTAACGACGCCAAAAACGATCATGAAGTTTCGAATAAATCTGATGTTCCAACGTCTCGGTCTTTCCACTAGCTCCGGATCCACCCGATCCGTCGCGATTGCCATTGCCGGGAAGTCAGTGAGAAAGTTGTTCAGCAGGATCTGTTTGGGAAGCAATGGCAAAAAAGGGAGGAACAATGCCGCTCCGGCCATGCTGAACATGTTGCCGAAGTTGGCGCTGGTCGTCATGTAAATGTATTTGAGCGTATTTGCAAAAGTCTTTCTGCCTTCGCGAACTCCTGCAGCCAACACGCCCAGATCTTTCTCGAGTAACACTATCATTGCGGCTTCTTTGGCCACGTCCACAGCGCTGTTCACAGAAATTCCCACGTCAGATGCGTGCAGTGCCGAAGCGTCGTTGATACCGTCGCCGAGGAATCCAACTGTATGCCCGGATTTTCTCAGGGCGAGAATAATGCGCTCCTTCTGGCTGGGTTCGATTTCAGCGAACACATCAATTACGTTTGCGCGTGATCGCAAGGCATCATCACTTAGTAAGTGGACCTCCGTGCCTGTCAAAACCTTTGGCTCATAACCCAATACGTTTCGCGTCACGCTGGTTGCGATGTGAACGTTGTCCCCCGTAATCAACTTCAGAGTTATGCCGAGCTTTCTCAGATCATCCAACGCCTCAATCACACCCGCTTTAGGCGGATCGAAGAAAACAAGCAGACCGAGAAATGTCATCCCAGCTTCGTCCTGTTTCTGTGAAGCGTTGCCTAAGCATTTATACGCCAGCCCAAGAGTACGAAATCCATCATTACCCAGCGATTTGCATTGGCGGTCTATTCCTTCGCGGAACTGCGCGATGTCATGGCAGCCGCTCGTCAACTCGACAGACGAACAAACGTCGAGGACATTGCTAACGGCACCTTTAGTAATCATCATCAAGGGCGCTTCATCTTTCACAACCAGAATACTCAATCGCTTGCGCAGGAAGTCGTAAGGCACCTCATCGACCTTGTGATAACCGGAGAGATCAAACTGGCCATGCGTGCGAATCGCTTCGTCAATCGGGTTTGTAAAGCCAGTTTCATAAAACGAATTCAGGTAGGCGTAGAAAAGAGCTTTTTCGTTCGGTTTGCCTTGTGCGTCCAACGCTTGCTGGAGCTTTACGGTCCCTTCGGTAAGGCTTCCAGTCTTATCGGCGCATAAGACATTCATGCTACCCAGATTTTCGATCGAGGCCAGTTGTTTGACGATCACCTTCCTGCGAGCCATGTGCACGGCGCCGACTGCGAGGTTGATGCTGATTATGGCCGGGAGTAATTCGGGAATTATTCCGATAGCAATTGCCAATGCAAAAAGAAACGAATCGATTACGGGTCGCTCGAGGTAGACCGTAATGCCGAAGATTACGATCACGAGGATCAGTGTTACTTCGGTGAGGAGATAACCAAAGCGCCGCACGCCATGTTCAAACTCCGTTTCCAACGGCTTCAGGCGCAAACGCTCGGACACTTTGCCAAATTCAGTTGCCGACCCAGTGAAGACAATGAGCGATCGCGCACTTCCGCTAACTACGTGTGTGCCCAGGAAAAGTGTATTCGTCCTTTTCATGAGCGGCGCTTCGCCGGCGACTGGTCCTGGTTCCTTTTCTGCGGGAAAACTTTCTCCAGTTAAGGCTGCCTCCTGCACGAATAGATCTTTGGATTCGAGAATTACAGCATCACCCGGAACAATGTCGCCGGCATTGAGCATGCAAATGTCGCCAGGCACCACGTCCTCTGCGGGCACGTCAATCTCCACTCCGTCACGTACGACACGGGCTTCAATTCTCACAATTGCCAGGAGGCTTCTGACAGCATCGGTGGCGCGCTTTTCCTGCCAGAATCCAAGCACGCTGCTTAACAGAACTATCGCGATGATGATGGCCGCATCAACCGTTTCCCCCAGGAAGAACGAAAGAATTACAGCGCCTACCAGAATTAGAATCAGCGGGCTTTTGAATTGTGCGAGTAGCAGGGTTAAGACATCGGTGCGCTTGCGGGTATGTAGACGATTTGGACCGGAGTGGAGAAGCCTGCGTTTAGCCTCCGCCGTAGTTAGTCCACCGGGATCAGCCCCTAGTTGGACCATTAGATCGTCTGGAGCGAGGCTCCAGAACCGTTCCAGTTTCCCGGAGGTCGGCATTTCTGCTTCTGTGCCTCTTGAGGCTTTTCTAAAGCTGAGCGACTACACGCTGGAGCTTTTCATTTACCTCGGTAGCTACTGCGTTGATAGTTGCATTGTTGGCTCCTACCACGGACAGCATCGTCTTCGCATCGATCGCGGCGACTACAGATTTTCCGGCTTCCTCGGCTTCATAAACGACGACATTGCAGGGAAGAAGCAGTCCGATCCCGATCTCTTGTTGCAGCGTCTTGTATGCGAGAGGCGGATTGCAGGCGCCGAGGATCACATAGTTGCGGAAATCCACGCCTAGCTTCTCTTTCAGCTTTTCCTTGATGTCGATTTCACAGAGGACACCGAAGCCTTCCGCCTTGAGCACGGCGCGCGCCTTTTCGACCGCGTCTTCATAAGGAAGATCAACTGTTTTACTGAATCCGTATTTTGAATGTTGTAGTTGTTGAGCACTCATCTTCTTTCACCTTTCCTGGTTTACCCTTTCAATCTTCACAGCCGTCACCTTGTATTCCGGACTCTTTACGTATCGATCTCTATGAGGGCTGGTCACGCGATTGAGAAATACTTCCGCAGTATGGAACGTCGCAAACAACTCTCCCGGTTTTACAGTTGACGTGATTCGAATTGGCAGTGTCGCTTCACCGTAACGACTGCGGATCTGCACGCGCTCTCCCTCGTGAAGTTTCAGTCGTTTCGCGTCATCGGAAGATATGTCGAGCAGATCTGCGGGTCTCAGCTTCACATTTGCTGTACGCATCGTCATCGTTCCAGCGTTGAACTGGTAGAGAGTTCTTCCGGTAATCAGCAGAAAAGGAAACTCTTCGTCAACAATTTCACCGGTTGGACGATAAGGAACTCGACGAAGCGCGGCTTTGCCAAGCGGAAAGCTCTCCGTGTGCATTACTTCAGTTCCGGAATGACCATCGTCTGGACAAGGCCACTGCAAACCACCAATGTCCAGTCGGCCATAAGTGATGCCACGCCCGGGGGGCCAAACGGAACGGATTTCGTTCCAGATCTCTTCCGCCGAGTCGTATGTGAAAAACTCGCCTTTGCCCATTGCCTTAGCAATCGCACAAATGATTTCCCAGTCGGGCCTTGATTGATCGACGGGCTCGATCGCCTTACGGATACGTTGAATGCGACGTTCGGCGTTCATAAAGGTCCCGTCTCTTTCAAAGGAGGAAGCCGCAGGCAGAAACACGGACCCGAATTGGCGAGCGGTCTCATTCATAAACATGTCCTGGACAATGACGAAATCAAGAGACCGCAATGCCTGCTCAGTTGCAGTGGTATTAGCGTTGGTCAGGGCAATGTCGTAACCGATGGCCCATAGCGCTTTCAGTTTGCCGGCTTCGGCAGAGTCCATCATTTCGAGCAGGTTGAGACCCTGCTTCCGCGGAATTGATGCGCCCCAAACACTCTCAAACAGTGGCCGCGCATCATTCAAAGAAACACTGCCGGTGAGAATGCCAGGATCGCAACCCATATGTGCCGCGCCCTGGACGTTGTTCTGGCCGCGAAGCGGGTTGATGCCAGTGCCCGGCTTGCCGATGTTTCCGGTAAGGAGAGCGAGATTGACCAGACACATGACTCCTTCAGTACCCTGCGTGTGTTCGGTCACTCCCAAACCATGAAAACACATAGAAGGTTTGGCGCTGGCGTAGAGTCGAGCGGCTTTTCGGATCAGATCTGCTTTGACTCCGCAATTAGCCTCGACCTTCTCAGGAGAAAATTGCTTGATGAAGTGGCAGAACTCATCCCACTCGGCCACGCGTTCAGTCGTAAAGTGACGATCAAACAGTTGCTCTTCAACGATCGTGCAGGCCATTGCATTCAGGAGCGGGATGTTTGTGCCAGGTCGTGGCTGCAGGTGAATCGCGGCGTACTGAGTAAGCTCAATTCGTCTGGGATCGATGATGATCAGGTTCGTTCCCTTTAAAGCTGCTTGCTTGATTCGTGCGCCGACTATGGGATGGTTCTCGGTTGCATTCGCCCCACAGACGAGAATGGTTCGGGCTTCCTCGATGTCGTTGTAAGAATTTGTCGCCGCGCCAGTACCGAGCATGAGTTTCATTGCCGCGGCCGTAGGCGTATGGCAGACTCGCGCGCAGCAATCGACGTTGTTGGTGCCGATTACCACGCGCGCAAATTTTTGTGCGAGGTAATTCTCCTCATTCGTTCCGCGGGCGGAGCCCAGCACCCCGATGCTATCTGGTCCATACTTTTCGAAAATTTGTTGCAGGGATTCGGCGATGAAAGAGACGGCGTTGTCCCACCTTACCTGCTGCCACTTGTCTCCTTTACGAATCATCGGTTGCGTGATCCGATCCGGAGCGGAGACAAAATCGAACGCATAGCGCCCTTTCACGCAGAGATGGCCACGACTCACAGGTGCATCACGTAGAGGCTTTATTGAGACGATGCGATTCTTGCTTGTGCCAACATCCATCTCGCAGCCTGTGCCGCAATAGGGACACGTCGTTCTGGTCCAGTTTGAAGGCGTTCCGTAGGTGAGAAGTGACTTGTCTTCGAGGGCTCCGCTTGGGCAAGTATCCACACAAGCGCCGCAACTTACACAAGAACTCTCCCGCAACGTGGTTCCTGAGTCGGGAACAATTCTTGTTTCGTGGCCTCTGTTAACGATCTGCCAAACGAATTGACCTTGCACCTCATCACAAATACGCACACAGCGGTAGCAAACAATGCACCGCGACATGTCGACGTGAATATAAGGATGTGAGTCGTCAAGCAAGTGCGGCTCAGACGATCCGGTGAAGTCGCTTTCGGATAATCCGTATGCTCGGGCGTAACGGTAGAACGGTTTCTCAGGAGTTTTTTGTAGACCATCTCCGGGATGATCCTGGGCCAGCATCTTCAGAAGCATGCGCCGCTCATTCTCGAGCGCGGGAGTGTGAGTTGAGATCACCATCCCGTCCGTGACCAGGGTATTGCAGGCTGTGACAGGATGTGGCTTTCTCTCGATTTCGACCAGGCACATGCGACAACTGCCGATCGGTTTCAATCGTTCATCGTTACAGAGCGTGGGAACATCGACACCAAGAGCGCGGCACGCTTTCAGGATCGAAACGCCCAGCTCAAACTCATGAACTTTTCCGTTAATGATAGCTTTCGCCAATTCCGATCTTTCTCACTTTGGTAACTGAGTCGCTCCAGTCTTTGTCGGACGCGCCACCAGCACCGGACAGGGCGCTTGTCGTAAAACGCGATTGGTGTTTGAACCGAAGAGCGCGCCGAGAATAAAGCGCGTACCGCTAGCGCCTATGCAGATGAGGTCGATTTCGTGCTCCTTCGCATAAGTCAGGACCTCCTGGTATGCGTTGCCACAGCTCACGGCGTTAACAATCTTGCACCAAAGAAATGCATCCTTCGGTATGGCCGCTTGAAGTTTAAGAGCGGCGTTCTTGTAGCCGCTTTCGCTGCCCGTTTGAGCCCATGCAAGTTCCGGTTGATCACGCTCCTCCTTGCTTAGAACGTGGAGCAAGTGCAACTCAGCCTGGTATTCCTGGGCCAGTGAAACGCCGTACTTCAACGCTAGTTCTGAGTCGCCAGAGAAATCGTGCGCCACGAGGATGCGGTTAAGATCGATCTCGCCAGTTGAGAAGCTAACCCACTCGCGTTCTTGTGGATGTGTTACGAGGACTGAACAGGGTGCGGTACGGGATACTGTTTCGGCGGTCGATCCTAGCAATGCCGCAGCGTGAGGTCGCCGGCGCGAACGCATCACGATCAAATCTACTTCCTGCTTCGCCGCCTCGCGCACGATTGTCTTTCCAACATCTCCTGCGTTCTCTGCGACCAGGCCTTCCCAATTCAGTTCGGAAACACTGTTCAATCCAAGATGCGGAGCCAGTGACTCGATAAATAGTGGCTCCGTCTCCACGGATTCCACGTTACCGCCGTTGCGGTTGCTGTCGGTTCCGGTTTCCCTGCAGTAGAGAATGAAGAGTTTTGCGTTATATACGGATGACAGCGCCACGGCATAACGCAATGCTTCATCAGATTCCCTCGTGAGGTCCGTGGGACAGAGAATTTTTTGAATGGTTATCATGATAACTCCTCCTTCACGAATTGGTTCGCAACGCTTGTGCCGAGCTAACCATCGGGTTTTTAGCCGAATCTTGCAACGATGGGGCGGCCGCTGCGTAAAGTTCCCATGTTGCTGCGCGAAAGCCCGCAGCCAAACCGGTAAGTTCAATTCCACTATGACTTATCACCCTCAAATCTCATTAAGTTGTTCGCTGCTTGCGGGCATGACTCTTGCACCCCAAAACAGATGTGAAGCAGCTTTTACAGCAACCCGAAATCACTGAAGCGGTCTTCATTGCTCGTGAACTCTCGAAGGCTTACCGCATGGGAGATGTCGAGGTCCATGCTTTGAGGGCCGTAGATCTGGAACTCTACAAAGGTGAGCTGGTGGTATTGCTCGGTGCGTCTGGCAGCGGCAAGTCGACTCTGCTGAATATCCTCGGTGGTTTGGATGTTCCAACCACCGGGGAAGTCTTTTACCGCGATCACAACCTCAGCATCGATGATGACGCCGAGTTAACGCGGTACCGCCGGGAACACGTCGGATTCGTTTTCCAATTCTACAACCTGATCCCGAGCTTGACCGCGCTCGAGAACGTCGAGTTGGTAACAGACATTGCCGAGGATCCAATGCTCCCGGAGGAGGCTCTGCGACTCGTCGGGCTCGGTGACCGAATGGATCATTTTCCTGCTCAGCTCTCTGGTGGTGAGCAACAGCGAGTGGCAATTGCTCGTGCCGTAGCCAAACGTCCCGAGGTGTTGCTCTGCGATGAACCAACCGGTGCACTCGACTATGCAACCGGGAAGTTGGTGCTCGAGGCGATTGAACGAATCAATCGGGAATTAGGAACCACGACTGCAATCATTACGCATAACGCCGCAATCGCCGATATGGCTGACCGCGTGCTGCGAATGCGCAGCGGTCAGATTGCGGAGGTGCATTGCAACGAAAAGAAAGCCTCACCAAAGGATTTGGTCTGGTGAAGACGCTTGATCGAAAACTCATTCGCGAAGTTATTCACTTGCGGGGGCAGGTACTAGCCATCACGCTCGTAGTGGCATGCGGAGTTGCTTCGTTTGTGGCAATGCGGAGCACGTATAACTCGTTGCTAACGTCGCAGCAGTCGTACTACGAAACCTATCGCTTTGCGGAAGTATTTGCGCAACTCAAACGCGCACCCGATTCGATTGCAGCTCGTGTCAGTGAGATTCCTGGAGTGGGAAGCACGGAGTTTCGCGTGGTGGCCGACGTAACACTCGACGTGCCAGGGTTGAACGAACCTGCTAAGGGCAGAATCATTTCCATTCCAGAACAACGCCGGCCGATGCTGAATGATCTCTATCTCAGAGATGGAAGATATATTGAACCTGGACGAAGAGACGAAGTTCTTATCAGCGGTGCGTTTGCGACCGCCAACAGTCTGAAGCCAGGAAGCACGCTGTCGGCAGTCATAAACGGCAAATGGCAGAAACTGCAAATTGTGGGTACCGCACTCTCGCCTGAGTACGTTTACGAGATCAGAAGCGGAGAGATGTTTCCGGACAACCGGCGTTCTGGTGTGATCTGGATGAGTCGTGAAGCGCTTGGTCCAGTCTTCGACATGAAAGGCGCGTTCAATGATGTTGCTCTCACCTTGGCGCCCGGCGCAGTTGAAGCGGACGTAATCCAGCGACTGGACAATCTGCTTGCAAGCTACGGGGGGTTGGGTGCCTATAACCGCGCCGATCAGGTCTCAAATCATTTTCTCTCAAACGAGATTGGTGAACTGCAGGTGACAGGCACCTTTATTCCCGGAATTTTCCTCGCGGTCACTGCCTTTCTGATACACCTCGTCTTGTCGCGCACGGTCGCAACCCAACGACAGGAGATCGGAGTGCTGAAGGCATTCGGCTACGGTAATTACTCGATCGGTTTTCATTATTTGAAGCTTGCGTTTGTGGTTGTGCTGGGTGGGGTTGCACTCGGAATTGGCGTGGGCTGGTATTTCGGTGTGAAGATCACCGAACTCTACATGGAGTTCTTCAGGTTTCCTGTGCTGGTCTATCAACCTGGACCATTGGTCATCACCAGCGCGGTACTAATCAGTCTGGGTTCGGCAGCAATCGGAGCGCTTGTCGCTGCGAAACGCGCAGTTGGACTGCCGCCAGCCGAAGCAATGCGTCCTGAGCCGCCGGCGCGGTTCCGTGCCGGCTTCATTGAGCGTCTCGGTTTTCATCGACTCGTCCCCACCTCCGTGCGGATCATTCTGCGCAATCTTGAGAGACGACCCGCAAAGGCAATGGTGTCGATCTTCGGTATTGCGCTCGCAGTAAGTTTGCTCGTGGTTGGGTTCTTCCTTTACTTCGACACCATCGAGCGGATCGTCGAGGTCCAGTTTGACGCGGTCCAACGCGAGGACGTCTCGGTTACTTTCCATGAACCACGGCCGGCCAACGTTAAATACGATCTCGCTCACCTACCCGGCGTGATTCGCGTGGAATCCTACCGCGCGGTTCCGGCGAGGCTTCGATTTGCACACCGAACGCGGCGCACGGCCTTGCTTGGACTCGAAAGCACAGCTGATTTGCGTCGCGTAGTCAGCAAAGATTATCACCCCGTTATGCTTCCGCCCGATGGTCTATTGTTGACGACACAACTGGCGGAGATTCTGAGTGTCAGGCCGGGCCAAAGTGTCACCGTTGAAGTTCTCGAAGGAGCGCGGCCCGTGCGCGACGTTGTCGTTGCCGGAACCGTGGATGAATTGGTTGGGCTATCCGCCTACATGGACCGACGCGCCTTGAACCGATTGATGCAGGAGGGGCAGACCAGCAGTGGCGCGTTTCTGATGGTGGAGTCACCGCGAATCCCAGAGTTATATGCGCAGTTGAAGCAGACACCGGCGATCAGTTCGGTTTCAATTCCCGAAGTCGCATTGGCCAGCTTCAACGAAACTATTGCGAAGACTATTAACGTCTCTACGGTGATTCTGATCGCCTTTGCCGTAATCATTGCATTTGGGATGGTTTACAACGGTGCCCGGATTGCGCTCTCTGAGCGCGGACATGAGCTTGCTTCACTGCGCGTTCTTGGTTTCACACGTGGCGAGATTGGTTTCATGTTGCTGGGCGAGCAGGCAATTCTCACATTGATTGCAATCCCGGTCGGGTTCGCGTTGGGGTATGGAATCGCAGGATTGATCACCGTCGCCATTGATACCGAATTGATCCGGTTTCCACTTTTTATCAGCACTAGAACTTACGTTTTGGCTTTTCTGGTAGTAGCCGGATCAGCTTTTCTTTCGGGTTATCTGGTGCAGTGGCGGCTGCGGCATCTCGATCTGGTCGCTGTCTTGAAGACGCGGGAGTAAAACGACATGAAACGAATCTTAAACACCATACTCTTAATTCTGGTTACCGCGGTCGTTGTGGGGCTCTTGACGATGTGGCTGCGTCCTACGCCAACGCGGGTCGATGTGGTTGGTGTTTCACGTGATGCGATGACGGTTACCGTTGATGGTGAAGGGAAGACTCGCGTACGTGACCGGTATGTGGTTGCCGCGCCAGTTGCCGGACGTTTGCGACGAATCGCTCTCCGCCGCGGTGATGCAGTAAAGACCGGACAATTAATCGCGCAGATCGATCCTTTGCCGTTGAGTCCACTCGACCCGCGTCAACGCGCCGAAGCAGTTGCTCGCGTTAACGCAGCGGAAGATGCCAAACGCGAAATCGATCGCATGGTCGAACGTAACAAAGCAACTTACGATCAGGCGCGACGAGAATTGGAACGTTCCGAGGTTTTGGTGCGGGACGGTTATGCATCGCAGCAGGAATTGGAAAGGTCGCAAACTGCCGTGTCAACCGGCTTGCGAGAGTATGAAGCGGCGCGATCGAGAGCTGAGAGTGCAGCCCATGAGGTTGAGGTTGCGCGGGCCGCGCTCCTGGCGCGCAACCAAAGTTTTCCAGCGGCGTCTGTAAAGGTTCATGCTCCAACGGCTGGAAAAGTTTTAGCAGTTGTAGAAGAAAGCGAACGCGTGATTGTGTCGGGTGCGCCGTTGGTTGAAGTGAGCAACCCTGCAAAGCTCGAGGTCGTGATCGAGCTGCTTTCGACAGACGCCGTTAAGGTTAGTCCCGGAGCAAAAGTTTTCATTGAGGCATGGGGTGGGCCGGAAGCCCTCGAGGCACGAGTAAGGTTGATTGAACCGTCAGCTTTCACGAAGGTTTCGGCGTTGGGAATCGAAGAGCAACGTGTGAATGTGATTGCGGATCTCACGGCGCCATCGAGTGTACTAGGCGACCGTTATCGCGTTGAGGCGCGTATCGTCGTGTGGCATTCAGACAGCGTTTTGCAAGTACCTGTCAGCGCACTGTTTCGAACCGGCGATGTTTGGAGTGTGTTTGTTGTTGAAGATGGACGAGCACGTTTACGCCGGGTTGAAGTGGGCCAGCGCACGCCCGTCGCAGCGGAAATCAAAAGCGGCGTTGAGGCAGACGAGGAAGTGATCGTTCATCCAGCTAACGAAATCACTGATGGCACTCGCGTGGAGCCGCGAGAGCAGGAATACCACATTCTAAGTATCACTCTCACGCAGAGCTCAGGCTGGGCGCAATTGAAGAGGAGTTTGAAATGAGAGTAAGTCCACTAACAAAAACGATAATTGGTTTGACGGCGGTTGGCGCAGCTTACGTTTGGGTTCAAAAGAAAAGAAATGACGCGTCCGTTGAGGTCGCGCGGCCGGTCGAAATTCATGGCTTTGTCAGCAGCGGTTATGAGGCGGTGCGCGAGGCGTTCGCCGATAATTTTCTACGGCGGCGCGAATTGGGGGCAGCATGCTGTGTGTATCACAGGGGTGAAAAGGTGGTTGACTTGTGGGGAGGTGTGCGGAACGAGGCAACGGGTGAGCCCTGGGAAGAGGACACGATGGTTATTGTTCACTCCACTACCAAGGGCCTGGCGGCGATGACCTTGGCGTTGGCCCATTCACGCGGTTGGCTCGATTACGACGCGCCGGTGTGTAAATACTGGCCTGAGTTTGCGCAGAATGGAAAAGAGAAAATTACAGTGCGGCAGTTACTCGCTCATCAGGCCGGGCTATTTGCGTTCGATGAGAAGGTGGACAGAAGCGTAGTCGCCGACTTAGACCGTTTGGCCATCGTGATGGCTCGACAGAAACCAGAGTGGGAACCGGGAACGCGGCAGGCTTATCACGCCATCACTCTCGGATTTTACGAAAGCGAATTGCTACGGCGAATTGATCCGAAGCACCGCAGCCTCGGACAGTTCTTTCAGGACGAGATCGCTTCACCGCTGAACCTGGATTTCTATATTCGTTTGCCGGAATCAATCCCCGATTCCAGGTTGGCAAAGCTTAAGAATGCCAGTCTGTTCGAGATGCTGCTCGGTTTCCCTGTTCGCCTGACATTGGCATTGTGGAATCCGAATTCAAACTTTTACCGGTCGCTCATCAAGAATCCGGGCGCCGCGATATCAGTCGACGAGCAACACCTCTATGCCCGCAATCTCGAAGTGCCGTCGGGTGGAGGAGTAGGGACGGCGCGAGCCATCGCGCATGCTTACAGCGTTTTTGCAACAGGAGGAAAGGAATTAGGACTGCGTCCCGAGACACTAAGGGAGTTGACGGCGCCAGCAATCCCATCGGCGCACGGCTTTTACGACGAGTGTATAAAGGGCGAGGCAGAATTCTCGCTTGGCTTCATGAAAAGCTGCGCGGGGTTTTCGTTTGGAAATCCCGGATCGTTCGGCGCCCCCGGAGCGGGCGGCTCGATCGGCTTCGCAGACCCCCAGGCTCAAATCGGCTACGCGTACGTTACGAACCGGATGGGGGTAATGATGGGCGGCGACCCACGAGACGTGGCATTAAGAGACGCGTTGTATTCCGCGTTGCCGGCTTTGCACAAGAATACGAAATCCCGCCCAGGGTAGTAGGCGGATGTTCAAGTCAGTGCTTGACTCGGTCCAATTAACATTGAAATGGTCCTTCAGTCCATTACAAGCACGCCGGCGCCACGAATCGCATCACTCTTCAAAGCAATCAGCGCCTCGTTCGCGTTATCGAAAGGAAAAGTCTGTGTGTGCGTTTGCACGGGAATGCTCGCAGCTTCAACCAGAAATTCGCGACCGTCTGCGCGTGTGTTGTTCGCTACACTTCGGACCATGCGTTCACCGTAGATAAGTGAATAATCAAACGATGGTATCGAGCTCATGTGAATCCCGCCCAGGACTACCGTTCCCCCCTTTCGAATTGCCTTAAGCGCAACGGGAACAATCTCTCCCGCGGGTGCAAAAACAATTGAAGCGTCAAGGTTTACGGGAGGCTGCGCAAAAGTATCCCCAACCCACGTTGCTCCGAGTTCGGTAGCGAGCGCCTGATGTCGTTCACGGTCGCGAGTGCACACATAGACTTCCGCGCCGCGCGCGCGGGCCAATTGAATGCAGACGTGGCCCGCAGCCCCAAACCCATACAAACCCAGCCGGGCACCTTTCCATTCGTCATGAGTGAGTCCGGTCAGACGGAGGCAGCGGTAACCGATGATACCGGCGCAGAGAAGTGGCGCTGCCTGCATGTCGTTGAAGCCATCTGGTAGACGATAGGTGAAAGCGGCGGGCGCCACTGCGTATTCTGCGTAGCCGCCATCTACGGTCCATCCCGTGAACATTGCTTCGTCGCACAGATTTTCTCGGCTTGCAACACAGAACTCACATTTGCCACAAGTGCGATTTAACCAGGCCACTCCCACTCGATCGCCAATGTCAAAGCCCTCGACACGACTGCCGAGAGCAGCCACCCTTCCAACTATCTGGTGACCGGGGATTACAGGTGAACGACGAACCGGCAAGTCGCCCTCTACTACATGGAGGTCCGTGCGACAGATTCCGCAAGCAGCGACTCGTAACAGGAGTTCGTCATCTGAGGGCGTGGGCACAGTCCTTTCACTTAGATAGAGCGGATGCTCACTGACAGGCGCCGGTTTGTTCAGAATCCAGGCTTTCATATTGATCAGAGATTTAGAAGCTTCTCCAGCCATCCGCGCTTGTTCGAGCACGCAACAGGGGTGGGTGTTGGAACTGCTTCGCACCTGTCAAAGGTTGCACGGTGGCCAGTCATCTTCTCGACGTGTATACGAAAGAAGATTGGTGTCAAAGAATGCGGTTGCTCGCGGTGCTCCTGCGAAATGTAGGCGGGTTCCCACCACATTGCCCGCTTTTGAAGACATGCGTGCGCCCGAATGCGTTCCTTCTCATACTCGGGCTTATCAGGTAGTTCCTCATAGCGACCGAATACAACAATACTCATCCACTCATTGTGACTTACTACTTCATCAACCTCGAAACACACTAACGGATTTAAGCGCGCCCACTCGATTTTCTGCCCAAGTGTTGTGAACCCGTAAATGTAGGTCCCATCAAATGCAAAGTTGATTGGCACGATATAGGGCTGGTTGTCTTGAGCACACGCCAGCCTGCCCAGGCGCGTTTCCTTCAAGGCGCCGGAACATTCATCAACGGTCATCTCATGAATGAACATAGCAATAAATCCTGAGCTAACAACTGGCAATAGTTGTTCCTTTTACGCCGGCGGCATTTTCTTCAGTCATTCATGACGTGGCTTGAACGAATTATTCGGCGGTGGGGAAACTCACGCAAACATTGTGTTAAAGCTCGCTGCTCTCTCGACTACCACCCCAACCCTGACAGGTTCTCCAATCCCACAAGCCTGTGATTTCTGAGTCTTTTACACCTCTTCCTCGGCTTTTGTTCTGATGAGGAGAGGGCACAGTCGTTGCCTAGTGCAGGTTATAGGAGGGAGTGCTTATGCCTGCCAGAAGAAGATATTCAAACGCGACGTTTACAAAACGAGTCGATCATGACGGCGGCCGCCATCGGCCCTCGCGGGCAATAAGTGAGCCCGCAGTTTGTGAGGACTGTGGGTCAGTGTATGCCAACCGGCGTTGGACCACCGCAAGTTCAAACTCAACGAACAAGCGCAACAAGCACTGGCGACCCGCAAAAGCTACGCTTTGCCCTGCCTGCAAACAGCAACGCAGCGGCGAACCGCAAGGATTTGTCTTTCTCGATGGCGACTTTTTCAGTGCTCACGGCGAAGAGATTGAACAGCTACTGCGAAACGAAGCGAAGAGAGCTGCGGAAGACAATCCATTGGCTCGCACTATGGAATTCAAGCGCGGTGACGGTCATAAGCTTACAGTCACCACTACCACAGAACATCTGGCCCAGCGTTTGGGCCACGCGCTCGAAAAAGCATTTGGCGGTAGCGTTCACTACGATTTCTCGCACGAAAACAAACTGGCGCGGGTTAGCTGGCGGCGAGACTGAGGTTTAGGCGGGCTTTTTAAGAAGTGCACTAGAGTTGAAGGAGAAATTGAACGATGAAGACCAAAGAAATTCCGAAAAACGAATGGCCGAAGTTCTTGGAAAATTTCAGTCGTAAACACGAAGGCTGGTTGGTCACTCTCGAGATCTTCGGAACTGAACTCGGTGCGCAAGTTCAGGAACGTGAACTGGCACTCGCAGGAATTGTCGACGAATGGGATGAGATTCACGGCGATCGAATTGTCATCATGGTCGGAGAGAAGCCAGACGATCACATGACACATAGTATTGGGCATCCGACTCAGGTGAGTTTGGAGCAAACAGTTGGGGGCGAGGATGTAGCGCTGGCGATCAAATCGGCAGACGGAGTTACTGCACTGTTGCGATTCCTCTCTCCTATGCTGCCTGAGATGGTCGATGGCTTAGTTGGCCAGCAATCGCAGCCTCCCCTTTAGGGGCCAAGTAGGGGCCAAGATGTATAGGAAACGGAACATTCAAGCGCTCCGATTCATGGAGCTGAGATCACGGATCACCTTCCTCATTCTGTGTTTCCTGGCGTTCATCACACTTGCTGGTGAAGTGACTCAAGCCAGGAGCCTTTCAAAAAGAGGTGTCGTCCAGGAGGTCTCGAAAGAAGAGATACTTGAGGCAGAAAGACGCTTATCGGATCTCGGATATTGGACCGGGCCAATCGACGGCACCTTGGACTCCGGATCTCGCCACGCTCTGATTGCGTTTCAAAAGGTGGAAGGGCGACAACGCACGGGAAAACTGACGCGTGCCGAACTTCAAGCTCTGCTCTCAGCACAACGACCGCTTCCAAAATACAGCGGTTTCGCACACGTTGAGATCGATCTCAATCGTCAGGTTCTATTCATTGTCGATGCAACCGGCACAGCGGCGCACATTCTTCCGGTCTGCACCGGCAATGAGAAAACCTACGTAGACCACGGCGAGATTCATCGCGCACATACACCAAGAGGAAGATTTAGAGTCTTACGAAAGATTGCCGGATGGCGACTAAGTTCACTTGGTCTGCTTTACTACCCTAACTACATACACAATGGCATCGCGATTCATGGCAGCCTGGCGATGGCGGTCTATCCTGCCAGCCACGGGTGTATTCGGATACCAATGTTCGCTTCAAAGAAGCTGAGTGAACTGACGCCCATTGGGACAGAAGTAATAGTTTATGACTGAACTGCTGGAAATGGAGAAATAGTATGCGAAAGAACATTGAACGCTTGTCGTGGCGATCTGATTTGGCAGCCTTCGGCAAACGAAACAACATGCGTCCAACGAGACTTGAAGTTCTTGGTCCAGCGGGGGAAGTCGAATCAGACTTCTGGCTCGAAGATGGATTGCTATTGGCGGGTGTGGATCTTGACACTGACGGTGAGCGTGGTGCTTGCGTTGAAATCATGCTCCAGGCGCCATCCGCCTCAAGCAAAAATCACATGACGCACACCGTAGCCGGCGTGAAGCGATTGGAATTGGAGACGACCGATGGCCGTGATGCAGCCCTGGAAATAGAGGATGGAGAAGGTAGGGTCACGATCATGTACTTTGAATCAGAAATGCCTGCCTCTTAACGTCCAGGAAAGAGTAATAGCAATGAGAAAAATCTTAACGCTACTGTTAATTATTATTCCCTTGAGCATAAATGCGACTGCTCAAACACAAACTTTCACAAGAAGAGGTGTCGAGTACGTGTTGGATCTTCCTTCACCTTCTTGGCGAGCTGTCTCGCGTGTCGACGTTCATGAGCATCTTGAATTTGTTAACGGTGAAGATTACCGCAATGGATATCTGCGTCTCCGCAAGAAGGTAGTAACACCTGATACCACTTCGGAGGATCTATTTCGCGAAGCCGAGAAGTGGGAATTGCAGAGGCTGCCCGGTTATGTGGTTTGTAGCGGGGGGAAGGGAACGGATTTTAACGGACAACTTAAAGGCACTGTGTTCTCTTACGAATTTGTTAACCAGGGGAGAAACATGGATGGCCGCATCTACTATCTTCGCGTGGACAGCCGTACCTTCTACATTCTCCACTTCACGGTAGCCAGCGAAAAGCTCCCGAGCCTTCGAGAGCAAATGGATTCGATTGCTCGCAGCTTCCGTCTAAAGCGACCACTCCAATGCCGTGATGAAGACCAAGAGGCTGCTTGATGCCCCTTGAGGAGCAACCCAGACGATGGCTTGAGGTGAGCAGCAATGCCTTGATTGATGTCTCAACCGATCTTGCAGAGATCCTCTGAAGCCACTATACCGCCAGCGTCTGCCGGGCCGATCTCCTTTTCCGCCGCTGGTTCGCCAGCATAAAGGAGCTTGAGGAAAGGCGGGGCAATTACTGTGGTCGCAACCGCCATGAACAAAACGACACCGTAGAGTTCTGGTCCTATAACCGCCAGGGCCAAACCGATTTGGGCAACGATTATTCCGACTTCACCTCGTGGCACCATTCCCATTCCTACTTGCGCCGCCCGTTTCAAGCCGAGGTTACACGCACCCAAGCCGCATCCTAAGAGTTTTGTTACTACAGCTATCAACGTAACGAGAAAACAGAGAATAATGACTGACGGTGAGCGAAAGACGTCGAGCCTTAGCTGCATTCCGATGTTGACCAGAAAAAACGGCACGAGGAATTCCGTTACTCCATTAATCTGCCGATGCATTCTCGGATGATCTTCGGCGGCTTCGGCGAGGGCCATCCCAGCCAGAAACGACCCGATGATCGCAGCCACTCCGATGTAAGCTGCTGCCACTGACAAACCCAGGCACAAAACTAGTCCAAGGATGAACATCCCGTGACCGCTTCGCAGGCGATCAACTCCCGGAGCGAAGCGAGTAACAACAGGCGCGCCAACCAGAGCGACGAACGCAGTGAAACCAATCGCGAGTCCGGCGGTCGTGAGGATCTCGAGGTAATTAACAGTACCAGCAGCCAAACTCGATACGATTGCGAGAACCAATAGCCCGAGGATGTCGTCGATAACTGCCGCGCCCAGGATGATGCGCGCTGTCGGTGCGTCAAGCAACCCCATCCCTGAGAGGACTCGAGCCGTAATCCCAACCGATGTCGCAACCATCGCGGTGCCAACAAAGAGCGCCTCGATACTGGTGCTGCCCCAAAGTCGCATCAATAACCAGCCACCGATGAAAGGAGCTACGACTCCTAACACAGCAACAAGTGCAGCTTGCTTGCCAACCTTGAAGATGGCTGTGGGTTTTGTTTCAAGTCCCACATTGAAAAGGAGGAAAATCACTCCGATCTCAGCGAGGATATTGATTGCTTCTGAGGGAGCCGCGAGGTTAAGTAGACCAGGTCCAATGACGACTCCAGCTATGATTTCGCCTGCCACTGCCGGCTGCCGCAGCCGCTCAAACAATTCCGCCATTAGCTTGGCTGCCACAAGCATTATGAATAGAGTCAGAAGCACTCTGGTGTGGTCCCCCGTAGCAGCTCCCAAAAAGTAGTTGATGGTCATTTTCAGCCTTGTTTGACTCTGCTCAACAAGTTCCCTGATGATCGCTTGAATTCAGCAACCCATTGCTCGCCACCTGCCTTGGCCAAGCGCTGTGGCGAGCAGGGTCGCTGTTCTGTCTCACTGCGACCAATCCCAGGTTTTCACCATGAGATGGTCCAAAGTGAGACGAGATTACAAGTGGATTGGAACTATTGTCCTGCGCCTGCACAGGGCGCTTGGACCAACTTGATTGAGTGAACTATTTGACGACTAAACAGGGGGTGCGCGGCCAAAGAAGAGCGAAAGCGATGGCGGCGTATGGGAGGAACTGGTGTAATCGTACTCAGTACCAACTCGGTAGTCGTTTGCAGAAATTAAGACGCCATTTAGCACCAATGCGACGGGCTGAGGCCGTTGCGGTTCTCTGTCCGTGCGTTTCTGTGTTTGGGCCATCATCGGCACGCGAAAACTATCGGCTTCGGAACGTGACTGCCGCGAAGCTTTCTCACCCTGGTCATCTGATTGGCTCGCTACCAAATCATCCGATATTGTAGGAAGTGGTAGGAATCTTGGACCGACATTGCTTGAGACGCACAACGACAGGAGCGCCGCCACAACCAGAAAGACTCTCAAGCTGATCTGTTGAAGGCCCATAGAATATTGGCCGGAAGTTTATCAGAAGAAGGCCAGTCCGTTAAACTTAAATGCAATCTGCAGCTTGGCTGAATCATTGATGCTTCGTGAGCTCTGCGGCGCCGTCAGTACAGTGGCCTGACTCATCGTAAGACGCACACACATTAGGTCTACACACCACTTGTTCCCTGCAAGCCTTTAGCCAACCAGCGGAGTGACTAATACCCGGCGCCGATTTGATAGCCTTCTCGGTAGGTCAGCGTAAGATGAGATCCCACAGCCGATTTGCTGATACGAACTTTTACCCTGTGCCAGTTGTTGTCTTTCGCTTTGGAATAAAAGCCCACCGTGTATTGCTGACGCAGCTCCAACGCTATTTGGGTGCAGATACCTGCCAGTTCCGATTCGCTTTCCGTTTGCGGGAAGTATGTTGCGCCGCCACTTACACGAGACATTTCTGCCAGAACTGCCCTTCCAATAGCGGCATCGGAGTCTAGCAAGAACGATCGCCTGCCACCTTGTCGCGTGATGTCTTCGAAGAACCAACGGCGGTAGGCGGCGAGTTGGTCCATCTTTGGATCGGCGATGCCAATCGCGTAAAGCTGTGCATCAAGTGTTCTAAGGCGGTTGCGCAGCTTGTCGTAATTATGAATGCTGCTGGTGTCCTGCCCATCAGAAATCACGAGTAACGCCTTCTTGAGATTGCGTGACGTTTTTAAGCGACCCGCGGCGAGATAGACCGAGTCGTACAGCGAAGATGGACCTCCCGGTTTTACGAACTGAAGATGATCCAGAACCTGATCCGATGAAGGAACAAAATCTGTTACAAAGCTCCCGTGCTCGCTGAAAGCCAGAAAGAAAAAGTCGTCCTCACTTCTCAACGTGCTGGTGAACTGCTTTATGGCAGCCAGCATTGCATGCGTCTTCTCAGTTGCGCTTTCGTGAATGTTACAAACGATCCCTATTGAGACCGGAGAGGCATCAGTAGAGAAGTGGGCGATCTGCTGCTTCATCTTGTTGTCGTAAACTTCGAATTGATCGCGCGAAAGACCCTTCACATAGCGACCCTTACTGTCAGTGACAATCACGTTCAGCGTTACCAGATTGGTGCCTACTACGACTTTATCATCTTGCTGGGCCTGTGTGGTTGAAATGGATTGTGCTAGTGCCGTAGCAGTAAGCATAACTGTTGTTAGACATAGATAGACAGTTTTTCGCATGAAGTAAATCCAGCACCTCACTTTTAAGATTCCGAAGACGAAACAGGGCAACGCACCACTGCGAAGGGCAAGGACCGTGCCCAGAGTATTGCTGGGAATTGGACCCCTTCAGGAGAGGAGATTATGGGAAATCTTGCGCCATTGTGCGGAAGATCTCTCAGGTATCGAAACGATGTTTGCTGATTTCAAGTACATAAGAGACCGTCAAATCCCGGTACGACTCTTGCCATCCAACGTGTGAGTACGAAGTGCGTTGAACCGGTGATTTACCGGTTACGGTTTCGCACGAAGAATAAGAGGGCGTACTACCATGAAAATACTAATCGGATATGACGGCTCGGAATGCGCTGAGGCGGCGCTCGACGATCTGACTCACGCGGGACTACCGCCTGATGCTGAAGCTGAGATCTTTTCCGTTGGTGAAGTGTGGCTTCCGCCGCCGCCGCCGTCGACTTACGAAATCATCGAGCAGGCTCGCGAAGCGAAGTCGCCGGCAGAACTGGAACGTAATTTTGCAAAGGGTTGTCCTGCGGCAAAGGAAGCACTTGCGTTGGCAGAACGCGCACGGGAGCGAGTGCAGACCAACTTTCCTAACTGGAAGGTGACGGGCGATTCATCATGTGGGTCGCCTGCCTGGGAGTTGGTTTCAAAGGCGGATCAATGGAAGCCGGATTTGATTGTAGTGGGTTCGCACGGACGTACAGCGCTGGGGCGCTTCGTGCTTGGTAGTGTTTCTCAGCGTGTTTTAACTGAAGCCCTTTGCTCGGTGAGAATCGCTCGTGGACGTGTCGAAGAGCCGAATTCTCCCGTGCGAATTATCGTCGGCACCGATGGCTCGCCGGCGAGCGACTTGGCATTGCGGGCCGTCGCCGCGCGCAAATGGCCTCCCCAGAGTGAAGTCATGGTGGTTCTGGTCGACGATCCGTTAGCGCCCGAGTTTCTGGGAAAGCTGATTCCTCCGCTGGGAGAAACGATCGAAGAGGATAGAAGAGAAGAGAAGGAGTGGGTTGAAGAGATCTCAAAACGCTCGGTGGAGCTTTTGCGAGCTGCTGCGATCAAGGTCACCTGTGTGGTCAAAGAAGGTGATCCTAAGCGAGAACTCTGCAAAGCAGCGGAAGAGTGGGGCGCTGACTGCATCTTCGTGGGTTCCACGGGATTCAGCAATCGCTTTGAGCGATTCATTCTCGGTAGCGTTTCAGCAGCGGTCGCGGCGCGGGCGCATTGCTCAGTTGAAGTCGTTCGTAAGACCTCAAAATGATTCGAAGATTATGATGCTCAGTTTCATGAGTTCGGGGAGGGATGCAGCATGATGACGATGCTCAATGAAATCGAAGCGCGCAAGGTGCTTCAGTCGGCGCGGGTTGCACGACTCGGCTGCATTGTTAATGGCGAGCCTTACGTCGTTCCGATCAGTTGCCATCTCGAAGACGATTGTCTTTATAGCCATTCTTTGCCCGGACTGAAGATTTCGGGTCTGCGGGAAAATCCTCGAGCATGCGTGCAGGCGGACGAAATCGAAAGCGACCTGCATTGGCGGAGTGCAATCGCATTTGGCAAGTTTGAAGAGATCACAAAATCAAACGAGCGCGAAGAGATTCTCACGAGACTCCTCCGAAAGTTTCCTATGTTGACACCAGTCGAGTCTGCGATTGCAGTCGATGCTTCTACTCCTCAAGTGATTGTCTTTCGGATCCGGATTGATCGCTTAACAGGAATGTCAGAGGGATAAGACATCGGATAAACTCCGTCACACATGCGAGACAATAGAGCAGCTTTTCAAAAGAGCGTGGACGTCCACCGTGACGGCGACGTTGTATTGCGCGATGGTTCAACCGTGCGCATTCGAGTGATGCAGCCTGCTGATGAACCTGGACTCCGAGTGTTGTTGACGTCGCTGTCGGAAGAATCACGTTGGCTGCGGTTTTACTGCCTTCAGAATAGCTCCGCCCTGGCTGCTGAAGCTCACCGGGAAGCGAACTTGGACCAGGCCTTTGGATTGGTTGCGTGCAGTGGCGACGAGGACCGTGTAGTGGGCCACGCATTCTATGTTGTCATCGCGGAGGAACGGGCCGAGGTTGCCTTTACCATCGCAAACGACTTTCAGGGACGCGGACTCGGCAGCATCCTGCTGTGCCAACTGGCAGAGGTCGCTGCAGCAAATGGGATCAGAATTTTTGAGGCTGAAGTCGTTGCTGCGAATCACGCGATGCTGCACGTGTTTCGCGAATCGGGATTTCCAATCGAGGTCCACGCCAGCGCTGGACAGCTTCACGTAGTTCTACCCACGTCTTTTACTGAAGAAGCTCGCAAGCAGTTCGAACGCCGAGAGTCGATCGCTGCCGTAAACGCGTTAAAGCTTTTCTTTGAACCACGTGCAGTTGCCGTGATCGGAGCTTCGCGTCAGCGTGGAACCATCGGCGGTGAAATCTTTCATAATCTGCTGCACTATGGATTTAAAGGTCCGGTTTACCCCGTGAATCCCGCCGCGGGCGTTATTGAAAGTGTTAAGTCTTACCCATCGATCGAAGCGATTTCGGAACTTGTCGATCTCGCCGTGATCGTTGTTCCAGCCGCAAGCGTAGTTGGAGTTGCGACTGCGTGTGCTCGAAAAGGTGTAAAGGCGCTGGTCGTCATCTCGGCCGGCTTCTCGGAGACTGGCAAGGAAGGAAAAGCTCGACAAGCTGAACTTCTGAGGGTCTGTCGTGGAGCCGGCATGAGATTGATTGGTCCAAACTGCATGGGCATTGCCAACACCAATCCAGCCGTGCTACTCGATGCAACCTTTGCGCCCGGCATTCCGCCGCGTGGACGCGTTGGCTTTTCATCGCAGAGCGGCGCATTGGGATTGGCAATAATGGAGTTTGCAAACTCGCTCGGGCTCGGTATCTCGACTTTTGTCTCTGTTGGCAATAAAGCTGACATTTCTGGAAACGATCTGCTGCGATACTGGGAATCAGATGATGATACGGACGTAATTCTTCTCTACCTCGAGTCGTTCGGAAACCCGAAGAAGTTCTCCGAGATTGCGCGTCGGGTCGGACGAAAGAAACCGATCGCCGTGGTGAAGAGTGGGCGTTCAGCCGCAGGCGCGCGGGCTACTTCATCTCATACCGGCGCACTTATAGCAGCCTCTGACGTCACAGTTGACGCGTTATTTCGACAAGCTGGAGTCGTCCGCACAGACACGTTGTCGGAGTTGTTTGATGTTGCCTCATTGCTGGCAAATCAACCGCTTCCAAATGGCAAGCGAGTTGGAATCATCACCAACGCCGGCGGTCCTGCAATTCTTTGTGCTGATGCGTGCGAAGCGCGCGATCTCGAGGTTCCGGTTCTATCGGATAGTAGTCAGGCTAAACTACGCGCATTTCTTCCTGCCGGCGCCAGCGTTGGAAATCCTGTTGACATGATCGCGTCTGCACCTGCCGAACATTACAGGCAAGCAATCGAAATTGTCGGCACAGATGAGAACATCGATTCTCTGATAGTGATTTTCACGCCACCGCTGGTAACGCGAGCTGACGATGTTGCTAAATCCATCGTCGAAGCAGTGCAGCACATCGACAAAAGCAAACCGCTTCTGAGTGTCTTTCTCTCTGCGCACGAAGCACCAAAGGAATTGCGTACAACGAAAGCTTGTATACCTTCGTATTCATTTCCAGAAACCGCAGCGATCGCTCTCGCCCGCGCCACACGCTATGGACAATGGCGCGATCGGCAGGAAACTTATCGGGCTAGATTTGAGGATATCCGTGCCGACGAGGCGGCATCCGTTGTTGCTGCTGCCCTGGCTCGTGAAGAAGGCTGGTTGATGCCTGACGAGGTGGCGAAGATTTTTGCCTGCTATGGCTTCCCCTTGATTGAACAGAGATTTGTTAAGACTATTGAAGATGCTGCTGCGGCCGCAGATGAAATTGGCGGCGAGATTGCTTTGAAGGCGATCGCTCCTCGTATCATTCACAAAACTGAAGCGGGAGCGGTCAGGCTTCATCTCAAGGGTGGAGCGGCGGTGCGTGCGGCCGCGCGCGAGATGAGCGATAAGTTGAGTTCCCTTGGACATTCTGCGTCAGGCTTTGTGGTCCAACGGATGGCAAAACGCGGAGTTGAGATGTTGGTGGGTGTAGTACACGACCCGCAGTTTGGGCCGGTGGTGGCTTGTGGCGCTGGTGGCGTTCAGGTCGAGTTACTGCGAGATGTTTCGGTGCGTCTCACTCCTCTTTCAAACGAAGATGCTTCAGAGATGATTCGCGAATTAAAGACTTACCCGTTACTCACTGGCTTTCGCGGCAGTGTTCCTGCTGATGTTACAGCTCTGGAAGATGGACTGTTGCGCGTGAGTGCGATGGTTGAAGATCTGCCGCAGATCGCGGAACTCGATTGCAATCCCTTTGTGGTGCACGAAGCCGGCGCAACCATACTGGATGCTCGCATTCGCGTCACGGCTGTCGAGCCGCGACCACTCGTCGGCGTTCGTCGATGATTTCACCCTTCATAGGCGAGGTCGTCGTACTCCTCGCTGCATACCTCGCAGCGGAAAGGATTGTCTAAGCCGGAGATTAACGCCTCGCTGTAAAAACGATAGGCGTCTTCGTCAACGTAGAACTCTCGAGCACACATTCCACAGCGCACCTCATGCTGCTTGTCATCAGTCATAATTGACGTCGCTGGGATGGGCGTTTGTTGATTTTGATCGATAGCAGAGCGAAGTGTTGTCATAATCCCTCCTTCAAGACCATTCGTCCTGTAATGAGCAAAGTTTGTGCCTTTGGGAATGTGACGTTCTTGACGAAGGATTTCCACGAGTTGAGGAAAACGACTCTTGCTCGTGCGGAAGATTTCCTCAAAGGTACGGCGCATCCAGCCCGTGCCAGTCTGTTAGCACCACAACAGGCGACATTGAGTCCATTGGGGTCAACTTGAGCCCTAAGGTCAAACTGCAAACGCCCTGAGGATCACCCCAGCCGCATAGGCCAGGCCGGCTGCGATTGCTCCAACGAATAACGTCACTAATCCAGATTGCAGCCATGACGTTGTGGACCATCGACTCTTGGCTGAACCGATCGCGAAGAAAATCGCTCCCGTTACAAGCAGCGAAATCACGAAAGCATGAGTGAATTGAAACAGATAAGGAAGCAGTGGGATGAGCCCGCAAATAAAAAATGAAGTGAATGTGCTCACTGCCGCGATCCAGGGCGAACGTACCTCGTATGGAAGACCATACTCCTCGGTTAACATCGTCCGTACCCATCGCCTGCGATCGGATGTGATGAGCTGAACGATCCGCCGCAAGTCTTCACCCGTAAATCCTTTTTGGCGAAAAATCTGCCTGACTTCTTCCTTTTCGCCTTCAGGAACTGTGTCGATATGCCGGTTCTCGACTGCTTCCAGACGATGTAAGTCATCATGCTCAGCTTTTGTGCCAAGATAATTACTGGCTGCCATCGAGAATCCATCAGCGAAAAGATTTGCGAAACCCATCACCAGAATTATCCACGGCGACAGTCTTGCTCCCGCTACGCCACTTACAACCGCAAAGGTTGTAACTGAGCCATCGATACCGCCGTAGATCCAGTCGCGCAGGTAGTTATGTGTTGGGCCTTTCGCCAAGCGTCGTTTGATGGCTTCAGCAGAATGTTCATGTTCCATCTCAACGACTCCGGGCGGCTACAAGCGGATCAACGATCGACTGCTGAGAGGCAAGACTTTCATTAGTCAACTTTGGTACTTCAACCGTCGGGGGCTCTGATTTCACCGGCTGTGCGCCGGATAGAAGACGCTCTTCGTCAGCGATTACCAGGTGCGTTTTGATCGCAACGTCGGGATTGAGCGAGATTGATGTGATGCCCTGTTCGACCAGCCAGCGCGCAAAGTCCGGAAAGTCCGAAGGCGCCTGGCCGCAGATACCAATCGGTTTTCCGGCTCTGTGTGCTTCGTCAATTACCTGTGCGATCATCCCGAGAACAGCGCGATCGTTTTCGTCAAACAGATGCGAAATGGTGCCGGAATCGCGGTCGATTCCCAATACCAACTGCGTTAGATCATTGGAACCAATGGAGTATCCGTCGAAGACTTGCAGAAACTCGTCAGCTCTAACGACATTCGAAGGGAGCTCACACATTGCATAAATTTCGAGTCCATCTTCACGTTGCTTCAATCCTTGTTGGGCCATCACCTCAATCACGCGTTTTGCTTCCTCAACGGTACGGCAAAACGGAATCATGATCTTGACGTTTGTGAGACCCATCTCTTTGCGCACACGTAGCAACGCCGCACATTCAAGCGCGAAGCCGTCGGCATAGCGTGAATCGTAATAGCGTGATGCCCCTCTGAAGCCCAGCATCGGATTTTCTTCTTTTGGCTCAAACTCGTTGCCTCCTAAAAGGCGCGCGTATTCATTTGACTTGAAGTCGCTGGTCCGAACGATCACTGGTTTGGGGAAAAAGGCAGCCGCGATACGCGCGACACCTTCGCTAAATCGGCGGACAAAAAACTCGCGCGGCTCCTCGTTGCCGATACGCAACGCTATTTCTTTCAGCGCCGCTCGATCCGTTAGATTCGGATAACGAGCCAAAGCCATCGGATGAATTCCAATGTGATTGGTAACAATAAACTCCGTGCGAGCGAGTCCGACACCATCGTTGGGAATCATTGACGTTTGAAAGGCGGTGGACGGGTCGCCAAGGGTAAGCATCACCTGCGTCCGTGTTTGCGGCACTGCTTCTGAGCCGACCTCTTCAATCGCAAAAGCAACCCGCCCGGCATAGACGTGACCCTCGGTCCCTTCGCAGCATGCTACCGTGACCTCATCACCATCATGAAGGACCTCAGTTGCATTTCCAGTGCCCACAATGCACGGTATGCCAAACTCGCGAGACACGATCGCAGCGTGTGCGGTTCGTCCTCCTTGATCGGTAACTATGGCCGAGACCCGTCTCATTACAGGTTCCCAATCCGGATCGGTGAGCCTGGCAACCAGGACGTCACCCGCTTTTACGTTTTGCAGTTCTTCAATCCGATGGACGATTCGTACGCGACCAGCGCCAACCTTTTCACCGACAGCCTGGCCAGTTACAAGCGGGTCTCCATGTTCACCAGTGATTCGATAGATCTGCGCTACCGCATCTCTTGCCTTTGCAGAATGGACCGTTTCCGGTCTGGCCTGAACGATGAAGAGTTTGCCGCTCACTCCATCTTTGGCCCATTCGATATCCATCGGCTGCGGATGTCCGGCCTGTTTGGAATAGTGGTCTTCAATTAAGCAGGCCCAATGCGCGAGCTTGAGTACTTCATCATCAGTGAGCGAGTACTTTCCGCGTTCCGCTAACGGAGTGGCCTCGCTGAGCGTGGTGCGGCTACCGTCACCATAAAGCAGGCGCACCTCCTTTGTACCAAGCCTTCGCCCAACGATAGGACGATAGCCAAGCTTGAGTGTTGGTTTGAAAACAACCCACTCATCCGGGTTAATGACCCCTTGCACAACATACTCACCCAGGCCATACGCGCCAGTAATCAATACGACATCGCGAAATCCTGATTCAGTGTCAAGGGTGAAGATCACACCTGAGCTGGCTCTATCAGATCGCACCATTGGCTGTACGCCGACAGAAATCGCCACCTTCAACTGGTCGTAACCAAGACGTGCCCGATAGCTAATTGCACGATCGGTAAAGAGGGATGCGAAGCACTGATGCACGGCACGCAACAGCGCCGTACGACCACGAACATTAAGAAATGTCTCGGCGGCGCCGGCAAACGAGGCTTCGGGCAAATCTTCAGCGGTAGCAGAAGATCTCACGGCAAGTTCCGGCTCATGCCCTAGCCGGTTGCAAAGCTGTTCATAGGCGCTGATGATCGCGTTTCGCAATTCCTTCGGTAGCGGCATATCAAGAACGGCCACGCGTGCAGCATGTCCTCGCCTTCTCAGTTCCTCTACATCTTCCGGATCGAAATCTGAGAGCAACGAACGGAGCTCGTATTCGAGTTGCCCCTGGGCCAATAGCGTCCGATAGGCATCTGCCGTTGTAGCGAAGCCATCGATCACGCCAACGCCCTGGGGCTTAAGTGCATTGAAGAGTTCGCCTAACGAGGCATTCTTACCGCCGACCCGTGAAATATCCTTTATGCCGATCTCGCCGAAATCGAGTGTGTAGATAAGTTGTTTATTTGTCTTCATGGTGTGCTTCATCCTCATTCGAAAGGAGCAAGGCCCGTGCCGACCTGGCGAGTGGAAGGTGCCGGCGCGACAACTCCTTACTATGGGCCTTCGCTACTTTTGAAGCG